>JAEZPW010000062.1 GCA_023441255.1 Acidobacteriota bacterium
GTTGCGGACGTACTCGACATTGCGGGTGAGGATGGGGAAGTCGATGGGGCGCAGGGTTTCGGCTTCCTCGGCGTAGCCGACGTCAATCTTGGTCTGTCGCACAAGGTTGAAAAAGACGAGCGGCGTGTACCCCCAATTGAGGACGGTGCCGTTGTGATCATAGTTGCGGTAGGCCTCAAAGTGCGGTCCCCAGTTGAGCAGGTGTTTGCCCTCGGGGCGGAAGGCGTATTCGATCCGCGTGCTGACCCAATTGATGTCGGGTTGCGGGTCGAAGCCGGTCTGAGTGCGAAAGCCGGTGCTGCGTCCCTGGTAGTGCAGGTTATAGGTAAGGCGGCGGGACGAGCGGTCGAGATCGAACTCGAAGGCAGGGCCGGCGAGGTAGGTTCCCGGAGTGCAGAAGTCAGTGAAATAGTCGCAGCGGGTTGAGCTTTCGACAGCCTGGCCGCTGGCGACCCAGTGGGAGTTGAGCTTATAACGGAAGTCGATGCCGCCGACGCGATTGAAGGCGCCGTTGAATTCGCGGTCGGTGAACATCAGCCCGATGCTGGACTGATCGCCGAAGTCGCGCGCGACGCGGCCGATGGCAAAGTAAGCACGGTCAGCGGCAGAAGCGTCGTACGTGGGAACGAAGCGGCCTGGTCCTCGGTCGTCGGACATCATGAGTCCGAGAGTGTACTTGCCAAGCCGGCCGGTGAGCCGCGCGCCATAGGTTGGGTTGATGATGCGGCGGGTGAAGAATAACTGGATGGGTGTCTGGAAATAGCTGGCGTTTTCGAGGAAGAACGGGCGCTTCTCGGGGAAAAAGACTTCGAAGCGCTGGTTGATGGTAACTTGCGGATCGTCGGATTCGACCTGGCTGAAATCGGGATTGATGGTGGTGTCGAGCACTAGGCTGTCGTGAATGATGAACTTGGAATCGAGTCCGGCATCGAGCTTCGCCAGCTTATGATCGAAACGCGGGGTCTCCGGATCGCGCGCATTCACGTCGCGGTAGTTGCGGAAAAGGCCGTAGGGGATGAGTTGAATGTTGCGGCCAGGTGAGACGTCACCGAGGCCCGTCATCGTGCCTAGTTGCTGGTTAAAACCGGCAATACGGTCGGTAATGTATGGCCAGAAGACCTGTTCGTTGATACGCGGAATGTCGCGCGACACGGCGACTCCCCAGGTCTGCACGTCGGAGCTCCGGAAGCGGAGGCTCTTAAAAGGAATCGCCATCCAGACGACGTAGCCGCGGGCCGTACGCTGTCCGCGCGAGTACCAGAGGGTGTCGAAGCTGTAGTCGTCGTTCTGGCCCTCGGCAGTGACGCCGTCGAGTTGAATGCCATAGGGATTGACGCCGAAGAGGTATGACTTGCGCTGGTCGTGAAAGGTGTCGAGCGACAGCCCAACAGTGTCATCGTCCAGAATGTCTTCGCGACGACCGAAATGTGCGCGGATGAGTCCGGGTTGTGAGTCGAAGCAGACGAAGACGGCGTACAGATTTTTATGGTCGTAGCTGAGATAGACTTCGGTGCGTTGGGTGGGAGGAGCACCGTCTTTTGGGCGGCGCTGGACGAGTCGGTCCAGCTTCGCCATTCGGTGTTTCAAGGCGGAATTGGGCTCCATGTCGAGGAAGTCCTCAAGCCTGGGAGCGGGTTCGACCAGGGGAATTTTCAGGTCGCGAGCGGCGGGCGGGGTGGTGACGTCGGCCGAGCGCGCGTGCAGCGTGAGTGGCACTAAAAGGACGAGAGAAAGCCTGAGAACAAGCCTGAACATTTGCGATTCCGGATTCCTCGGCAGAAGTTACACGCTTGGTGATTAGACGCATGCTGGATGCGGCGGTTAGGTGGAGTTAGTACGAAAAGCTCTTCCGCCGCTAAACGGATCTGGGCTGTGACGTAAGTCATATTGCTGCCCCGACATGTTGCTTAGCCTGAAATAGTTATGTCAGCGCAGAGCGTTTTCGACACTCAGGTTGAGGCGATCACAGCCGAGCCCACCGTGCCAAGTTCCGACGGATTTGCAGCAACAGGGAAGCCCGATACCAGGACGGCAAAAAAGAAGCTGGTGCGGCGTACAGACCGGGACTACTCGCAAAAGCTGCGGCGCGGGTTCCAGGTAGCGTTCGTTATTTTGAACGCATGGATTGGCGTGCAGTTCTATTTCTTCGTGCGTTATTTCGAAAAGGGCGGAGAGGGAACGGCGGTCGCGCGTCCGGCGGGCGTGGAAGGCTGGTTGCCGATCGCCGCGCTTATGAACCTGAAAGCCACACTGCTGACCGGCGAATTGCCGAAAGTGCATCCTTCGGGGCTGTTTCTGCTGGTGTCATTCCTGGTCATATCGTTGCTGTTGCGCAAAGCGTTTTGCAGCTGGCTCTGCCCGGTAGGAACGGTGTCGGAGTACTTGTGGAAACTCGGCCGAAAGGTATTTGGACGCAACTTTCGGATACCGCGAATAGCGGACATTCCGCTGCGCGGACTGAAGTATCTGTTACTTTCACTGTTCGTTTACGCCGTGGCACACATGCCGGTCGAGAGCATTTTGACTTTCCTGCAGGGGCCGTACGGGCTGGTGGCGGACGTCAAGATGCTGAATTTTTTCCGGTTTCTCAGCACGACTGGTGTGATCACGATCGCAGTACTGGTGGTGGCGTCGCTTTTTGTGCAGAACTTCTGGTGTCGCTATCTGTGCCCGTACGGTGCACTGATGGGAATAACCGCGCTGTTCAGCCCGATGCGCATCCGGCGAAATGAAGCGGCGTGCATCGATTGCGCGAAATGCGCAAAGGCGTGCCCGGCCGCGCTTCCGGTGGACAAGCTGGTGACGATCAAGTCAGCCGAGTGCGCCGCCTGCATGGAGTGCGTCGCCGTCTGCCCGGCGGAGGGAGCACTGGACATGACCATGTTCGTGCCGGGAACGAGGCCAAACTGGCGCAAAGTTCCGGCGTGGGCGTTGGCGGCAGGAATCGCTGTGCTGTTTCTGGGCGTTGTCGGCTGGGCGCAAGTCACGGGGCACTGGAAGACAGATATCCCGCGTGAGATATACATGGAGCTTATCCCCCAGGCGCAATATCTGACGCACCCCTAGTGTGAGTTGAAGAGAGTGGGTGTCAAGCGAGGCTGCACTAGGCAGCCTCTTCTTTTGGCATTGTGAGCGGGGGGCGTCTTCCGGACGCGGGCGAACGCGACGGGCGGACGTTCCGCAAGCCATGCGATGGAGCGGGGACCGGGGCAGTGCTGCTGACGAGCGGTGGTGCAAGCTCAGGCCGCAGTGTGGAAATGGTATTCGCGACGGCCGTGATGGGCACCAGCGCGGGCCTAGGCGGCAGATTGACCGAGATACCCGAGATGTTCGACCACGCCGGGGTGTAATGGCGCAAGCGGGAGAAGCGAGGGACATTTGCGAATCTCGCGGCCCGGTGCCAGTCGAAGGTACGAACATACTGGCGGATCACCTGCGGCATGGTCATTCGCATGGCGGCATGGAAATTCTGCTCCGCCATCTCCCTGCGACGCAGGTCGTCTGCCAGCACGGTGACAAGTTTGTCAGCCAGACTGCCGGCGTTACCTCGTTCGAAGAAATCCATGGCAATGTGTTCTTCGGCTGCCATGTCAAAGAAATCGGGTATGTCGGCGGAAATAATCGGCACGCCGAACTGGCAGGCCTGGTGCGCCACGCCGCTGGATCCGGTGGCTGAGGTGTAAGGCATCACCATCACGCTGGCGCTGTTGAATAAGTCCGGGATGTCGTCTTCGTGAACATAGCCACGGACGGTGATCTGTGGGTTGTCTTTGACGCGGGCGGCGATCGACTCAACGTATCCCGGCGCTGACGGATGATTTTCGCCGGCAATCACGAGACGTGCATTTGGCATTTCGCGCGCAACGCGCTCGAAAGCCGAGATGAGTATCTCAAGCCGCTTATAGGTGCCCCACTTTCCGAATGCCAGAATGCGTTGCTCAGGATTATCGCGCTGAGAGAAATCGGGATATTGCGGAGTTCCGGCAAAGACGCCGTGGGCACGAAGGTGAATGTTGTGTCCCTTGTATTTCTGGATGAGAGTACGGCGGTAGGCCGGGAGCAGAACTGTGACAGAGTCGGCCAACAGCAACAGACGTGTGGCGACCGCGCCACCGAGATTGTAAAGCAGCGGGTGCTTGACGCCGGCGTCGGCCAGATTAATGCCTTCGAACAGGTGGTGAAGAGTAACGTGCGTGGAGTAGCCTGCGGCGCGAGCCAAAGCGGGCGCGCACAGTCCGAGAAACGCCGGCGCCGCACTGGTGCCGAAGCTGGAGAACACGCTGTTGAACCACACAACATCGGGCTTGGTCTCGCGGAAGGCGCGAAGGAGGCGCGCTGGATTCGACAGTGAATTGGGTTTCCAACAGCGAATCACGTCGAAATCAGCGTGTTCTTCGCCGGTACCGGAGAATTCGTCGGCTAGAACCGTGAGGCTAAGCATCGGGTCCTGTTGCAGTTCTTTGGCCAGATGATATCCATATTCGTTAAGGCGCTCATGGCTCGGAGGAAAACTTGTAACAAGGCATATCCGCATTATCACTTCCTGGGTGCGGGCTTTCCCCAACGGCTTTACGCTCTTCCCAACTCAGCCAAAAAGGCCGACCCGCGGCTATGTTGTTGTTTTGTGTTTGCAAGAAGAGAGATGAGTGTGAACGGCGTTGAGGTTGGGCAGAAGAACCAAGAATCGCACGTAGCAGATGTTCTTTTTCTTGGTAATCCTATGGTGTTAAGACAACAGGTTTTGCGGCCTGCGGCGAAACGTGTTTACCCGGTCAGCACTAGCGCGCGACGCTGTCCAGCAGCTTTTGCATGCGTTCGTAGTGCGAACCTTTCCAGAAAACGCGTCCGCATTGCGAACAGGACAGAAAATGAGTGTGAAGCTCGCGTGTTTTCGGCGGCAGCAATTCCCACACTTCCTGTTTTGCAGCGGGAATGAGCTGAGCATTGCATTCGAGGCAGCGGGTGAATGGGGCGGTGCGGTCGAGCAGTTCGTAACGACGCATCACTTCGTGGAGTTGCCGTCGCGGTTCACGCGAACGCACGTAGTATCCGTACGTGACCGTCGAGCGCTTCAGCAGGCCGCGATCACTGGTCAGCAGGACACGGTGCTCGTGCGCGGAAATGGCAGCAATTTCCTCGTCGCGGTAGTCGTTCGGATACAGCGCATCAAAGCCGGCCATCCGCAAGTACGCGGCAAGGCGACCGAGGTGGATGTCGAGAACGAATCTGATGCTATCGAGCGGAGGCGGCTGCACAAGGGAATCCCTCGAGACATCGAGAGAATGGAAGAAGGGGAATGCGGCGATACGATCTCCATCGTTGACTACGTCAGCAAACGATGCCGTGCGGTTGTTGATGAGGAGCAGGTCAATCTCCGTGTGTGGGATACCAATGGCTTCGATGAGGTCCTTCGCAGCTGCAGGTAATTGGAACGCGTAGCCAAATGAGGCGCCACGACGCGAAGGTGGAAGGAAGTCGTTGAGTTCTGCATAGAAACGAAAGCTGGCGTGGCGCATAAGTGACAGGTCAGATCGGGTGATCGCAGAGGCGGTCACGTCAGATGAAGTGCCAGGCTCCGGGAATACGAAATTCAGGCCGTCTTCTTTTTCTCGCGAATGCGCTCGAGATAACGACCGGTCTCGACGTTGATGCGGACAATTTCGCCCTGAGCAATAAACAATGGAACCATGACTTGCACGCCATTCTCAAGCGTAGCTTCCTTCCACCTGCTGTCCTGTTGGCCATGCGCGGGAGCGGCGGTGTCGGTCACGCGGAGTTCCACGAATTCAGGAAAGGTGACGCTGATGGGCGCGCCGTCGAAGAACTCGACCGGAATGCGAGTGCCTTCCCGGAGAAAACGCGCACTCTCACCCAGCACGGCGGCGGGGAGTTCGACCTGGTCGAACGTGTCGGGATTCATGAAGACGTATTCGCCGCCCGTGGCGTAGAGGAATTCCATGTTCTGGCGGTCGATCGCGAGGTCCTCAATGCGCAAGTCCGGCCGGAGATGCGGCTCCGAAAGTCTGCCGCTTTCGACGTTCCGCAACTGAGTCTTGACGGTGCCGCCCTGCTGTCCTGCTCCGGCCTTCACGTCGACGTGCAGCACCTTATAAACCTGACCTTCGATACGTACCGCCATTCCCGCCCGAATCTGGGATGCCGTAATCATGGGACCTCCCTCGTTAATCCGTCCGGGGCAGGAATTGTAGCGCAAAAACGGCAACGACGGATTTGCACGGAGCAAAGCAACCACGGATCCGCACGGAGTAAATGGATAAAGCCAAACGGAACAAGAATGCAGAACAGGCGAGCGGGCCTGAGCGTGTCCCGCCCGAGTGTTTGGCACGCGAGGCTGTAAAACCTCACCGGCTGTTCAGGGGCGAGATGACTCGGCCCAAGTCGGATGCTGCCGCTACGATGTCGAAGTACTCGTAGGCGGCGAGTGCGATTTCCGAGATGGCGCGAGCGCCGGCGCGTTCGTCGCGAAGATAGGTACCCATGACCGAGATGATGAACGGGCGGTCTTTTACGAATACGATGCCGACATCATTGCGCACTCCCGCGAGTTCGCCAGGCTTGTTCGCGATCTGCAGCGTATCGGGAAGAAGCCTTGGGATGCTGCTGTCTTTGGGCGTGCTGAGGAGCTTGAAGAAGTCGGCTGTGTTCTCTTTGCTAAGTGACTTTCCAGCGTAGATTTGCTCGAGCAGGGACGCGAGTTCGCGCGGAGTGGCGACGTTTTCGCGTCCTTCCTGCGCGGCTTTGATGTCCATCATCTTGCGGCGGAGTCGGGTATGGGTGAGCCCTAGCGAATCGAGCATGGCATTGACGTTTTCCATGCCGACCTTATCTATCAGGATGTTAGTGGCTGAATTATCACTGACGGCCACCATCATTGTGGCAAGGTCGCGGTTGGTGAGGCGAGTGACTCCCGGCGTGAGCCCGCCCATGATGTAGCTGTCCGGTACGAGATCAGCCGCGTTGACAACGTAGATGTCGCTCAGCTTTGCCTTGCCCGGCCCACCCTGCTGCGACTGGCGGTAGAGTTCGGCGAGCACAGCGATTTTGATGGAACTGGCAGTAGGGTAGAGTTCGTCGGCGTTGAGGGCGAGTTCTTTGCCGCTGGTCAGGTCTTTGATAACGATGCCGAGAACGCCGTCCGTGCTCTGTGCGATGCGAGAAATGCGTTCGGACATCTTCTGCCACAGAAGTTCCTGCTTGGGCGTGAGCTTGGTGGCGGTGGAAGCGGTTGTGGTTTGTCCGCAGCAGATGCCGAGCAACAACAGAACACAAAGCGAACTCTTCAGCACAGTTCACCTCCGGGGTGAGCAGGACAAGATAACGCGAAGGCGAGCGGTTGAAAAGAGTTCCCGCAAGGCGGGGGATAACACAGCCATCAGCTTCAGTCGTCGACCTTCCGGGGCGCTACGCCGCACGATCGTCCTTGCGTCGCGACAGGGCGATGGGCAGGAAGACGCGATTGGCTATCCAGTCTGGGCTGGCAGATTCCGGGTGCAACAGATAGAGGTCGCCTTTGAGCTTCAGTCCGGTGAAGTAGAGGTGCGCGTAGTCGCCCGCAAGATTTCCTTCGACGAGTTCATAGGTGCCGATGTCGAGGACGCCGGCGGGGAATACGCCATGGTGCACGCCTTTCAGAATGAGATCAAACTCGGTGTCGGCGATGCAGAAGGTGGACTGTTGTGCACGCGCTTTGGTGCGGGCGGCCGGGAGTCCCTGAGGCAGAGACCAGCAGCGCCAGTCATCGTCACGCTCGACGGCGAGTTCCTGGGGGACACCTGCTGCGAGCGCACTCTCCCTTCGTGGCACCCCAGTGGTTGCCGCGCGCAACAGGAAACGGCGGCGGCCGCCCTGGGCGCTGGAGCGGGGCAGATCGTGGGACTTCGGCGAAACGCCCACCTTTCGCTTGGCGAAGGATGGAGCACCCGTCGAGGTCTTCTTATGTCTGGAAGACGGACCAACGTTAGCTGCGCGAACGTGGGGCACCGTTGCGCCGATCTGCTCGACGAAAGTCTGCGGAACAACCTGCTTCAGCGTCAGGACCGGGGAGAAGAGGTCGCCGAGCTGATTGAGGCGATCAAGGGCCTCCCAGGCATACCAGTAAAGTGGACCGGAGTCGTTGGCCTCAATGGCGGCGGTGAGTTCGTTCCAAGTGACGGGAAGCGAGACGAAGGGGCGGTGCCGCTTGGCCCTGAGCGAGTACACACCTATGGTGGTCTTGAAATCGGCGTTCTGGCTCCAGTCGATGAAAACTTTTCCGCGACGTTCGCTGCGTTGCATTTCGGAGACTATCAGTTCGGGATGTTGCTGATGGAGCAATTCCGCGGCGGCGCGGGCGAACGGTTGCGTGACGGAGTAAGTGGCGGGCGTGTTCAGTGGAACGTAAACCTGCACTCCGGCTGAGCCGGAGACTTTGGGAAAGCAATCGAGTTGCAGTTGCGAGAGGAGGTCTCGCAGGAGCAGCGCGACGCGGGCGCAGCCGACGATGTTTACGCCCTCACCGGGATCGAGGTCGAAGACGACCTCAGTCGGGGCTTCGATGTCTGCGCTGCGGGCGAGGAAGGGGTGGATCTCGAGGGTGCCGATGCTGGCTGTCCACACGAGCGTGCGTTCGTCGGAGATGACGATGTAGTGGATGTCGCCGTCGCCGCCGCGGCGAGCGACGGGGAAGGTCTTGACCCATGAGGGCGTGAACTCGGGAGCATCTTTCTCGTAGAAGACCGGACCCACGGTCGTGTCGGGGTAGCGCTTCAGCGTGACGGGGCGGTCCGTGAGGTTCGGCAGAATGAACTTGGCAACGCGCGCGTAGTACTCGACAACGTTCAGTTTTGTGAACTGATGATTGGGGTACACGACGCGCGTGGGATTGGTGATCTCAATGCCGGCGATGCGAGAGACAGGCACGTATAAGAGGATGCGGTGGGAAGGCGCTGGGAAAGCGGTATTCGGCAACGTAAGTGTGCAAAGTAAAAAGGGACGGGGCAGAGCCCCGTCCCACAGGAGAAACGTTACAACAGACTAGAACGAGTAACGCAGAGCGAACTGGATCTGGCGTTCGCGATAGAGTGTCGCGCCAGCCTGGTTGTAGGAGCCGAACGTCGAGTCGTAGTTGAGCAGCGGCAAGCCGTTTGCGGCGGCTGGAGCTGCTGTGCGGTAGAACGTCTTGTTCAGGTCCGTGATCTGCTGACGGTTGAACAGGTTGAACGCTTCCGCGAGGAACTCGAGCTTCTGACGTTCCGTGAGCCTGAAGCTCCTGGAGATGCGCAGGTCGGTGTTGTAGAGGTTCGGGAAGTGGAACACGTTGCGCGACACGAAAGGAGCCATGCGGTAGTTACCGCCGGCGCCATTCAGCCCGCCCGCCGCCCCGAACGTCGAGGACGTGCTGTTGAAGGCCAGGTAAGCGTTGCCGCTGACGCTGTCCGTGTAAGGCCGACCGCTGGCCATCGTGATAACCGGAGCGAGGCTCCAACCGTCGAGCACCGCCTTGACCACGCCGGTGTTGTGCGCGAAGAACTGCGGCTGCCACACGGCGGTGGCGTTGAACTTGTGCCGCAGATCAAAGCTGGAGTTGCCGCGCTCATAAGCGAGGTTGAACGGGTCAAACGCATTCGCGTATGAAGCAGTTTGCGTGAACGAGTTCTGGCCGTTGTCAATGGCGTGCGACCAGGTGTAGTTCAGGTTGAACTGCAGTCCGTTGGTCATGCGACGGTTGAACTGCGCGACCAACGCGTTGTAACTGGAGTTGATGCTGCTGCGCACCGCCATCATTTTGCTGTACTTCGTGTTGGGGCGGGCGGTGTAGAAGGGCGTCGTCAACTGGTCGCCGTCAAGGGGGCCGCCCACGACGTCGTAAGTGATCCGGCAGATGCCGTCAGTGCCCAGGACCATCGGCGTCTTGCAGGCTGCGGCCGTTGAAGTCTGGGAGATGTTGGTGTCGAGGAACTGAGGCAGCTCACGTCCGAGACTCATCAGGTAGCTGACGCTGACCACCGTGTTCTTCGCGATTTCCTGCTCGATGATCAAGTCCGCCTGGTGGATCTGCGGAGTCTGCATGCCGTAATCGAAGTACGCGATTGACTTCGCACTTGCCGCACCGGTCGGAGTGCTCGCAAGCACGTCGATGAAACCCGGGCCCTGAGGACAGGTGCTCGAAGCCGTCGCGCAGAACGTGTACGACGACTGCGTTCCATTGGCGCCGCTGTTGAACAGGACGTTGCCGATGGCACCGTTGTTGATGCGGCCGAAATACATTCCATAGCCGCCACGCACTGCCGTTTTTCCGTTACCGAAGACGTCGTAGGCGAAGCCGAAGCGCGGCCCAAGGTTGTTCTTGTCAGAGGGGTTCAGCGTCGTCTGAACAACATCCGAGTTCGGATACATCGCGATCGGAATCTTCTCGTATTCGTAGCGAAGACCGAAACTCAGGTTCAATCGAGGCAGGATTTTGAAGTCATCCTGGAAGAAGCCGGCGTAGTCCCACGTCCGCATATTGAGCGAAAGTGGACCGAATGCCTGGTAGTAGTTGCTGTAGTTGCGGCTGTGAACGTCGTTAGCAAGGTTGTAAAGGTCGGCGAAGAAGTTGATGCGGTTGCTGTAATTGTACTGGCCGCCGCCCTGGTAAAGGTTGGAGTAAAAGTCCTTGTTGCGGTCACCATCCACGCCGAACTTGAAGAGGTGCTTGCCGTGGACCCAGCTCACGCTGTCGGAAATCTGGTGGCGCCGCTCATCAGGATACGCAGCGCGCTCCAGGAAGTTCGGGCGGCCGAAGTTCAGGCCGTTAGTGATTGACACGTAGGGGGCCCGTCCGTCTGCCGCGGTGCCCATCCCGTATTCCTGCTCGACGGCGGACGGCATCTGGCTGGTCTGGAACTCGAAGTCACGTCCCCACTGGTAGCGGAGTTCGTTCGTCACGTTGTTCGACATCAGCGACGTGAGGCGGAGATTCAACATGTCCGTCTTTACGCCATCGTTGCCGAACGTCGCGATGCCGTAGGTAACGGTAGGCTGCGTCTGCACGCCAGCCGGAGAATTCCAGCGCATGCGGTTGTAGCTGGCCGTGAGGGTGTTCTTTGAGTTGATAACCCAGTCCAACTTCGGGAAGAACACGTTCTGGTCGCCCTTTCGAGCAACTTCGCCGGTGTCGGCCTGGACGAAGGCAAGGCCGTCGTTGAACGCCGTGCTTGCAACGGCGAGTTGGGCGGCCGACGGAGTCGTTGTGATTCCGTAAATCTTCTGGGCAAGCGTCGCCTGATCCGACTTGTTTCCGAGCAGGTTGCCCTTTGAATCACGGTCGGTCGGCAGAGTCATCGGAGCGAACACGCCAAAGCTGTACGGAATGCCGACGCCCGGGAAGTTGCGACGCTGGCCGTCGTAGTTGAAGAAGTAGAACAGCTTGTCCTTAATCAAAGCGCCGCCGAGGTTGCCGCCGAACTGCTGGCGACGATCGTGGGGCTTAAACTTTTCCTGGACGTATGCGCCGGTCGAGTCCTGAACGGTGCGATAGGTGAACGGGTTTGTGGCACCGAACTTGTTGTCGCGGATGTAGTAGAAGAATTCGCCGTGAATCGAGTTGGTTCCGCTCTTGGTTACGGAGTTGACAACAGCGCCGGCAGCGCGTCCGTACTCAGCCGAGTAGTTCGACGTGTTCACCTGAAACTCACGGATCGAAGCCTGGCTGACGGTGTAGCTGATGCGGGTGCGGCCGCGCTCCTCGGAGAAGAAGGCCTGGTTGTTGTCGCCGCCGTCAACGGTGTTGTTGTTCAGCAGACCGCTGATGCCGCGGAAACTGATCAGGCCGAAGTTGCCGTCCGGATTGGCGCCCGGCGTCATCAAGGCGAAGTTGGACCAGCGGCGGCCGTTGATGGGCAGTTCGTTGATCGAAGTCTGGTTGATGTTGGCGTTGAAATCCTGCTGCTGGGTGTTGACGGTGGGGGCTTCCGCGGAAACTTCGAGGGTTTCCTTGCCACCGGCTACCGCGAGCGACATGTCGATGTTGGTGATGGCACCGACTTCGACGATGACGTTGGGCTGAGTCATGGGCGCGAAGCTGCCGGACTCAACGTTCACTGAATACGTGCCCGGCTGCAGGCGGATGACGCGGAACTGGCCGCGAGTATCCGTAGTGGTTGTGCTGGTCAGGTTTGTACCGACGTTGCGCACCGTTACCTTGGCTCCCACAACGACCGCCTTGGACTGGTCCGTCACCATACCGGCGATGGCACCATCCACGGTCGACTGGGCAAAAGCGGCCAGGGCGAGGGTTGCGCAAGCTGCCAATACCAGAAGGATTTTGAACAGGTAGCTGCGCGAAGGGTTAGTCATAATCTTGTTCTGCCTCTCCTTGAACGACATAGCAAAAACGCAATTCTGCTGAACTGCTGCGGATGGCTGCGTTCGTTGCGCTGGCCGCGCCGGGGGTAGCGTCGCCGCGCCGGAACGTTGCCGCATCGGGCTGCCTGCAACAGCGCGATGCTGGATCTCTCGGGGGCCTTGGTGGGCGAACTGACTTCTCTCGCACACTCCAGGCAATCGCAGAATTTGCTACTTGCACACCTTTCCGCGTGACATTTCCATCGCGGAAAAGCGCTCTGCGGAACTGAACGTGAGTAGCTGAATTAGAACATGTTTTGGGCCGGTCGCTCAAGAAATTCCGGTTAATAAACACGCCTAATGAGGAAGGGGATTTCCCTTATAAGGTCGGGGTGCGAGATGTGGCTAGGTTATTCACAGGAGGGTAACTGATCGAACAGTAACGGAGCGAACAACTCCGTGGTGCGCAAGGTTACTCTGGTAACGATATCGGAGGCGTTTCAGTGCAGGTGCAGCCTTGTCGGACGCAGCCGACAGGCGAACGGCTACGCTCGGTTTGTCGGCTTGCGAGTGAGTGCTGGATGGCGGGGACAATCCGCAATTTCGGGAACCTCCCGTTCAGGTGGCGCATCCATTAAAGCCTGTAAGGAGGAATCGAACACAGTCATGGCTTTCGAAGTCCCACCCCTTCCCTATGATTACTCTGCGCTGGAACCCTACATCGACGCGCAGACCATGCAGTTGCACCATGACAAGCACCATGCGGCCTATGTCAACAACCTGAATGCGGCGATCGAGAAGCATCCCGAACTGGGCAACAAGTCGGTCGAGGACATTCTGCGAAGCATCAACTCGGTGCCGGAGGATATCCGGACGGCAGTTCGCAACAACGGCGGCGGTCATGCAAATCACACGATGTTCTGGAACATCATGAAGTCCAAAGGCGGCGGCAACCCGAACGGGGACATTGCGGACCTGATCTCGGGCACGTTCGGCGGCTTTGACAACTTCAAAGCGAAGTTCAACGAGACCGGCACGAAGCAGTTCGGCAGCGGATGGGTTTGGCTTGTGCGCGGCGGGAGTGGCGACTTCAAGATCATCTCTACCGCAAACCAGGACTCGCCGCTGATGAACGGCGAATATCCGATCTTCGGCAACGACGTGTGGGAACACGCTTATTACCTGAAATATCAGAACCGTCGACCGGAATATCTTGCAGCGTGGTGGAACGTCATCAACTGGGAGGCCGTAAACCAGCGGCTTCGCGATAGCTCGCGCAGTGCGCGGGCCGCGTAAAGAGCGAGTAAAATCCGTAGCGATGAGTTTGAAAGGCGCGGCTCCGACCGCGCCTTTTCTGTTTGAATCGTGTTTACACAGATGTGCGGTTCATGCTCCTGAAGGACGTATTCTGGCCGATACGCCGGGCCCAGCCCGGTCCGCACGCGTTGCATGCGGTTGAATCCGGCGCGCCCTTCGGGGAGGATAAACATGCGCAAGTTCGTGATCCTGGCTGCGGTTGTGCTGTCGGCTATCGCCGTGGTAGCGCAGGACAATCCGAAGGCAGAGGTTTTTGGCGGATACTCTTATCTCCGCAGCAGCAGCAATAGTTTCAACGGGTGGGAAGGACAGGGAACGGCCTTTTTGAGTCCTCACTTCGGCGTAACGGCCGACGTGAGCGGCAGCTACCGGAGCGCGTCGCTGAACGCGTTTGGCACGGGTTTGTCGGGTTCGGCGAACCAGCACCTCTATAACTTCCTGTTCGGGCCGACGGTGGCGGCACGCTTCGGTAATCATTCAGTATTCGGTCATGCTCTTTTCGGTGCGGCGCGTTCGAGTTTGAATGCGGGAGTGAGCATCCCGGTTGTTGGCGGATTCTCAACGGGCGTAAACGACGCGACGGCGTTCGGCATGGCTCTGGGCGGCGGCGTTGATCTTGGGTTGTCGCAGCATATTGCAGTCCGACCAGTACAGGTGGATTACCTTTACACGCGTTTCAACGCAGCAGACGCCGTGCTGGGAGGTTTGTCAACGTCAACGGCCGGACACCAGAACAACTTCAGATATTCGGCCGGAATCGTGTTTCGGTTCTAGAACGCCGGTAAAGAATGGACTCGGTTTCGCACCCTCCCCTTCTGGGAAGGGTGCGGCACCCTTCCCGGGGCGATTTCGAAATTCCGGAATAACGAAGCGCAGACAACCGGGGGCCGGGCGTCCAAGAGCAACGATTTTTGCGGGATTTTGAGGGTTTGTTCTGAATCTGTAAATCTTCGAGGCGATTTGGTACCAGAGTTACAGATTGAGGCAGAATCCTCTTATCCGATCGCCCACCCCCAACATTGGGCAATTGGATCGGCTCTGTTCCTGTCTGAGGCCGGCACCCCCATGTCGGCCCATTTTATTGCCGGACGTTCCTTCATCACACGCAGGAGACGAATGCGCTTGAAAATCTGGTGCGCTACACCAGCGTCCGCTCGTACGGCTTCCCGTTTATTGAGCGCAGAAAAAGGCGCCCCCGCGAGGACAGCGGGGGCGAGAGGCAGTCTGATGGAAAGTTAGCGGAAACGCCGAATCCTGAGGACGTGGCGGTCCGCCCGATAAAGACCGAGGACGTATACAACCGGTTTCCCTGCAGTAGAGAAGATTGTTTGGCGGATGCGAAGAACGGGAACCCCGCGAGCGACACCGAGCAGGCGCGCAGTGTGGGGGTCGGCCGCAGTGGCGTCGACCTCTTCGTCGGCATGAGCGAGCACGATGCCGTAATCGCGCTCGAGGATCGAGAACAGCGAGCCGCGTTCCAGGGAATGGCGGCTCAGGGCGCCGAACTCGCTGGCTGAGATATAGCAAATTTCCAAGGCAAATGGCTCACCGCCACCCTCGCGGATCCGCTCGATCTTGAGCAGGCGGGACCCCGCAGCGAGCGAAAGGCGCGCTGCGATCTCCTGTTCCGTGTCGACGGGCTTGAGCGAAAGCACGCGGGAATATGCCGAGAGACCGCGCCCCGTCATCAGCTCGGTGAAGCTCATGAGCTTGTTGAAATGAATCTTGGGCGGAGCGACGAACGTGCCCGCGCCGCGCCGGCGTTCCACAAGACCCTCGCGCTCGAGCGCTGCGAGAGCATGGCGTGCGGTCATGAGGCTGACGTGATGGATCCGGGCAAGCGCACGTTCAGAATCGACGCCATCGCCGGGCTTGAGTTGCCCGGATTCGATGCGCGTGGCAATCTCGCTTTGGATGCGTCGGTATGCCGGCATTCCGTCTGCTCGGGCGGTCTGCATTGGGTGCACTCCTTCCGCGAATCGCGCGGAAGATTTAACTGCTATAGAGCATACTACAAGGTCGTTGGAAAACAGTCAGCGAATCGACGGAGACTCGTTCGGGTAAGGATGTTTGGAGGGGGTAGTGTGGCGCCGTGGAAAGGCGGAGAGGTGCGGTTCGGTGAAGCGGCGCGCCGCAATGACCGGTGCGGTTCAGTAAAACGGTGCGGTTCGGTCAGGCGGTACGGCGAAGTGGAAGATCAGCGGTTTCATCAGCTCCGGGTGTGCTTGTCAGTTCTCGGTTCTCTTCGTGATACTCCATCTCGGTGTTCACGGCCCATATGTTGGTTTTATCGACGCGACCCTCGATGATATTGTCGACGGCTGTCATGGCGGTAAGCATGGAGTGGTCTTGGTTGTTGTATTTGTGCATGCCGTTCCTGCCAACAAGGAACAGGTTGTCGAAGGAGTCAAGCCAGTCCTGCAACTGCGGAAAGCGGTTGTAGGTACCGAAGTAGGCCGGGTAGCTCTTGGGCATGCGCAGCACAGTGCCATCCAGGACCTTGTTTTCATCGATGATGCCGATTGTGTGGAGTTCCTGTCGGGCGAGTTGAGCCATTTCGTCATCAGTGCGGGACCACAAGGCATCACCTTCGTTGCAGAAATATTCGACTCCGACCCAAATCTTCCGCGCATCGGCCACCATGGCCGGGCTCCAGTTGTTGAAGATCTGCAGCCTGCCGGCGAGGACTTCGGGTTCTTGTATGTAAATCCAGTTGTCGGAGATCGGGGTTCCGGTGGCGGGATCATGTCCGTTCTTGTCTTTGATCTTCAAGCCATCCAGCAGGAGTCCGACGGTGATGAAGTCGCGATACATGAGGCCGTCGCTGATCTCGCCGATTGGTTCAGGGACCGGGCAGTCGAGGGTGTGCACGAGTTCCTTGACGGGCATGGTGCTGAAAAAATAGTCGCCAGCGAACTCGTGATGATTGCCCTCGTTGTCTCTGCAGACCAGCGAACGGATTTTTCGTGTGCGCGGATCTACATGGAGCTTCTCAACGGAAACATCCGTGTAGATATGGCCGCCCATGGCAATGATTTTTTGGGCGACCTCTTCCCACATCTGTCCGGGACCGAGTTTGGGATACAAGAAGCGTTCTATCAGCGACGTTTCGGTCTGCTTCTGTGATACGCCTGACGAATGAGAAATCAGATGCTTTGCTGCGTGGGCAATGGTCCTGCTGATGGAGAGTCTCTTGATCCGCTGCTCGCCCCAAGCTGCGTCGATCTGATCGCACGGCACGCCCCAGACCTTCTCCGTGTAAGACTTGAAGAAAGTCGAGTAGAGCTCCTCGCCGAAACGGTTGATGAAGAACTGTTCGAGGTTGTCGACATTCTTTAGCGGAAACGCCATGCGTTTCATATAGCTCAGGCCTATACGCGTGGTGCGCCAGAGGCCGAGGTTCGCCAAGGTTGCAGGCGAGAGTGTTATGGGATAGTCGAAGAACTTGCGAAGGAAGTAGATGCGGGACTTGCGGCTGCGCACCAGCATCACCTTGTCCGTGTCGGTAACGTGCCCGTTGCCGTTGCCCGAGCGGAGTCCGCTCAGCGACCGCGATCGACGCTGGTACGTGATGATGTTATCGCCGTTGTGACCTTCTGCTTCGGGAGCGAGCGGAAGGTGTGAGAGCCACCAGTTCATGACTCGATCGCTCTTGGAGAAAAAGCGGTGGCCGCCGAGGTCGATGCGATTGCCCTTGTAATTTACAGTTCGCGATATTCCTCCCATGTAGCGGCTCTTTTCGAGCACGATCGGAATGATGCCGGTTCGCATAAGGAGTTCGTAGGCGGCTGTGAGTCCAGCGGGGCCGGCGCCGATAATGATGGCGTGCTTGGGGCTGGTCATCTTTTTCTCAAGGTTGCCGTCGCAAAAGGCACCGTTCGTGACAAGGCCAGCGCTGCGTCCGGGGACGGTGTTTCCTGGTCGGTGCAATCCATCCGAGCGGGATCAATGGGTATAAGTTGCGGCCAGGGGAATCCGTCGGGGTACAGAAACCAGATCTTTCGAGGGGCATAGTAATTCACGAGACGGCAGTCTTCGCGGTTTCCCATCGACCGAGCGAACAGCACTCTGGCGTGTTCCAGGTCGGGCGGGTTGTAAACCCATTCCTGGTATGACTCGTGAAATTGCGAGTATTTGACGATGAGCAGGTGCCTGCCGCCTTCGCGCTCAAGCTGATGGATGATGCGCTGGCGTTCAATATTAAATTCAGCGGGGTACCACCATCGTGAACGCTTGCCGTCCTGAAAACGGTCGTGCCACCACAACAGTGACATGAGCGCCAGCACGACGACCAACGCGCGAGACCAGTACAAGCCGAACCTGCGCCGGCGCAAGCGCAACGCACGGACATAGCGCAAGCCGAGGAATGCCAGGCCATAGAAGCTGACGAGCAGCGGCGCGGGATAGGACGAGAGTGGCCACCAGACGACGACGAAGAGGCCCAGCACAACAAACAGAAGAGTAGCCACGAGCAGAAGGTGCCGCCGCGACCATAACGCGTAGCACAGCCCGACCATTGCGAGAATGATGAGGGGGGCGAAGTGCTCGGTGTAGTAGTAGTTGAACTTGTTCTCGGTCAAGAACTCAATGCCGCTCGTCGTAGTGGCAAGTTTCCCGGGCTCGCCTTCCCACTTCTCGTAGAGTCTGGCCATTTGATAGTGGCGGTAGGGGGGCTCAGGAAGTTCTTTCATGCCGAGAAACGGCTGGACGAAGTGATACTGCTCGAAGTTGGCGACATACGGCATGGTCCGAACACTGCCCGTACTGCGGTAGTTGTAGTACGCCATGGCGAGCGCGAGGACGGCAAGCAAGGCGGTCGTAGGCACGAGCACCCGAACGAAAAGGCGGGTGCGGTAAATCCAGTACACGAAGGCGACAGCTAGCGGAATGGTGAAAAGGAAGCCTTCGAAGGGGCGACTGTTGGCCAGCAACGCGATCCCGATCACCAGTACGGGGATATAGGCCGGGCGTCGCGAGCGAACGAGGCGTATGAATGCTCCCAGCGCGAGGGCTGCTCCGAGGGCTGCGACTGACCCACCCCAGTAGGAATCCCCGGTGTTTGTGAACATGCCGTACTTGAGCGCGCAGTAAAGTCCGGCGAGCAATGCGTACCTGGGACGGATGAGCGGCTGCAAGGCCCAACAGATGGCTGCACACATGAGCCCACAACTCAGCCAGACGCCCCACCAAGGATTTCCACCTGTGACGATGCCGAGTGCGAGGAACAGACTGGGTGCGGGCTGGTACATGGTCTGATAGCTGGGGACCATGTTTATGTGAAGACTTTCGAAGTGCTGCCAAAAAGCGGGAACGGGATTGGTGAGCCTGCCGAGTGCGAAAGTCTGAGCTCCAAGCACGAAGCTGAACTCGTCGGCAATCTTCGGCTCGGGAGGCGGAACCCAGCGCAGCACGGCAAGTCGCGGCAGCATTGACACCGCTGCGCAAAGCACTACTGATAACCGTCGCCGGTTGGCCAATCTGCTGAAGCAGGCCTCCGCTTTCCTCCCAACGCGGAAGTGAAAGAACGCACCTCCCAGCAGAACACTGACGATGAAAAGAGAAGCTTCACGCATTCAACAGCTCGAGTGGCCCATCCTGCTTACATGCAGTTCTAAACAGACCAGCTTGGCCTGGTGACTGGAAGAAACACCAGTCGAGTGTAGTTGCTTCTTTGCCATACGATGCTGGACCGCTTTACTGCTGATGCGTCAAGCTATGCCATCTGTTGTGCCATCGGCCGCAAGCCAATCAAAATCATCGGTTTGTGCGACTGTTCGTGTGGGGGTTAGAGATCGCGAGGCGATTCAGCAGCTCAGGCCGTGAGGTTCGATCGGTCGAAACACATAAAACGTCCGAAAGTAGCCCTACGCGGCGGGCGCAAGATGGGTCGATGCAGACGCGCGGGGCCGAATTCCGCGGGGCATTACTCCGCGTATGGAGGCGTCGAGGAGTTCCACGAAGTGCATTGCGGGAATGGAGTGTCCCGCCTGGCGAAGGCCGGAAGAGATCTGCAGGATGCATCCGGGATTGCCCGTGACGAGCAGGTCGGGCATAACACTCACGATGTTTTGGACCTTGCGCTGTCCGAGTTCGCTCGCTGCGGTGGGCTGAACAAGGTTGTAAATGCCTGCGGAGCCGCAGCAGAGGGCCGATTCAGGAATCTCGACGACCTCTAATCCTGGTATGCGAGCGAGTACCTCGCGAGGCTGCAGGCGAACGCGCTGCGCGTGTTGCAAGTGACAGGCGTCGTGGTACGCGACCCTGAGCGGGATGGGGTGACGCGGCGCCTGTGGTTCCAGTTCCGCCAGAATCTCGGAAATATCGCGGCATTTGGATGCGAACGCCTCAGCGCGGCGAGCGTAGGCAGGGTCCCCGCGCAGGAGATGGCTGTATTCCTTCATGTTCGAGCCGCATCCCGCGGCGTCGATGACGACGGCGTCAACTTTCGCACGCTCAAACACGTCGATCATGTCACGCGCGGCGGCCCGAGCCTCGTGCAGTCGTCCAGCGTGAGTCATGAGGGCGCCGCAGCAGCCCTGTTCGCGAGGAATGATGACTTCGCAACCTTCCGCAGAGAGGACCGAGGCGGTCGCCGCGTTTACGTGGTGAAAGAAGACGCGCTGCACGCATCCGAGGAGGAGGCCGACGCGTTTTCGGGTGCGCCCGACGGCAGGAATTCGCTCCGGCATGCGCGACCAGATGGCGTCGCCTGTTACCACTGGGAGCTGCGATTCCATAGCACGCAGACGTGCGGGCAACAAGGCAAGCAGGCCGAGCCTGTTGACGAAGCGCCGGAGCCCGATACGCTCGCAGGCCCACAAGGGCAAAAGGGCCAGCCGCAAGCGAAGCGGGTGAGGAAAGAGCGTGAAGATGAACTCCCGGTGCAGACGGTCAGACCACTCGCGCCGGTAGTTTCGCTCGAGCTGCGCGCGCGTCGCTTCGATGAGCTTCTCGTACTGGACACCCGACGGGCAGGCAGTCATGCAGGCCATGCATCCGAGGCATTTGTCGAAGTGCGAGACGAACTTGTCGGTCATGACGGCCTTGCCTTCGAGGCCAAGTTTCATGAGGTAAATGCGGCCGCGGGGTGAGTCCATCTCCTCGTTCCAGAGCGCATAGGTGGGGCAGGTAGGGAGGCAGAACCCACAGTGCACACACTGGTCGATGAGTCGATTCGAGGGTGGTTCCTGCTGATCGAATGCGGTCTTGCCGTGCGTTTCCGGTGCTTGCGCCGGCATCAGATGCCTCCCACGAAGCGTCCTGGGTTGAGTGTTGCTTTTGGGTCGAATTGCTGTTTGATGCGACGCATGAGAGGCAAAGCAGTGCCGACGTCGCCCCAAGAGTCGAGCATGTTGCTGGCACCCCGGAGGTTGTGCCGCACCACGAGCGAGCCGGTCTTCGACTCGAACTTTGCCCGCAGCCGCGCCACGGTGTCGACAATCGAGTCAGGGTTGCTTCCCTCAATCCGCAGCGTGAGTAATCCGGTGGCCTGGGCAACAAAGGACCATTCGAGCCGGGCGGCACCGCACTGGGCGGCAATAAGGTCCGCGGCAGCGGCAATTTCGGACGGGAGAACGCTGACACTGGCAATCACAGCCGATTCGGCGTTGTGCCAGAGCTTCTCACGTGCGTTCCAAGGCGCGTTTTCCGGAGGGGCTTCAAGCAGAGTCCGCGCCATCTCGCGGATCTGGGCGGCCTGCGCCGAGACTCCGGCTTCCGTTCCCTCGAAGAGGACGTCAAGCATTGGCTGGCTGTCGTGCGAAAGCCGCAGCTGCATGGCAACGTACGCGAGCTGCGAGTCGAGGACACGCATCATGAAACGGTTCGCTTCTTGTGCCGTGGGTGCGGCGAAGGCGAGACTGCGTGTTTCCAGTGGGCTGGGATGGAGCCGGAAGATCGCCTGGGTAATGACCGCAAGCGAACCGAGCGACCCGGTCATCAGCTTGGGGAGGTCGTATCCGGCAACGTTCTTGACGACTTTGCCGCCGCTGCGAGCGAGCGTGCCGTCGGGGAGGGCGACGGTCATGCCGATGATCAGGTCGCGCAAAGAACCGAAGCGCAGACGCAGGGCGCCGCTGTCGTTCGTGGCGAGAATCCCGCCGATGGTTGCGCGTTCGGGCCAAAGGACGTCAATTGACAATCGCTGTTTATGGAGGGCGAGAGTCTGCTGCAGGCGTTGAACGGTGCAGCCTGCATCGACGGTGGCCGTCATGTCGGCCCAGGCATGCTCCAGCACGCGGTTGAGGCGGCGGAGTGAGAGCACGAGGTCGGCGCCGCGGGGAGCGTTGCCCCACTCCAACTTGGTGCCGTTACCGCGTGGCAGAACACGGAGCGAATGAGCATTGGCCCAGGTAAGCACGAGGGCCACTTCCTCCTGCGTGCCGGGCTCAACGATGCAGGTCGGCTGCACGCCGAGAACGCAGTCCTCCGACATGGCGGCGCGCACGTTACGCGCACCGACAATCGATTCGAGTTCACCCCAGTTCGCTGAGGCGGTTTGAATGGACCTGCTAGACATCAGAAGAACTGCGCCACACCGGCTTTCTCGAGAGGGTGCGGCTCGTAGGGGCCTTGCCTTTCGGCACACAGCCTGGGTCGCGGAAAGACCTTTGTGGGATTCGAGAGCTGGTCGGGATCAAAGGCGCAACGCACGAGTTGCATGGTGTCGAGGTCGGGCTCGGCAAACATCTCGGCCATATACATCTTTTTTTCCTGGCCGACACCGTGTTCGCCCGTGATGGATCCACCGGCGCTGATGCATAGGCGCAGGATGTCTCCGGCCAGTTTTTCCGCTGCCTGCTCCTGCCCGGCGATACTGCGGTCGTAAAGCACAAGCGGATGCAGGTTGCCGTCCCCGGCGTGAAAAACGTTGGCGACGCGCAGACCCGCTGCCGCGCTCAAGCGCTCGATCTCGCTCATGACTTGGGCAAGCGCGGTGCGCGGGATGACACCGTCCTGCACGATGTAGTTAGGAGAGATGCGGCCCATGGCGGCGAACGCAGCCTTTCGTCCCTTCCAGATGTTGATCCGCTCGGCCTCGGACTGCGCGAGGCGGGTCTCCCAGGCGCCGCATTGAGTGCAGATGCGGCGTACGTTTTCCATGAGTTCAATTACTTCTGCAGATGGTCCGTCCAACTCGACCAAGAGTAATCCGCCGCAATCGGGGTAGCCGGCGTGGACTGCCGCCTCGGCTGCCTGAATGGCGAGATTGTCCATCATCTCGATCGCGGCGGGCAGCATGCCGGCAGCGATGATTTCTCCGACAGCGGTGCCGGCCTCATTGGTGGAATTGAAAGCGGCAAGGAATGTCTGCACGACCTCGGGTCGCTTGATGATCCGTAAAATGACCTTGGTGACAACGCCGAGAGTTCCTTCCGATCCGACGAAGACACCGGCGAGGTCGTAACCGGGCCGATCGAGGGTTTTACCGCCGAGATGGACGAGCGACCCGTCTGGCAGTACCACTTCCATTCCGAGTACGTGGGTGGTGGTGAATCCGTACTTGAGGCAGTGCGCGCCGCCAGAGTTTTCGGCCACGTTGCCGCCGATCGAACAGACCAGTTGCGAGGACGGATCGGGCGCGTAAAAGTATCCTTTGGCCGAGACGGCCTGGGTGACGGCGAGATTGATCGCGCCGGGCTCCACCACGACGCGCTGGTTAGGGATGTCGATTTCGAGAATCCGGTTCAGCCGGGCCAGACTGATGACGATTCCGCCCTCGACCGGCAGTGCGCCTCCACTCAGACCCGTGCCTGACCCGCGTGCTACGAACGGAATGTGCTCGCGATAACAGAGACGAACGACTGACTGCACCTGTTCGGCGCTACCCGGGATCACAACCGCAGAGGGAACGACGCGGAAGTTGGTGAGTCCGTCGCATTCGTACGTGTGCAGTTCTTCCGGAGCGGTTATCAGTCCGCGCTCGCCGACCACGGTGCGAAGCTCGTTTAGAACGGGTTCGCGCAATCCGGCGGACCTCAACGGAAGCGGTTCGACCACAGCTCTGACACCCATCCCTATCCAGATGCAAAACACTCAACAAACGTACAAGGCGGAGTAAAGAGACGGATAGACGTAGCGCTGGCCGTCAAGTTGCCTTACTTTGCCGCTGTGCGCGCCTACTTCACGAACGTGAGCCCATGCGGCACCGCGCCCGGGAAAACATAGGCGTATGCGAGCACGATCAGTCCAACGATGGATGCGAGCGCCACCGAGTGCCAAAAGACGTAGCGGAAAATCTTGCCCTCGTTTCCGACCTGGTTGGTAGCGGCGGTGGCCACGACGATCGACTGGGCGTCCACCATCTTGCCCATGACGCCACCGGCGGAGTTCGCGGCGGCCATGAGGATGGGGTCAAGCCCCAGTTGTTGCGCGGTGATCCGTTGCAAGCTGCCGAACAGCGCGTTGGAAGACGTGTCACTGCCGGTCAGCGCCACCCCAAGCCAGCCCAGGAACGTACCAAAGAACGGGAACAGCACGCCCGTTCTGGTGAATGCGAGCCCGAGCACCGCGTCCATGCCGGAGTATCGGGTTATGAAGCCCAGTCCGAGCATGAACGAGATGGCTATCACGGCGAAACGCATGCGGTACAGAGTGTGGCCGAAGATCGCGAGCAGTTTGCGCGGAGTGAGCCTGAGCAGCAGGCCCGCTACAATGGCGGCCAGGAAGCAGCCTGTACCCGTGGCTGAGAGCCAGTTGAAGTCGTACTTGGCGGCTTCCGGAGTGGGTTTGGGCACGACCGGCTGCGCCCGGTTTACTTGCTTGTGCAGGAAGGGCACTTCCCAGCCACCCCGCGCGAACGCGGGCGTCGTGTAAGTGTTCAAGACCTTCTTGACGCTGGGCAGTCCCCAGAGGAGCACGAAAATGGACAGAATCGCGAATGGCATCCACGCCTTCGCAATCTGTCCGGCGGTGTAGTGAGGAACGGATCGCGAGGCGGCGGAGGATCGCGAGGCCCGCAAAGATTGTGCTGCCTGTATCGACTCAACCCGTCCCATTTGCGGGGCCGGGGCGGCGCTTGCCTCGGCCGGAACCAGCGCAGGTCCGCCGGGAGCGTCGGGGCTTGACGCGAAGGCAGTGGCCGGATCCGTTCCGGTGGGCCGCAAGACGAGGTTGGGCCTCGCCGCCGCCTGAACTGATGCGAACTCGTCGCGTTCCTCTTCGAACCGCCATATACGTTTGGGCTGCCACACCCGCAGGAACAACAAGGTGACAATGAGCGAAACGACACCGGAGGCGATGTCGACGAGGTTGCTGTCTACGTGGTTGGACCAGAGGTACTGAGTACCGGCGAAAGACACGCCGACGACGAGTATCGCGGGGAGAACTTCGAAGGTCTCCGCCCATCCGACCATGGCGCGGACGAGCCAGAATGGAACGATAACAGCGGTGAAGGGCAGAATGCGTCCGATCATGGCGTTGAGGTCGGATTCGGGAAGTCCGCTCACAAGGGCCAGGGTGTGGACGGGGGTTCCGATTGCGCCCCAAGCCACTGGCGCAGTGTTCGCTATCAGGTTGAGCGCGGCTGCCTGGAACGGCCTGAAACCCAGTCCGATCATGAAGGCGCCAGCGATCGCGACGGGAGCCCCGAAGCCGGCGGCGCCCTCTATGAAGGCACCGAAGCAGAATGCCACCAGCAGCAACTGGAGGCGCCGGTCAGCGGTGATACCGGCAACCGATTGCTTCATGATCTCGAACTGACCGGTGGCTACCGAGATCTCGTAGAGATACACGGCGGCGACAACGATCCACGCGATCTTCAGAATGCCGAAGGCGACCCCATAACCGAAGCTCACGGATGCAAGAACCAGGGGCATTCGGAAGACGAAGATCGACACGATGATGGCGGTCAGCGCACCCGCCGCAGCCGCAAGGTGAGGCCGGACGCGAAGTCCAGCGAGTAATCCGAGCAGCACAACGATTGGCAGCGCGGCAACCAAGGTGGATAGCCACCAGTGGCCCAGCGGGTCGTACACTTGAGTCCAGGGCATGGAACCCTCACGCAAGCTTGGATTGATGATGCCGTTTGAACTTCCCGCTTTCTTAACCTGCTGCGCGAACTGGCCGGTGCCGGAGCACTGAGCAAGTGATTGGTCGATGCAGAACGGAAGCTGCCGGATGTCTGCGGCGGAATTCGGCGCGCGTGATCTGCCGTGGGATGGGATCTATGTGTTAGCTGGGGAAATGAAAATGCACGTCGTGCTTGGAGACGACCGGCATGCCATCCATTGTTGCCGGCCGGAACCGCCAGTCTCTCAGAGTTGCCATCACCCGCTGATCAATGCCGGGCTCCAAGCTTTGCAGCAATTTCATATCGACAACTCTGCCTGCGGTATCGATGGTGATCTCTACGATGACATCCCCGTGAGCGCCGGGTGCGAACTCCGAGCGGGAGATGGGCGGATCAGGGAAGACCACGGGCAGGGCGGGCCGGATGTCCGGACCTTCAGCGGGCCCGATAAGAAGGGAGCCGTAGCGGGTGCCGGCGCGCGCATACTGGTCGCCGGAGTTTCCCTTCTGGTAATTGGGCGGGGCGGGTCGACGACGCTCGTGCCTGGCACGAGCAGGCTGCAACAGGCGTGATTTCAGGGCGACCGGAACGTGCTCTGTGGTTTCGGAGTCCTGGTTTCCGTAAGAAGACAGATAGACGAGGTGATAGGAGTCTTTGCCGTTGCCCTGCGCGATAGAAACAGGGGTGACAAAGATCAGGGCCGTTCGATGCTGGAGGAGAAAGGCCAGCAGGAGCACGTGCCCCAATACTGAAATGCAGATGGGCACGTTCCATTTTGGGCGCTCGGTTTCGTGATCGAAGTTGAACATAAGGGCGTGCTCGCACCCGCAGTGCATTTGACTCTGCCGAAGCGGTTAAGTAAGCAACCGACCTCTCACCTGCGTGTGACCTTCAGCACAGCAACTTGGCGCCACTGGTACTTACGCTTTCGGGTTGAGGAGCCAGATGGACTATTTTGAGACGATTCGCGGCCGGCAGTCGGTCCGGGCGTACGCATCACGTACTGTAGAGGAGGACAAACTCCAGGCGATCCTGGAGGCGGCTCGGTGCGCGCCTTCCGCGGGGAACTTCCAGTCCTTTGAGATCTACGTGGTGCGGAAGGCCGAGCAGATTCGCGCGCTGACCGACGCTACTTTCGACCAGAAATTCATCGCACAGGCACCGGTAGCGCTGGTGTTTTGCACGAACGCAGCACGTTGTGAGTACCAGCCGGCCGAGTACTTCGCCCTGCAGGACACGACGATTGCGGCTACCCAGGCCATGCTTGCGATTCACGCGCTTGGCCTTGCGACCTGCTGGGTGGGTGCATTCGCGCCGGCCAAGGTGGCAGGTGTGCTCGGAATCCCGGAGGGCCACAAGCCGGTGGCGGTCATGGGCATCGGTTATGCAGCTGAGACGCCCGAGCGAACGACTCGTCGCCCGCTCCAGGACATAGTCCACGAGTTGTAGAGGGCACGGTCGACGGCAAACGTGTGCGTGCGGTATTGCGGGCGGATTCTTTGGGCAAGTTTGCACTTGACCGGAGCTGGCATGCGCTATATAGCATTGCGTCTGGCGCATTTCGCAGGCAGCAGTAATCTGCGAGGATGGAACGTGCGACTGTGTGAGCCGGGCTGGAGGTTCGTCGATGTCAGGAGATATTTCGGGCAAGCCGTTGAAAGCCGTTGTACTCGCCGCCGGAAAACAGGCACTGGGGAAGGACCAGCCGATGGTTCTCGAGCGCCTCGGCAACCGCAGCATCCTCGACTGCGTAATCGCCAACGCTCTGCAGGTGGTTAAGCCGGAAGACCTTTATGTGATCGTTGGTTTCGGCCAGGAGCAGGTGCGGGCATCACTTGGCGACAGGTACCACTACGTAGTTCAAGAAACCCCGCTCGGCACTGGCCATGCCGTATTGCAGGCCTGCGATACACTCAAGGGCTTCGACGGCAATCTTCTTATTCTGTACGGCGACACTCCGCTGTTCCGCTCGGCGTCGATACGCGGCCTGCTCAACCGCCATCATCTGCGCGGGGCGCACCTGACGCTGCTGAGCGCGCATGTGGATCGCCGCCTGCCATATGGCCGGATCATCCGCGACAGTGCCGGCCAAATCATGGACGTCATTGAGGACACCGAGGCGACGGCCGAAGTTCGCGAGATTCACGAGCTCAATGTGGGCGCGTATGTCGTTGATGCGAAGGCAATCTGCGCAGCGCTGCACAAGCTTTCGCCTTCGCCCGTGGATGGGGAGTACCGGCTCACGGATTGCGTGTACCAGCTGATCCGCTCCGGTCTCCGGGTGGAGAGCTACCAGCTTTACGACCAGGATGAGGTGCAGGGAATCAACACGCCGGACGATCTGGCACAGGCTGAGTACATCCTGCAAAAACGTTTGTACCGCCCCCGACGCCATGAAGAAGAGAACCAGATCGCCTTCGGGACGGGAGGCTGGCGCGCCATCATTGGCGAAGGATTCACGATGCATAACGTCCGACGGCTCACGCAGGCGTTGTGCAACGAGATCACCCGGCGCGGGGAGGAGAAGCGCGGCGTGATCATCGGCTACGACCGCCGATTTCTGTCGCGACAGGCTGCCGAAGCGTCGGCCGAAGTTTTTGCCGGCAACGACATCCCATCGATCCTGCTGCCCGAACCGGCGCCCACGCCCCTGATCACCTACGCCACCGCAGTGAAGGGGAGCGCCTACGGACTGGCGTTTACGGCGAGCCATAATCCGCCCGAGTGGAATGGGCTGAAGGTTTTCCACGGCGATGGTTCGCTGCTGCTCGATCATGAAACTCGACAGATCGAGGCCGAGAGCAACGCCCTCACGCCGGCCGAGGTCATCAAGCTTGAACTTGACCTTGCACTCGAGGCCGGCATCGTCGAGCAGCGCGACTTCACGAACGAGTACGTCGACGCAGTCGAAGCACTGCTCGATCTGGAAGCCATTCGCAAGGCCAATCTTAAGGTCATCGTTGACCCGATGTACGGCGTGGGCCAATTGACGCTGGGAACGGTGCTGACTGAAGCCCGCTGCCGTGTGACCTTCATCAACGAACGTCACAACCCGCTCTTCGGCGGACGCTCGCCGGCACCGAACCAGGAAGCCCTGCACATGCTTACATCGCACATGCGGGACTACAACTACGACCTGGGCCTGGCGATGGATGGCGACGCCGACCGGATCGCGATCGTCGACGAACGCGGCGAATATATCTCCATAAACGACGTCCTGGTTCTTCTTTATTGGTATTTACACGAAGTGCGCGGTGAGCGCGGCGGCGTAGTGCGCAATCTTTCGACCACCCACATGCTCGACCGCCTTGCGAAGGTCATGAACGAGCAGTGCTACGAGACACCCGTCGGCTTCAAGCACATCACGGCGGGCATGGACGACCACAACGCGCTGCTCGGGGGCGAGTCGTCGGGTGGATTGACTATTCGCGGTCACATCAAGGGCAAAGACGGCATTTTTGCCTGCGGCCTGGTGGTCGAGATGATCGCGCGCACGGGCCAGAAGATTTCCGAACTGCGACAGCGCGTTTACGACATGATCGGCGGACGACTCTACTTTTATGAAGAGAGTATTCCGGCCACGCCCGAGATGCGCATTGAAGTGCCGCGCCGTCTGAAGGAGGCGCCTACAGGTCAGATCGGTGAATACAGGGTCGTCAACATCTCGCATGTTGACGGCATTAAGCTACTGCTGGAGAACGACAACTGGGCTCTGATGCGGTTCTCTGGTACGGAGCCCGTTCTGCGCCTGACGGTGGAAGCCGATCGGCCTGAAAAAGCGCAGGAACTGCTCGGGTGGTTGCGCCAGTTCGTCACGGCGAAAGCGAAGCCACGTGCGAAGTCGGTGAAGGCATAAACAAAATGGCAGATGGATGATGGTAGATGGATGATGTTGAGCCCAACTCCTGGCGGGATCGCAATCCTCCATTTGCCACAATCGATCTGCCCTTTAGCCTGTCCGGGACGTCAGCACGCATCCTGCCGCACTGCTTGCCGCGTCTAGACGGTTACTCCTGATTGAACCCCGCTGCTCAGAATCGTGTTGATACGTGCTAGCTCATCGGCAGCGAAGTCGAGCCTGTTGATGGTAGCGATGCATTGCTCCATCTGCTCGATTTTGCTGGCGCCGATCAGAGCGCTGGTGACGGCCTTGTTGCGAAGCACCCACGCCAATGCCATTTGCGCCAGGGTCTGTCCACGTTCGCGTGCGATATCGCCGAGCGCGCGAACCTGGGCCAGTCTGGCGTCGTCTACGTCCTTCTTCTTGAGAAATCCGTGCGGTTTCGAGGCCCGTGCGTCCGCCGGAAACCCATTGAGATAGCGGTCGGTGAGCATTCCCTGGGCCAACGGTGAGAACGCGATGCCGCCCACGCGTTCGTCCTGCAGGGTTTGCAGCAGACCTTCTTCCGGGGTGCGTACGAACATGGAGTACTTGAACTGGTGGATCAGGCACGGCGTCCCCAACTCGCGAAGGACTGTGAGAGCCGCCTTGGTCTGCTCGGGGTTGTAGTTGGAGATGCCTGCGTAGAGTGCCTTGCCTGAACGTACGGCCTGGTCCAGTGCGCCCATGGTTTCCGCGATCGGCGTTTCCGGATCGGGGCGGTGGGAATAGAAGATGTCGACGTACTCCAAGCCCATTCTTTTCAGGCTCTGGTCCAAACTGGCGAGAAGATACTTGCGCGATCCCCAATCGCCATAAGGGCCGGGCCACATGTCGTAGCCGGCCTTGGTAGAGATGATCATCTCGTCGCGATAGGGTCGCAGGTCAGCTTTCATAATCTGCCCGAAGGTTTCTTCGGCTGACCCGTAGGGTGGACCGTAGTTGTTAGCTAAATCGAAGTGGGTGACGCCGAGATCGAAGGCGCGTCGCAGCATTGCGCGGCAGTTCTCGTAAACGTCTACGCCGCCGAAGTTGTGCCACAATCCCAGCGAGATAGCGGGGAGCAGTATTCCACTATTGCCACACCGACGGTAAATCATGGTTTCGTAGCGATCGCCTCGAGCCTCGTACAAGGGCCTTCTCCTCTGCTCTGAAATGAAGCACCACTATAGAGGAAGCACCGTCGTACCTCAAAGTGTCCGAGGCGAACCGGCAGCCTCGCAAAGGAACGGAAAATGCGGAGTTCCGCATTGACGCTGTCGTTGTCTACTTCACGTTCGTCGGTGATGCGAATCACAGCCCTTGACTCTGGTTCCGAGTAGCGTTTCCGCAGAACGACACCGCTTCAGCCAGGTGTCCCGCGGTTGCGCGTTAGTGGCGCTTTGGGAGCAGAACTCTCAGCTGTCACGAAGCGCGGTCTACGCGACAGGACCAGGGCTCCGGGCCAAGGGCCTTCAGTAAGGCGCAGGAAAGAGGTGCGCATGGCCCATAAGCTGACGACCTGCACGTTTTGCGGCGTGGGTTGCGGTGTTTATCTCGAGACTTCCGGCAATCACGTTGTCGGCGCCTATCCCAGCATCTCGCACCCGACTAACCAGGGGCGCATCTGCGTCCGTGGATGGCACCTGCACGAACTGGCCAGTTCTCCTGATCGGCTGAAATCGCCCGTGCTACGGATCAATGGACGGTTGCATGAGGTGTCGTGGGACGAGGCGCTCGGGTTCATAGCGGAGCGTCTTCGCGAGATTCGCGACCTGCATGGACCCGACGCGATAGCGTTTCTCGTTTCGCCGCGGTGTTCGAACGAAGAAGCGTACCTGCTTCAGAAATTTGCGCGTACCGTAATCGGAACCAATAACGTCGACCACGGGACCGGCGTTTATTGCAACAGAACGGCAACGGTGTTGCTCGACTGTCTCGGCGCGGCAGCCTCCACCAATTCGATCGCCGAACTCGCGCAGAGCGAAGCGATCCTGGTGGATGAGGCAGATCTCTACCGCAAGCTTCCGACCATCGGGGGCGCCGTGATTCGCGCCAAGCTCAACGGCTCGCGGCTCATCTCGGTCGGCATCCGGCGCAACCGCATTGCCGAGAGTGCCGACCTTTTCCTGCAGATCCGTCCGGATACCAACGCGCTCCTCTATGGCGCGATGGCTAAAGTCATTTTCGACCGCGGGTTGATGAACGGCACGTTCATCAAGCTCTTCTGTGACGACTACGACGCGTTCGTTGAATCGATCAGGGATTACGACCTGCTTAACGCCGCGCAGGCGTGCGGGGTTGCGGCCGAGCAGATTGAAGCTGCCGCGCTAACGTTTGCGCGCGCGCGGTCGGCTGCAATTCTGTATTCGACGGTGGAAGCGCACGGCAGTGCCACCGTTCAGTCGCTCATTAACCTTGCGCTGCTGACGGGCAATCTCGGCAAAACGGGGGCCGGAATCTTCGCCCTGACAGAGCAGAACAACCTTCAGGGTGTATGCGATATGGGCCTGTTTCCGGATCGGCTCCCAGGCTACGTTCCCGTCGCCGACAGGAACGGTCGCGCCGAAGTCGAACACGTCTGGAAGTCGAGCATTTCCGCAAAGGGCGGAGCCGGCGCGCGAGAGGTGCTCACAGACTGCGCTGGTGGCCGGGTAAAAGCGCTTTGGCTCTGCCGTTACGACCCGGTCAAGACGGCGTTGTTCGGCAGTGCCGAGAGCACGCTTCCCGAATTCGATCTGGTTGTTGCACAGTATCCGTTTTTAGCAGAAGCCTCGCGCTTCGCGACTGTCGTCCTGCCGACCGTCTTCTTCGGGGAAGAGCAGGTCACCTATACGAGCGCTGAACGCAGAATTCAGCTCGCGAACCAGGCGGTCGAGCCGCCACCGGGGCCGATGCCGGCATGGCGACAAATCGTGGAACTCGCGCGACACATGCGTGCCGACTGGTCATACGCAACTTCGGCCGACGTGATGAATGAGATCACGAGCGTGGTCCCGTTCTATAACGGCGCAAATTACGAGAATCTTGCCAGCCACTACGGACGACAGTGGCCCTGCACGACGGAGCGCCCACTTGGCACGGCCACGCTCTTCGCGGAAGAAACGACGACGTTCTCCTTCGCGCCAGTGGTGAAGCATGTTGTTCCTTGCCCGTCACAGAATTATCCGTACACGCTCGTGTTCGGGCATTCGCTCTATTACTGGAACCAGGACGTGCTTCTACGCCGCAGCGAGACACTCCGCCGCGAGTACAACATCCTGCTGCTCGATTACCCAAACGGTTTTGTCGAGGTCAACACCGAGGATGCAAAGGCTATTGGGGTACGCGACGGCCAGCAGGTTCGCATTTACACGCCGCGCGGATCTGTCGCGGTCACTGCGCGTGTGACAGAGGAGATTCGCGCAGGAACGGTGTTCGTTCCCTACTTCATGGCGGAAGTCGAACAGGAACTGCTTGGCCCTGGCATGGACGGTGTCCACAGTATTTCCGTACGCGTGGAAAGGCAGGCGACCGCATGAAGGCCCGCATCGTTGATCGCCACGACGTCCTGGCCATCGTCGATCTCCTTCGCGCACGCGGCTACGAGGTGATCGCCCCTTTCCGCGAACGCGGACGCGATACCTGCTTCGACAGCGTAACCGACCAGAACCGCGATGCCATTCAGATCCACGTACCCAATCCGAACTATCCGCCGAAGCGATATGTCTTCCCGCATATTGAGCGTCTGCTCAAGGTGAACAAGAACGGCGAGTTCAGCATCGAGCCGACGTACGAAATGCCGAAACGCGCGATTTTCGGTATTCGCTCTTGCGACGTTGCGGGGATCGACCATCTTGACCGCTTCTACCTGGGCCGCGATTTTCGCGATGTCTACTATGAGAACCACCGCAACAACCTCTTTCTCGTAAACATCGTTTGCACGGACCCGGACCGCGACATCGGAGACGAGTGCTTCTGCGTGTGTACCGACACCGGTCCGGCAGCTCGCGATCATTTCGATCTTCAGCTGATGGACCTCGACGACGAATTCCTGGCGGTCGCCGGAACCGCAGCCGGGGAAGCGCTTTTCGCCGAGCCGATGTTCAAGCACGCGACTGAAGAGCACGTGGAGCGACGGCGCGCGATCCTCGAGGCGACGCGCAAGCGCTTCAAAAAGCCGACGACAAGCTGGTTTTCGGCTACGGTCCGTTACATATCGCAGGGCGACGTTCTGGAAAAGACCTGGGAGGAGATAGGCAACCGCTGCATGGAATGCGGAGGCTGTACCTACGTGTGTCCGGCCTGCACCTGCTTTACGGTGAGCGACCGGCGTACGGGTCCTGACGAGGTTGAGCGCGTGCGGTTGTGGGACTCATGTGCACTGGGCGGTTTCACTCGGATGGCCGGAGGTCACAACCCCCGCCGCGCCGTTCACGATCGGCGCAACCGCCGTTTCTTTCGCAAACTGGCGCACTATTTCATCCAGCGCGAACTCTCCATGGCGTGCGTTGGCTGTGGGCGCTGCGTTGCCGTGTGCCATGGCGATATCGGCATGCCCAGCGTCGTTGAAGCAATTCGTCGTGCAACCGGGGAGCTTGCAAAATGAGCACCGCGACAGGAAAAGTTCGGCTGCCAGACCTGCCGATTCCGCACCCGAGCGAGAACGTCTACCTTCCCAAGGTGGCGGTGCTTGACCGCGTTGTAACCGAGATTGCCGACGTGAAGACCTTCTACTGGCACTTCGCCGATCCCGCGGAGCAGAAGGCGTTCAAGCGCTTCCGTCCCGGACAGTTCGCGCAGGTGTCGCTGTTCGGTGTGGGCGAATTCCCAACATCACTGCCGCCCAGTCCTACCGAAGAGGAAACGTTCTTCACGGTGCGGCAGGTGGGCAGTTGCACGTCGGCGCTGCACCAGTTACGGCCGGGCGACCAGTTTGCGGTGCGCGGGCCGTATGGTAACGGCTTCCCGATGGAGGACTACTTTGGTAAGAACCTGGTGTTCGTTGCCGGCGGTATCGGCCTGATTCCGCTGCGGTCGTGCATCATTTACGCACTCGCTCATCGCGACAAATACAAGCGGATTCAGATCTTCTACGGAGCGAAAACTCCGGCCGAACTCATGTACGTTCCCAACCTGCGCGAGTGGGAGCAGTGTGAGGGTGTCGAGTGCTACCTCACTGTCGATCGGCCTGACTCAACTTGGACTGCGCATGTCGGCATTGTAGGCAGCCTTTTCAAGAAGCCTGGGGTGGAACTCGCAGTCGAAGACTCGATTGCCTTCGTCTGCGGTCCGCCAGTCATGTTCCGGTTCGTGATCAAAGATCTGCTTGAGATGGGGATGAGGGAACGGGACATCGTTTCCACGCTCGAGCGGTACATGAAATGTGGCGTCGGCAAATGCGGACACTGCTGCATCGGCGTGGCGTATGTCTGCGTCGATGGCCCGGTGTTCACCTACGAGCAGATCAAGAAGTTAGGGGAGGATTTGTAGCGCCTTCCGCTGGGCGGCGCCTAGTTGAGGTCTGTCATTCTGAGCGTGCGAGAAACCTCTCGTTACGGGGATGTCGGCGGGTAGGGATTCCTCGCTACGCTCGAGACGAAACGCAAGTTGGGGCGATCGCTGTGGCAGCACGCGCCAACGGTTTACGGTCAGCGAACGAATGGACCTGCGCAAACAACTCGAAGACGCCTTGCGCGGCAGCACTTGTGTCATCGGTCTCGGGAACACCGAATACGGAGACGACGGCTTCGGCATGCACCTCGCGGCTCAGTTGATTGCCGCCGGTCTTCCTCACGTTGTCACGGCCGGTAATGCTCCGGAGCGGTACCTTGGCCGCGCGGCCGACTCCAACTTCGATCGCGTGCTATTCCTCGACGCCGTTGATGTCGGCGCCGAACCCGGGTCGGCGGTGCTGCTCAATTCAGACGAGATGTCCAGCCGGTTCCCGCAGGTCTCAACGCACAAGATTTCGCTAGGCCTGCTGGCTAAATGGGCGGAAGAGAACGGCGTTGGGGAGGTGTGGCTGCTGGGCGTACAGCCTGAATCGATTCGCCCCGGCGACAAAGTTACGCCGAAGTTAGAGGCGACGCTTGAAATTGTGGCCGACGTGCTCCAGGACATCCTGCTGAAATCCGCAACCGCGCCCCGTACTAGAGGCTCCGGCGCCGGAGTGACCTCATGATGACACCAGAACAAGCCGTCGTTGCAGCGATTATCACCTGTCTCGCCGGCGCCCTGCTCACGTTGATTGTTTCGCGCAACAAGGCAGCAGCCGGATGGATGGCGTTCGTCGTAACGGCGATCACCGCAGTGTTCATTCTTTCCGGGGTTATGAAGGTGCTTGTTGCCGGACCGTCGGCGCACCCGGCGGCGTTCTGGGCCATGCCGCGCATTGGTTTTGCGCTGCGGATCTACGTTGATGGACTTACCGCGATCTTTCTCACGCTCGCTACCATCATCGCACTGCCTGCGTCGTTCTACTCCATCCAGTACATGAAGCATTACACCGACTACGGTGTGGCGCGCTATTACCCCTACTTCCTGCTATTCCTGGCCGCCATGTACGGCCTGCTCAGCACCACCGACATGATGTGGTTCTTCTTCATCTTCTGGCAGATGATGACGCTGCCGGGTTATGCGCTCATCCGTTATGAATCGAAGAAGCCGGCGAGCATTCGTGCGGCGAACAAGTATCTCATCATGATGCAGATTGCGTGTGCCGTTACGATGGTGGGTGCCGAACTGCTCGCCGTCGCCGGCGTTTCGGCCACACACAACCTCTCCCTCAAATACGATTTCGATACGGTCAGCTCGAAGCTGCCGGCGCTGCTCGCCGCTGAGCCCGGCGCGGCTGCGCTTGCGTTCGCCTTCTTTCTCGCTGGCTTCGGGATCAAGATGGGCATGTGGCCCTTTGGTCAGGTCTGGCTGCCAGATGCACATCCGGCCGCACCTTCGCCGATGAGCGCCATGCTTTCAGGGGTGATGATTAAGACCGGCGTTTATGGGGTGATGCGGTATTTTCTGTGGCTCGTGCCCGGGGAGGCTCGATCTGAGTATCCACTGGCGCGCTGGGGATTTCTGATCGCTGTGCTGGGTACGATCACGCTCTTCACCGGAACCATGCAGGCGCTGAAACAGGAGCAGTCCAAACGACTGTTGGCGTTCCACAGCATTGGACAGGTCGGATATATCCTGCTGGGTATCGGCGTGTGCATGGCGCTGCTTTCCGTGAACTCGCCCGCGACAACGTCGCTATCTGCGCTGGGGCTCATCGGCGCTCTATTCCACGTGATCAACCACGGCCTGTTCAAGGGACTGCTTTTTCTCAATGCCGGTTCCATGCTTCACGCCACCGGAACGCAGGATCTCAATAAACTCGGCGGCCTGATGAAGTTCATGCCGCTGACGGCCATCACGGCCCTGATCGCATCGTTTTCGATCTCTGGCGTGCCGCTGTTCAACGGCTTCGTCAGCAAGTGGACGATCTTCGTTGCCGCCGTGCAGGGAAGTGGCAGTGTGCGTTATTTAGCGGTATGTGCGGTCATAGCGATCCTGACGAGCGCACTGACGCTTGCTTCGTTCATCAAGTTTTTCGGCGTGAGTTTTCTCTCGCGGCCTAGCGCGCTGGTTATCGAGAAGGCGTCGAAAGCTGCGCTCGAAGTCGGACTCTCAATGCAGGTTCCACAGTGGTTCCTGGCGATTTTCTGCGTGGCGCTGGGTGTGGTTCCAGCCTTAGGCTTCCGTTTTCTGCAGATCGCCATCTCGCAAAGCCGGCAGGGGTTCGGCGTGATCCTGGCCGGCAGCACTCCGGCGGTTGGCGGACTTCTTTCTGGCGTCGGCGAAATGAATTCGACGGCGCTGTTCGCTCCTGCGATTCTCGCTGCGCTGATTGCGATTATGTTCCTGTGCAGCTTTGCCGTTTCCAGGATTGGGAGTGCGCCGCGCCGCACTGCCCCGCCCTGGCTGTGCGGCTATGCAACAGACGCTGAGGTGCATCGTTACATTGCTCATAACTTCTACGGTGAGATTAAGCGCCATTTCGGCTGGCTGGGCGGCGCGCCGCGTCCTCAGTCCAACGAACAACCGGTTCTGAGAGAGCGCTGACATGATCGCTCGCGACAGGCTCACGCAGTTGAAAGAGAAGTTCGGCCCGGCCATCTGCCGTGCCGACATGCCGGGCGACGATCGCCTGTTCGTCACGATAGATCCGGCGGCGGTCCTGCCCGTTTGCGAATATATCTTTCGAGATCTCGACGCGCGTTACGTTATCAGCATCGGCATCGACGACCGCCCCTACTCGAACAGCTACCTTGTCGCGCACGACTTCGCCTTCGACAAGGACCACCTGCTGTGCAGCATCCTCGCGCATGTTCCGCCGGAGGAGCCGAAGCTCGACAGCATCTCCACGGTCGTTCCTGCCGCGAATTGGGCAGAGCGCGAGATTCGTGACCTGGTCGGCGTGGAGCCTGTCGGCCATCCTTACTTGAAACGGCTCGTAGTTCCTGACGGGTGGCCCGAGGGCGTTCACCCGCTGCGGAAGGACTTCGCCTGGAACGAAGTGCCCGACCAGTTCGACGATACACGCGAGTTTCGCTTCGATGATCCACCCGAAGGCTGCACCGTCGTGCCGTTCGGACCGTTTCATCCCACGCTCGACGAACCCGCGCATTTCCGTCTGTACGTCGAAGGCGAAATGGTACGTGGGTGCGAATACCGTGGCTTTATGGTGCATCGCGGAATCGAGAAGCTGGCCGAGTCGGTGATGGGATACAACGATATTCCGATGCTGGCCGAGCGCATCTGCGGCATTTGCGGTTGTGTGCATAATGTGGCCTACGTGCAGTCGGTCGAAAGCGCCGCTAACATTCTCGTGCCGCCGCGAGCCGAGTATATCCGCACGATCATGCTCGAACTCGAGCGCCTGCACAGCCACCTGCTCTGGACCGGACTGGCCTGTCACATTGTGGGGTTCGACACGCTCTTTATGCAGAGCTTCCGCATCCGCGAGCCGATCATGTGGATGGCCGAGAAGATCAGCGGCAACCGGAAGACCTATGCTCTGTGTGTCATTGGTGGCGTACGCTGGGACATTACGACCGAACTTAGCCACGAACTCCGCGCCGTTCTCGACAAACTCGAATTCGAGTGGACCGAAGTCGTCGCTGTCGTCAGCAAAGACAAGAATATCCAGAGGCGTACGCGTGGCATCGGCGTCGCCGACAAAACTCTTGTGAAGAACGCCGGTCTGGTCGGACCCGTGGCTCGGGCCGCGGGGGCTGATGTGGATTGCCGGCGCGACCATCCCTACGCCGCCTACGACAGGGTGGAGTTCGACGTCATTACCGAGTCGGGTTGCGATGTCTGGTCTCGCCTGCTCGTGCGCATGCGTGAGGTGTTCGAGTCCATCAAGATCATCCGCCAGTGTTTGGAAAAGATGGAGCCGGGGCCGATTCAGTTGAGCATGCAGGACGAACTCCCTGCCGGACGCATAGGCCTCTCGTCGGTCGAGGCCCCGCGTGGTGAAAGCCACCATTTCGTCATAACCGGCGAGAACAATCGCCCGCGCCGCTGGCGCGTACGTGCGCCGACTTATCAGAATTTGCAGGGAGTTCCGGCCATGATTAAAGACCAGCAGATCGCCGATATGACGATCTCGCTGGGCAGTATTGACCCGTGCTTCTCCTGCACGGACCGCATGGAAATCATTGATCTGAAATCCGGCTCCACGCGGGTATGGTCGCAGGAGCACCTGCTGAAGCTTTCGCGGGCAAAGAAGGCGTGAACATGGACGGCATGATGATTTTTGGCATCATTAGAGGCGTCGCGAACGTGACGCTCGTACTGCTGCTGGCGCCGCTCTGCCAGGGCATTCTGCGCAAAGTGACGGCGCGCATCCAGTCACGGCAGGGGCCGCCGATCTGGCAGCCCTACTACGACCTGCTCAAGCTGTTCGGCAAAGAAGACATAGAATCCGGCAGCAGCCCCGCCATGCAACGGTTCACGGCATATCTGTCGCTCGCGGCGGCGCTGACCGTTGCGTGCCTTGTGCCAATGGGTTACGCCGCGCCCATGAACTCCAGCGCCGATGTCATCCTGCTCATCTACTTGCTCACATTGTGCGGTATCTGCACGCTGCTGGCAGGGCTCGCGGCGGGATCGACCTACTCGCTCGTCGGCGTGAGCCGCGAGATGATGAGCATGATCACGCTCGAGCCGCTGTTTGCGGTCGCGCTCATCGTCGGCGCCATCCATACGCATTCGTTCCGCCTGGATACAGTCCTTAACGGCTCTGTCTACGGGCAGGGGATCCCGTGGTCCGGCCTCGTGCCTCTGGCGGTCATGCTTTTGTCTTTGCAGGCGTTTGTCCAGCGCGTTCCGTTCGACATCTCCGAGGCCGAGACCGAACTGATGGAAGGCCCGCTGATGGAGTACTCCGGACCCAAACTCGCACTGTTCAAATATGCGCAGATGGTGAAGCTTGTCATCTACTGCGCGCTGTTCGTCACGTTATTTATTCCGTGGGGATCGGCCTTGCCGCTCGCCCTTGCATGGCCGCTCTTCTGGGTGAAAGTTCTTGTGCTGGTCCTGCTGGTGACGGCCGTTGCCGCGACGCACGCCCGCTACCGCATCGACCAGGCAATCCGTTATTTCGCAACCTTATTGGGTGTTTCCTTCGTGGCGCTGGTTCTGGCGACCTACGGGTACTAACGAGGTAGCCGCATGTCCGTGATGAGCAAAATCGGTGAAACGCTGGTCTGCCTGAAAGCGGGCCGCGTCACGCTACCCTATCCCGCCAAGGCGGAACCGCTGCCGGACCGCATGCGTGGACGCCCCATCTTCGACCCGGCCAAGTGCATCGGCTGCGCGGGCTGCGCGAACAACTGTCCTGCGCGAGAAATACTTGTCTACGACGTCTGCCAGGAGATTCGGATTCTGAAGTACCTCGGACGAAGATGCACATATTGCGGGCGTTGTGCCGATCTCTGTCCCGAGAAGGCCATCACCATGAGTCATGAATTCGAGAACGCCACGAACGACGCGGCCGATCTCCAGCAGCGCCTCGAACTCTTCATGAGCACCTGCCAGCGCTGCGGGCGCTGCTTCAAGGGCCCAACGATTTTCGAAGAACTGAAGATGAAAGGTTATCGCCTTGATGACCTGCAGCATGATCGCTGGGTCTTCAAGTCGAAGGCGTATCTAGACACCGATCCACCAGCCGACGACATCAAGCTCGAGCTGGATTGAAATGTAGCGCCGGCGGCGCCGGCCGGGAAGCTGTAGCACCGGTGTCCTCACCGGCGTCTCCGGTTGCGCGTTGGACTTGCGTTCTTTCGGTCGACAAGGGCCCGCCGCTGAGGGCAGCGGCGTTACAGAGGCTTTATGCTGAAAACGCTCTGTCAGAAAATGTTCGGACGCTCGCTTTGGGTCTACCACGCGAACAGCGGCGGCTGCAACGGATGCGACATCGAGGTCCTGAACGTCCTCACCCCCTACTACGATGTCGAGCGCTTCGGCATTAAGCTGGTTGGTTCGCCGCGTCACGCCGACGTGATGCTATGCCAGGGGCCGGCGCTTCGCTCTACCGCGCCCTCCTTGAGGCGGGCCTATGAAGCCATGCCTGCGCCCAAGCTGGTTTTTGCCATCGGCTCCTGCGCGTGCGGTGGCGGCATCTGGTACGACACCTACTCTGTTCTCGGCCCGGTCGAAAAGGTAGTTCCGGTCAATTACTACATTCCCGGATGTCCGCCGCGCCCCGAAGCGATCATTTACGGCGTAGCGGTTGCACTGGGCATTGTTGACAAGAAGGTCGCACCCATCCAGTTCAAACAGACCGAACTTCCGATCCCGCGCTATCACACGGGCGAGTTGCACCAGCAAGAGGATGGGATGGTCGTTTACGAACGGGTGGAGAGGATCTGAGCATGCACGAGTTCCCCGAGGTACAGGCGATGGTGCGCGAGGTCTGCGCCCAAGTGCCGCTGGGCGCACATATTCGCTGTATAACCGTCATCATTGGCGAGGCTAGTGGCCATGACGCGCGGCACATCCAGGCCCATTTCGATGAAGCTTCGCGCGGTACCGCCGCTGAGAACGCTGTTCTCACGTTCGTTTCCGAAAAACTCTCTGCCCGTTGTTCTGCTTGCGGCGCGGATTTTGCGCCAACCGGCCTTCTGCTCGCCTGCGCCAATTGCGGCGGCAGCGAACTGGCCATTATCAGTGGTGCTTCGGTTCGCCTCGCGTCATTCGATGTCGTGTAGCGCCGCGCCACTGTAGTTCAGGCGTCCTCACCGGCGGGCCTGAGTTCCTTAACGACACACCTGTGTTTCAGCAACGCTGAACGTGCGTATGTGTGGGGGCGGTCCCTGACCGCGTTCACGCCGGGTCGGAGACCCGGCGCTACACAATCTCCATTACTCATTCAAAACGATAAGTGGAGAAAAAAATCTGGGCAGGACCGGATGCGCCACGTTGATCCGGCCCTGCCCTATCCGCCTCGGGGGAGGCGTCGGGTTGCTGGTGCCCGTATCCATAGCACGCCCGATGCCAAAGGCGCTTCCGGCTGTGTGCTGTGAGCTATGTGCTTTCGCAGTCGCGTGCTAATGCGTTTTAGGCTTGCTGAGCGTACGCTTTCGACTCCACAGCCCACAGCCGGGAGCCGATAGTGACTTTTTCTCCTGTGTCCTTCCAACCCGGACCTGTATCCACATTCACCCCGCGGTACCCAAATTGCTGTTACTAACACCGGGCCAGCATCATCTAACGTGAGCGTGAGTACCGGGATGCCTGCATTAAAAGTCATAATTGTCGACGACGAGCCGAATACATGTTCGTTCCTGCACGCGGTCTTCACCGCCGAAGGACACGAATGTCGCTATTTTCTTCGAGCCGATGAAGCCGAGGCGCATCTCGCCTCAGACATTGCCGACCTTGCGCTCATTGACGTCTATCTCGGCAAAACGAACGGGGTTGACCTCGTCGGACGCCTGCGTGAGATCCAGCCCACGCTCTACGCCGTCGTCATGACAGCCCATGTGAGTGTCGAGACCGCAGCGCGCGCCGTTTCCGAGGGCGCTATCGACTACGTGAGTAAACCGCTTTCGATTGATCATATTCACAAGATCATTAGCCGGGTACACGAGCGCCGGGAACGCGAACGAGCCGAGCGCAAGCCTCGTCATCCGGAATCTCCAGATCCCGCCGAATCCGCAATCGTCGGTCGCAGCCCGCGCATGCTGGAGGTTTACAAGGCCATCGGGCGTGTCGCCCCAAGCAATGCCAACGTTCTGATCACCGGCCCCAGCGGTACCGGAAAGGAACTGGTCGCGCGCGCCATTCACGACCTTTCGCGCCGAAAAGAGCAACCCTTCACCCCAGTGAACTGTGGTTCGTTCACAGAAACCATCCTGGAAAGCGAACTGTTCGGACACGAGAAGGGCGCGTTCACGGGCGCCGACCGCGTTCACCAGGGACTGATCGAGGCCAGCCACGGCGGCACACTGTTCCTAGACGAAGTGACCGAGACGACCCTGAGTTTCCAGGTGAAACTCCTGCGGGTGATCCAGGAGCAGCAGGTTCGGCGCGTGGGTTCCACGAAGTACATTCCCGTCGATGTTCGGATACTCGCCGCATCGAACCGCGACGTTGCCGCACTTATCCGGGCCGGTCAATTCCGCGAAGACCTCTACTACCGGCTTAGCGTTGTGCAGATCGTAATTCCGCCGTTGCATGATCGGCGAGAAGACATCCCGTTGCTGGTGGCGCATTTCCTGCGTGAGTTCAATCGCAAGAACGAAATGAATCTGACGATCGAGGCGGTTGCCGTCCAGCGACTTCAGTCGATGCCGTGGCCGGGCAATGTGCGAGAGCTCGAGAATGCCGTCAACCGGCTTGCCATCTTTGCCACCGGCGGGCAGATCACGCTCGCTGATGTTGAAGTGGAACAGCATCGCGCGGTCGAGAGCGCACCTCATGGTCCTGCCGGAGCCGCGCCCGCTCCCGATCGCCTGCTCGACATGGAGCGTGAGCACATTGTTCGAGTGCTGAAGGAAACGCAAGGCAACAAGTCGGAAGCGGCGCGCCGCCTCGGCATTGAGCGGAAGACGCTATACAAGAAAGCGGTACGCTTCGGTATAGATCTGCAAGTGAAAAACAACGGATGATCCGCCAGCTCACAATGCGGAGAACGTGGTCAAGAACGCTCACGTTGTCGGCGATCGTGTTTGCGATCGTGGCCGTGCTCTCGGCCATGCCGGTGATCCGCGGGATCCAGCTACAGCTCACGGACACGTTCTTCCGCATCGCGCCGAAGCCAGTCCGCCCGCCTGGACCGGTGCTGGTCGTGATCGACGACGAGAGCCTGCGCGAGTATGGAAGCTGGCCTTGGTCACGGACCGTGCTGGCTCAACTAGTGCGTAACCTGGCTGACGCGCGCGCGAGTGTCATAGGGATCGACATTCTTCTTTCGGAGCCGGAGACGCCTGCTGCGGACCAGACCTTTCGGCAGTCGCTCGCAAATGCCCGCCAGGTGGTGCTGGTCGATAAGATCGGCATGACGGCGACGGGATCGAGGTGGATCGACCCCCTGCCCGAATTTGCGGAGATTGCGCGGGTTGGGCACGCACTTGCGGCGCTGGACACGGATGGGTTCTGCCGTCGATTTCCGCCGCTGGAATTGGGAACCGACGGCGCACATTGGGCATTCGCCATCGAAATGGCACGCACGGTAGATGCCGCGCAAACAGAGAAATTCCTCAGTGCCTACGGTGTTCCTTTTACGGAAGGCGACGGCGCCATTGTCACGGCCGCGCCAACTCTGATTCCGATCTCATTCAGGCGGGACGCGTTTCGCACAATCTCCGCCTCCGATGCCATCAGTGGGCGCAACCTGGAGGGCATAGGGGCGAAGCCCGTTCTGATAGGCTTTGGCGCGTCCGAGATCAGTGATCGCCTGGTGACACCCCTGAGCGGCGCGCTACCGACGCCAGGAGTAGAAGTTCACGCGCAGATAGTAGACGCTATTCTCAACGGGCGAATCCTAAAGGAGTCGCCACTCTGGCTTTCAGGGCTGTTCGTCGCGATCATATGCGCCGTCGCCGTATTTACGCTACTGACGACTCGAGGTTGGTCTGCGCTGTGGCTGTTGCTCGCGCTTGCCATAGGCATGTATGCGGTTTCGCTGCTGGCGTTCGTTGTCACGTCGCGATTCCTGCCGATCGGCGCGATGCTGCTGGCACTGATATTGTCGCCCGCGGTGGCCTACACAGCAGACTTCATACTTGTTGAACGCAGCCTCGCGCATCAGCTGCAGGAGCTGCGGCGGTGGCTCGTGCTGCGCCGTGGTGAAGAGCCTTCGCCCGAAACGGCCGATCTCTCATGGCGCCTCGACCTTTTGCACGAGCTTCAGACGCAACTCGGGACGCTATACGAACTCCACAACGCGCTGCTGCACGCCACGCAGGACCTCATTGCCATTTTCGATGAACGGGGCGAGCTGCTGTTTACGAATGAACGATTCACCTCGGCCTGCGACGCGCTCGGTCACTCATCGGTGTCACTCGACAACTTCAGAGCGCTATTGGCGCCGCGCGACGAAGCCCCGCTGGTTCCGCACGGGGCGATCACCGAGGGAGAGGCTTTCCTGGGCGATGATCTCTACTCCGTCCGCATTGGTCCCATGCCGCCCACCTCGCTTTCTCCCGGAGGCGGGAGCGTGGTTACGCTCAGCAGTTTGCGAGCGCGCCTTGAGCGCGACCGCGCACGGGCCGAGGCAGTTGGGTTCATCACGCACGAACTCCGCACGCCTCTAGTGGCGATCCAAGGCTTCTCAGAGCTGATGATGACTTATCCGGAGTCGCCCGCCTGCGAACGGGCGCCGCAGACGATATTTCATGAAGCGAAGCGGCTGCTGGCCCTGACCAATAGCTATCACGACGTTCTTCGCCTCGACGCGGGCGCGCGTCCTCTGAAACTAGTCCCCGTGCGCCTGGACAACATAGTCCGCCAGGTCTTTGAGATCCTGGAACTGCTCGCCGCCGGCAGCAGCATGAAACTCAGATTCGACGATTCCGGGCCTGTTTGGTTCACGGGTGACGCACCCCTGCTCGGGGGCGCGGTTTTGAACCTTGTGAGTAATGCCATCAAATACGGTCGACCGGGCACGGATGTAATCGTCCGTTGTGATGCGAGCAGCAAGGGGCTGGTTCTCAGCGTGGAGAATACAGGCGAGCCTATTTCTGCGGCAGAGCTGCACCAAATTTTCGACCCTTACTATCGGGGGCCGAAGGGCTCCGGAAAACCGGGCTGGGGGCTCGGACTTGCTTTCGTTCGCCGCATCGCCGAGAAACACGGCGGCGTGGTGCGGGGCCAAAGTCTCGCCAGTGGCGTTCGGTTCGAAATTTGGCTGCCTGCGGCGGCGCCGGCCGAAGCGAAAGTTGCACAGGGCACACAATGACCGTCTATCACAAATCGAATCCAAACCTAAAACACAATGGCCCCGGCGGTGCTGAAACTGGTCGTGTGCGAACTCATCTCGGCTCATTGGTTCTGCTTGTTCTGGCATTGTGCGCGTTCGCAGCCGCTCAACCTTTACAGGAGGCATCAATCCCGGTCGGTTCAGCGGTTGTCGGAGAGGTGAAGGGAAGCGTTACGGTGTTGTCCCCTGAGGGGGCGTCGATACGATTCGAGCGTGGACAACTTCTGGATCCGGGAACGGTCATCCAGACGGCGAAGGGAACCATTCTTCTCAACCTCCAAGACGGGTCACAGATATTGGTGAGGGCGAACAGCCGGGTCGTGCTTCAGGCGCCGGCGGAGAGCGCAGGGCAGTACCTGCAGCTCTTGCTGGGCAAGATCTGGGCGAAGGTGCAGAAACGTTTCTCGAACGCTCCATCGTTTCGCCTGGGTACGCCATCGGCTGTCATAACGGTCCGCGGGACTGAATTCGTGGTTGAGCTCACCGAGAAGGGTGAAACGTTCGTATATGTGACTGAAGGTATCGTGGAAGTGGCGCAGCGCGGCGCTGAGGACCACTCGGTTCTGCTCTATCCCGGTTATTTTACTCGCGTGCGACCGGATCAACCGCCCGACGCACCGCGGCAGCATATACGGAATGATCAGAATGTCATCAACGATCTCCGCTCAGGACGGAGCCGTGACTTCGATCGGGATGACGATCGGCCGTCAACAGCTCCGTCGGGCCGACCAGGCAACGTGCAAGGGCAGGAGCGCGAAGAATCCGAGCACGAGCCATTTGCGGATTTTAATTAGCTGACGATAGGTTGAGCGGAGAGCGATGGCTGCGAATGGGGGTTTGCCACGGATGATCGGCTGACCAGGACTATCGCGCTACGACCTGCAAATGCTTCCAGAGTACGTGTCTCACTTTGCCCCGGTGTGTGTCGAGACGACCCACATAGCGGCGGGCGGAATAAGTCAAAGCCACACATCAAGAACACAGTTGCCCTTTACACCGCACGAAAATCACAGCACAGTTGCCCTTTACACCGCGCAAGAATCACGCAATGTTGACGCGACGATCACATTAAACGTGGGCGGTTGTATGCCGTGTCTCTGTTTGGAATCTGATGTGCACCTTTGCAGCTGTCGAAGTGCGCATCGCCGATGCAAAGGCCGCTCCAAATCGTTGACTCAGCGCGCATTGTGGCGCTAAAGGCTCTTCGTGCCGCAGCCTGGGGGCTGCTTGCAGCCGCGCTGCTACTGATCGTGATCGCGCTTTTCCAGCCGGTGGCGCACGCGCAGATCTCGCCCGGTCCGCTATCAAAGTTTCATCGGGACCTGGAGGGTCCCTCGGGCTGTACGCGCTGTCATGCAGTCTCTGCCGGATCGCCTTCTTTCCGATGTCTCGACTGCCATACCGAAATCGCTTCGCGCCTTCGCGAGCGGCGCGGCCTGCATCCGGCGATCATGAATCCCAGCGACGGCAACGCCGCGTGTGCTCGCTGCCATTCCGAACATAACGGCGAGAATTTCATCCTGACGAAGTGGAATCCGACACCCGGCAGCTACGATCACTCAAAGACTGGATTCACGCTTGACGGTAAGCATGCGGGCCTGTCCTGCAACAAATGCCACAACCCCCAGCGCATCGTGCCGGCAGAGCGACAGACGCTCGCCGGCAAGAACATTGCCCGCACGTTCCTGGGACTTTCGCGCAGCTGTGTGACCTGCCACGAAGACAAGCATCGGGGACAGCTCGGCGCCAATTGTATTCAGTGCCACAACACGACCGATTGGAAAAGTTCGCGGAACACATTCGATCACAGCAAGACGAAGTTCGCCCTGCGCGGGGCGCACGTTGATGTGGCGTGCCAGAAGTGTCATGCTCCTCAGCAGGACGGCACGCCGAAATACGTGGGACTGAAGTTCGACCGATGCTCGGCTTGTCATGCGGATCCGCACAAAGCTGCGTTCCCGCAGCAGACGTGCGAAGACTGCCATACGGTTTCCGGCTGGAAGCAGACTCAGAAGTTCCGTGCTTCCTTCGATCACTCCAGGACGAAATTTCCGCTGCTCGGCAAGCACGTCGAAGTTGGCTGCCAGCAATGCCATCGCCGCGCCGATTTTAAGACGGCGGTCACGCATGATCTATGCGCCGACTGCCACAAGCCAGATCCACATAACGGACAATTCGCGAAGCGTGCCGACGGAGGGCGGTGCGAGAGTTGCCACACGGTGGATGGCTTCAAGACAAAAGTGAAGTTTGCCCTTGTCGAGCACAATGCGACTGGATTTCCGTTACGCGGCAAGCATGCGGAGGTCGAATGCGCGAAGTGCCACACGCCGCGCGGGCGGGCGACGCTTTTCAAGATCAAGTTCAAGCAGTGCCTGGATTGCCACAAGGACATTCACGGCGGACAATTCGCGCGCGCCCCTTACATGAACCGCTGCGAACAGTGCCACACGGAGCAGTCATTCCATCCGGCGACGTTCACATTGGCCAAACATCAAAAGTCGGCGTTCGTGCTGACGGGCGGGCACATGGCAGTCGCTTGCGCGGACTGCCATAAACCGACTGACGTCACGAAAGCCGCCACTGCCGTTTTTCATTTCCAGACGGTCGCCTGTACCTCGTGTCATTCGGACCCACACCGGAACCAATTCGCCACACGCATGGCGGAAGTCAGCGCCAACGGACGTGCTGTGGGTTGCGAAGCGTGCCACTCCACAAAACAGTGGAATGACCTGCAACGTTTTGATCATGAACGTACTAACTTCGCTCTGACGGGAACGCACCGGGCTGTGGAATGCGCCGCATGTCATCGCCCGCCGAATCTGGAACGAAAACTGCTAAATGTGAACTTTAAGAGCGTGCCATCGAAGTGCGAAGGATGTCATGAAGATCCGCATGGCGCGCAGTTTACACACCTGACTCTGGCCGCGTTAACAGGTACAGCGGTGCCACGTTCCTTCCCCGGAGCGGGGAGCGAGAAGCAAGGGCCGCTATGCGCCGATTGCCACAACACGAATAAGTGGCGCCCTTCGTCGTTTGACCATGAGAAGACTGCCTTCTCGCTGCGAGGAGCTCATGCCCAAGTGCGTTGCAACGCGTGCCACGTAGTGAAGCGCGAAGTCAACGACAGGCCGGTGTTGTTCTACCGGCCGACGCCGACGACGTGTGCCGCATGCCACGGCAGCAAGGTGGCACCGGCAACGGGGTTGTAGATATGAAACTGATGGGCTTCTTTTTTGGAGGTTCATCCAGCGCAGAGCGCGAAGCGAAACCGTGACCCCGGAAGGGGCGACACGAAAGGCCAAGAACGAAATCGGTGCCCACGCTGATTGCAATCCTACTCTCGGTCCTCTGGACGGGTTCCGCCCAGCAATCGCAGACCGTGCCTCGGGCGCAGACGGTCAGTCCGCACGGGACGCTGGCCCAATCCTGCGAAAACTGTCACACATTTACTACTTGGAAGCCGATCCGATCACTGCCTGAGTTCGACCACAACAAAACGCGCTATCCGCTTCGCGGTATGCATGAGAACGTCACCTGTACCCAGTGCCACACGAAGCTTCTGTTCACGAATGTCGGTCACACATGCGCCGACTGCCATGCCGACATTCACCGGGGACAAATGGCGGCGAACTGCCAGAGCTGTCACAGCGTGAAGGGCTGGCGCGTGTCAGTGCGCGACATCAGCCTGCACCAGAACCGCTTCCCACTTACCGGTGCACATGCCACGCTGCAATGCGAAGACTGCCATCGGCAGGCGGCTGCAGGACGATTCAAGGGACTTTCGACGGACTGCTTCTCGTGCCACGCTCAGCAGTTCAAGACCGCTAAATCGATCGACCACGTGGCCCTGGCATTCCCGCCGCAGTGCGAGTCGTGCCACACGATGGACACATGGTTCGGCGCCAAATTCGACCATGCCAAGTTCACCGGATTTGCTCTGACCGGAATGCATGCAACGCTCGACTGTCGTTCGTGCCACCTGAACGGCAATTTCAAGAACACCCAGGCGAACTGCTCCAGCTGCCACCTGAAGGATTTCAACGCGACGACAGACCCGAATCACGTGCAGGGCGGGTTCCCCCAGGATTGCGCAGTGTGCCATACGACGGCAGCGTGGCGCCCGGCGACCTTCGACCACAATAAGTTCACGAAGTTCCCGCTTACAGGTCTTCACGTGAATGTAGCGTGTGCTTCATGCCACGTGAACGGAAAATTTGCGGGCACGCCCACTGATTGCGCCTCGTGCCACATCAACGACTTCAATAACACGACCAACCCGAACCACAAAGCTGCCGGTTTCCCGACCGCTTGTCAGACTTGCCACACGACGGCTGGATGGACTGGGGCAGCTTTCGACCACAGCAAGACCGGATTCCCGCTAACGGGCGCGCACAAGACGATCGCTTGCACAACGTGTCACGTCAACGGCAACTACTCGAACGTCGCGACAGATTGTGCCAGCTGCCATCAGAAAGATTTCGACGCGACCACGAACCCGAACCACAAGGCCAGCGGATTCCCGACCACGTGCGCGGTCTGTCACACCACCACCGCATGGAAACCCGCCAACTTTGACCACAGCAAGACTGCATTCCCGCTAACGGGCCAGCACGTGAACGTGGCTTGCGCATCGTGCCACGTGAACGGGAAGTATGCAGGAACGCCCACGGATTGTTCATCGTGCCACATGAACGACTTCAACGGCACGACCGACCCGAACCACAAAGCATCGGGGTTTCCGACTACATGCCAGACCTGTCATACGACGAATGGATGGAAGCCGGCCTCGTTCGACCACAGCAAAACTGCATTTCCGCTGACGGGCATGCACGTGAACGTGGCCTGCGCGTCCTGCCATGTGAATGGAAAGTATGCCGGGACGCCGAAAGACTGTGCATCCTGTCACATCAACGACTTTAATAAGACGACGGACCCGAACCACAAAGCCGCGGGTTTCCCGACGGATTGCACCGTATGTCACAGCACGAAGGGATGGACGCCGGCTTCGTTCGACCACAGCAAGACTGCGTTCCCGCTCACGGGTTCGCACGTGAAAGTGGCCTGCGCAACGTGCCACGTCAATGGCAACTACAGCAACGTGAGCACGGCATGTGTCGGCTGCCACCAGAACGATTTCAACAACACGACCGACCCTAATCACGTCGCCGCCGGATTCCCGACCACCTGTGCCGTTTGCCACACGACAACTGCCTGGAAGCCGGCCACGTTCGACCACAGCAAGACTGCGTTCCCGCTCACGGGTTCGCACGTGAAAGTGGCCTGCGCAAACTGTCATGTGGGCGGGCGCTACGCCGGTACGCCGACGGACTGCTACTCGTGCCACAAGGCGGATTACACAGGGACCACGAACCCGAATCACCAAGCCTCGGGATTTCCTACTACCTGCAACACGTGCCACAACACCACGTCGTGGGCCGGAGCGACTTTCAACCACACATGGTTCCCCATCTACTCCGGCAACCACGCGGGTAGATGGACCACGTGTGCCGATTGCCACATAAACTCCGCGAACTACGCCGCGTTCTCCTGTATCACGTGCCACGAGCACTCGGAGGCCAATACTGTAGGCCACCACAGGGATGTGCGGAATTTCACCTACACGGCAACAAGCTGTTATGGGTGTCACCCGACAGGGAGGGGCGACTAACGATGACCCGATCTCTGGTGGCGATCCTCTTGCTGAGCGCCGTGATTGCGGCAGCAGCACAGGACACAGGTGACACCTCAGCCAGCGTACATTCCAGCTTTCGGGTGAAATACGTCGCGAGCGACGTTGTCTATCTCGAGGCCGGACGCAACGCGGGCTTGGCCGAAGGGTCCGCACTTGTGATCAAGGGTGCGCTGCCCGCTGATGCAAAGACCCAGAGCAGCGACGGCGCGGACGCTTTCGTTGTCGTCGCTCAACTGAAGGTCGTAACTGTCGCGGAGACTTCCGCAGTGTGTGAAGTGCTTTCGTCGACACGACCGATCGTAGCCGGCGACATTGCCTCGCTCACCGCCGAGGAGGTCACCAAGCTGATTGAGAAGAATGTCCTCAGCAATACACGGCGGTATCCGGCAGTTGTGAGCTTCACTGAAGGTGATCCGCTGGATGAAGATGTTCGCGACTTCGTGCCGCGGCCGCCCCTGCCCGAAGTCAACCGCGCCAGCGGACGTATCGGTTTCGATTACAGCGGTACGAGCAACCTTGGCCAGTTCGGCTCGTCAACACACCAACTTGGTCTCGTCCTGCGTGCTGAAATCACCCGAATAAACGGCACATACTGGAACCTGAGCGGGCACTGGCGAGGCAGCCTGCGTGCCAGTTCGGCGGAATCACAGACGCTGCAGGACCTGATGAACCGCACTTACCATCTCAGCTTCACGTATTCCAACCCGAAGTCGAAGTGGGTGGCCGGATTCGGTCGCATGTATCTACCCTGGGCCGCTTCGCTGGAAACAATCGACGGTGGCTACGTCGGGCGAAAAGTGTCCAAGCGAGCGACAGCCGGCATCTTCGCAGGCTCGACGCCGGACCCAACGTCATGGAGTTACGACCCCAATCGCCGCATCGCGGGCAGCTTCGTCAACTTCGATGGCGGGTCGTTCGACCATGTGAAATACAGCAGCACCGTGGGCTTTGGCGTCAGTATGACGCGGTTTCAGATCGACCGTCCTTTCTTCTTTGCCGATAACACGATCTCGTACAAGCGAGACTTCACGCTCTTCCACTCGTTCCAGATCGACCGTCCCAAGACGGACCCGTCCCAGGCCGCGGTCGGCGCAGGCCTGAGCCGCAGCTTCCTGAGCATGCGCTTCCAGGTGCATCCGCGCGTCTCGCTCGACCTGAATCACAGCTACTTCAGGGACGTGCCCACATTCGACCCGCAACTCGTCGGTACCGGACTGCTGGACAAGTACCTGTTTCAGGGGATCAGCGGGGGCGTTCGAGTGCAACTGCCGCGTCGTGTGACGTTCTACAACAACCTTGGCCGCAGCAGCACTAATCGCGATACGCGAAGTTCGTGGAACACGATGTATGGGGTGACCGTTGGCCGCATCTGGCGTACCGGGGTCGACGCCGACGTTCGTTACTCGCGCTTTAACAGTTCGTTTACGACGGGCTCCTACCGTTCGCTCTCGCTCTCGCGAAATTTCGGAGACGGTCTGCGCGCGGAAGCCCAGTTTGGCAAACAGTCGTTCATCTCATCGCTTTCCCGCGACAATGGCTCGCATTTCATCAACATGCGTGCGGACGTCAATCTGCGCGCGCACTACTTCTTCGAATCCGGCTTCACCATCCAGCGCGGCCGCGTTCAGAGCTACAACCAGTGGTATACGACTTTTGGGTACCGGTTCGACAATCGTTCGCACAGAAAGGAGCAGGCCGCCAATGCAGCAGATTCAGCAGCGCAGGGTGCTGCGGCTATCGCCAATGCAAACGCTGCGCCGCAGCGGACGGCCGCAAGCAACTGATCGAGCCATGAACACCGCGTCGGAAAGAAAATACGTCTGGAGAAATCGGCTGATCGCAGTGCTGCTGGTACTCTTCTGCCAGACGTTCGCTCATGCTGAAGACGTCACGTCTCTGCTGAACCGAACGACGCGGCAGGTCAGCAGCTTCCTGGAGCAGGTTTCTGACGTTCGTTGCACGGAGCGGGTGTCGCAGGTCAAATTCAATGCCAGGAACACACGGCCCGAAATTGAATACGACTCCACGTACGACTACCTCATTCTTCTGCAGGGTACCGGAGACGACCTCCTGCTGAATGAGTCACGCCTCGAGGACAAGAACGACAAGCCGTCCAAACGCAATTCTCCTTTATTGATAACGAACGGCTTTTCCACGCTGTTCCTAATATTCCACCCGTACTACCGAAACAGCTTCAGGTTTGAGGCGTTGCCTGCCGATGTCATCGGTGGAGAGCAGTTCTCGCGCCTGCGGTTTACGCACATTCCCGGTACGCGTACTCCAGCGGCGCTCGCGGTCCGTGGGCGGGAGTATCCGCTTGAACTCGCAGGGATCGCGTGGATCGATACGGCGACAGGCATGATCGCCCGTATCGAGACGTCGCTCGCGAATGATATGCAGGATGCCGGCTTGCGCTCTCTTAAGGCGGAGGTAGACTACGCACCGATGCAACTACCCGGTTGGGACCGCGCGTACCGTTTCCCATCTGTCGCAACGGTTGAAGTCGAATCGCTCCGGCAGCACTGGCGAAACGTCCACCGCTTCACTAACTATCAGCGTTTCATGGTGGACACGCAAACAACAATTGCTGACGCATCGGGTAACAATGCGGCCGCATTCGGGGAGGGCTCATCCTTGCCTAACAAAACTGCAACCGTGCCCGACACTGGCAAACGGTCACACAAGAAGCCATGAGTGCGCCTCTCACACTGACGAACTATAGTGCGCTGGCGGTTGATCCAGAACGGGCGCATCGCCGGCGCGTGTATGTCTGCGCGGCCGTAGCAATCGCCCTGGTGCTTGCACTTGCCGCATACGGGTTTGATTACTACCTGTTAAGTGCCGCCGACCGCCCATTCTCGCCCAAGCACCACCTGCTAAAGCCGAGCGGAGTTATTGGGATCAAACTCGGCATGCTGGGGCTTGGGCTATTCCTGCTGATTTTTCTTTACGCACTGCGTAAACGGATCGGTTGGCTTGCGCGCCGCGGCAAGGCCCGCCACTGGCTCGACTTCCATGTGATCGCGGGACTCACCGCGCCGGTCATCATCGCTTTCCATGCGTCGTTCAAGTTCCAGGGCATTGCCGGCATGGCGTTCTGGATCATGTTTGCTGTCGCGGTTAGTGGCGTGGTGGGGCGCTACATTTACGCGCAGATTCCACGCTCGCTTAACTCGGCGGAGTTGTCACTGAAAGAGCTGGAGGGAATGGAAGCTGACCTCGGCCGCGAACTGGAGCACCAACATCTCGTTCCTGCTGAATATCTGGAGCCCATGATGCGGATGCCGACCGCGGCCGATGTTCGCAACATGGCGGCCTATCGGGCCATGCTGCACATGCTTGCGCTGGATGCCGCTCGCCCACTGCATATCGCGCGGCTGCGAATTCGCGTGCTCGGTTTTGGCGCCACCGTGGCGTGCCTCGGCGGGCTGCTGCGTTCATCAAATGCCGAACTTGAACGCGCTATCGCGGCGGCGCGCCGGAAGTCGGCTCTGTCGAAGCGCATCGTATTCCTGTCACGTACGCAGCAGGTCTTTCATTTATGGCACGTGGTTCACCGGCCGTTCAGTTATTCGTTTGCTGTGCTGGCGGCCATCCACATCATCGTCGTAATTTCGCTGGGGTTCCTCTGATCGCATGGATACGCTGCTGACATTCCTGCTCGCAGGCGCCATTACGCTGTTCTTCGTGCGCGGGTACTTGAAGAAGCTGACGGCCTCGAAAGGAGGATCAGCCAAAGCGGCCAGTCCGAAGGAGCGGCGCCCGTGCCCGCGGTGCGGCCAATCCATGGAGAAGGGAACCTCGTTCTGCCCACATTGCGGCGCGGCAATGGCCATGTGGACGGTCCATCTCACTTCCGAGCAGAAGCCCGCGGCCACGCCAGCGACCGAGCCGGGCGGTAAGGCAAAGCCAGTTATTAATGCCTCGATGTGCATTGGGTGTGGCAGTTGTGTGCACGAATGTCCCGAGACCGGGACCCTGGAGCTAAGTAACGGGAAAGCAATTCTTGCCCATCCCGAACGCTGCACTGGTCATGCAAAGTGCGCCGAGGTCTGTCCTACGCAGGCGATCACGCTCTCCTTCGACGGCGTGCTGCAGACCATGCGTGTTCCGCTCGTGAAGGAAAACTTTGAAACCAATATTCCCGGTGTGTTCATCGTTGGCGAACTGTGCGGCATGGGCCTGATCAAGACGGCGATCAACGAGGGCAAACTTGTGATAGACCACCTTCGGCGCCGCACGCGTCAGGGGACTGCTGCAGCCGTCGCGGAAGAACAGGTTGTCGTCCCTGGTGGAAGTGACGCCGGGGAGTCGAATGCGTCCGACGGTAATCCCACGGCCCAGGAAGAGTTTCATGATGTCGCGATCGTGGGCTCCGGCCCCGCCGGGCTGAGCGCCTCGTTGACAGCGCACCAGTACGGGATGAAGTACGTGACACTCGAACAGGGCGAGATCGCGGCCACGATTCGGCAGTACCCACGTCAGAAATTCCTGATGGCCGAACCGCTCGAAATCCCGCTCTACGGCGCACTTTACGTCGGCGACGGCAGCAAGGAGGCACTGCTGTCAGTGTGGGAGACGATCATCCAAAACACCGGGGTTAAGATCCGCACGAACGAGAAGGTCGAATCCATTCACAGGATTGACGGCGGATTTTATGTAGTCACCCCGCGAGGGGGTTATAAAGCGCGCAATGTAGTGCTCGCCATGGGCAAGCGCGGCAGCCCGCGCCGACTCGCGGTTGAAGGTGAGGACCTCGCCAAAGTCTCCTACCGGCTGATCGAAGCCGATTCCTACGAAGAGAAAGATCTGCTCGTCGTGGGTGGGGGCGATTCCGCAATCGAAGCCGCGCTGGCGCTCAGCCGGTCCGGGAAGAACCGTGTAGCCCTATGCCATCGAGGGTCGAACTTTGCGCGCGCCCGCGAACGCAACCGCGAACAGTTGGAAAGAGCTAGGGCGGAGGGCCGCATAAGGGTCCTGCTGCATACGCAGGTGCAACGGGTCGCGTCAACGTTCGTGATGCTGAAGACGCAATTGGATGCGTCCAGCGGCGACCAGTACACGTTCCTGCCCAACGATTACACCTTCGTCCTGATCGGTGGCGAGTCGCCGGAGGACTTCCTCCGAAAAGTCGGAATAGAAATCGTGGAGAAGGCGCTGGGTCCGCAATATATCCCGGGTGAACCTGTCCCCGCGTAGGCTACGCCGGAACGAGTTGGCGGGCGTCGATCGTCTTTGGGGTCGTGTAAGCGCTTTGAGGTGAAAAGGCGGAGCCGCGGTTTTGAGAAACCGAAGCCGATCTATGTGATACGGCTGCCAACCTGAAATACCATCAGAGCTGCCACATAGGCGAGGCCCGTCATGTAGGCAAACTGGAGGACCGGCCATTTCCAGCTGTTAGTCTCGCGCCGGACCACCGCCATGGTGGACATACACTGCATGGCGAAGGCGAAGAAGACCAGGAGCGCGACCGCGGCAGCAGGTGTCATCTCGTGCCGCAACGCTTCCTGCAGGTCCATCGCGTGTGATTCGGGATCAACTCCATACAGTGTTCCCAAGGTCGCGATGATGACCTCTCGGGCGGCAGTTGATGATACCAGCCCCACACCGATCTTCCAGTTAAAGCCGAGCGGACGGATGACAGGTTCGATGGTGTGGCCCACGGTGGCGACGACACTGTCCTGAATCTCAGGCGGCCTTCCGTGATGCAGCGGCAGGTTGGTCAGCGCCCAAAGCACGAGAGATACGGCGAGAATAACGGTTCCCGCTCGCATGAGGAATGCCTTACTTCGGTCCACCAACCGTAGTCCAAGCCCGCGCAGCGTCGGCCACCGGTACGGGGGCATCTCCATCATGAAAGGCGATTCCTTGCTTTTGAGCACGCTGGACTTGAGCACGAGTGCGGTCACCACGGCCATGACGAAGCCCAACAAATAGAGCCCCAACATCGCAGCGGCACGCGTTCCGAAGAAGATGCCCAACAGGGGACGATTGGGGATGAACGCCGCTATGAACATGGTGTACACGGGAAGCCGGGCGGAACACGTCATGAACGGCGCGATCATGATGGTCGCGATGCGGTCGCGCTTACTCTCGATGGTGCGAGTGGCCATTATGGCCGGAACCGCACAGCCGTACGCGGACAGAAGCGGAATGAAACACTTTCCATTCAATCCAACGCGAGCCATGGTCTTGTCAGCAATGACCGCCGCACGGGCAAGGTAGCCTGAATCTTCCAGAATGCCGATGACAAGGAACAACAAAAGTATCTGCGGTAAGAAGACGAGTACTGAGCCGACGCCCTTCCAGATACCATTAATGAGTAGCGACTCCAGCCACCCAAAGGGCATCAGTGCACCCAATCGGGCTCCACTGAAATCAAGGATGGCCTGAAAAGCATCTGAAAGCGGTTGCCCGACGAAAAATATCGCCTGAAAAACCCCAACGATAACGACGGCGAAGATGACGGGTCCCCAGTTCCGGTGCAGAAAAACGGAGTCCAGACGTTGCGTCCACTTCGGTGTTGTGCCCCGGCTGTAGGCCGCGTTCGTACTGACTGTTATGGCCCAGTCGCGACAGTCACGCGTGTTTCCCAGCACCGGCAGATCCAGTGGCGACGGCGAGCTGTGTGTGGCGGAAACGAATCGCGTTATGGCTTCGAATCCCTGCCCTGTTACCGCGCTTGCCATGGCGACCGGAGTACCGAGTTGGCGCGCCAGTGCCAGTACGTCGAGCGTGCCGCCCTGTTTTCGTAACTCGTCCGCCATGTTGAGCACGACCAGGGTCGGCAAACCCAAACCGATGACACGCGCGGCGAGCACGAGGTGCCGGTTCAGGTTCGTCGAGTCGAGAACGAGAATGACTGCGTCGGGACGGCGCATACCATCCATCTCGCCTTTAAGGACGTCGACAGTGACTCTCTCGTCTTCGGACTTCGGCGTCAGGCTGTAAATTCCCGGGAGGTCGATCAGTGCGACCTCACTGCCGTGTGAGTCCTTGATATACCCCGTGTGGTGTTCGACGGTCACTCCTGGGAAATTGCCTACACGCTGCCGCAGCCCCGTGAGTCGATTGAATAAGGTGGTCTTTCCGGCGTTGGGCGGACCTACGACCGCAATCGTCCGGGAGGCACTACCTGCATTACCGGAAGAAGTTGAATGGCAGGATCCGGAGGCAATGGCCGACACACCCATCAGTCGGCACTCGCTTCCTGTCTAAGAGGGATAGCCGCCTCGGGGATGCGACGATCAGTCGAAGTCATGGTAAGGTGCGCCGGTTCAGCGGCGGTCTGAAGGGCAGGCGCCACCGCGATGAATTTCGCCAGTTCACCCCGCAGCGCCACTTCGGCGCCGTCCACACGGTAAACGCGCGGATCTCCGCCGGGTCCACTCTGGGCGACAGTGACTTCCAGTCCGGGGACAAATCCCAGGTTCATCAACTGTTCGGCCACATTTTCCGGCAGGTTAAACTCGGCCAGCACACCCCGGCCGCCCACTTCCATGTCGGACAGGGCGGCGTAAACGGGGCCGAACGCCAACGGAGCACCCGCGACATCCGAACCGGGCGGTTGCGAAAGAGAAGGCTGCAGCGGTTGCTGCGCAGAGGCCCGAGAGTGCTTGCGAGTTCGTTTTCGTCCGAAGTTGAAAATCATTTTCAAGACCAAGTACATTCTACCCCTTCCCGCAGCGCCGTCAATGTACTTTAGTCACAGCTTTTCGTGATGTCCGAACAGAGCTGGAACGGACATCCGTCCCAAGGGACTGATTTAAGACAGGTATTTTGCGCTATACTCCGCTCGAACGAGCGTTCGAGCGCTGACGATAGTCGCTCCCGAAGAGGTGATGCATGGCTTTCTGTACAGGATGTGGCGCCCGCATTGAAGATACGGCCAAGTTCTGCCCCGCGTGCGGCACGCGTGTGCCGGAAGCGGTTGCGACGGGGGCCCAAACCCCGGCAGGCGGCACAAGTCCGTCTACGGCAGGGACGGCGGCGAGCACAGCGGCCACACGTACACCGGCCCTCGCAGCAGCGCCGGCGGGCGCAGTACAACCGGTACCCGCACCCGGGGGCGGGGCCAGCGCGGTCAAGGTAATCATTATTATCGCGGTGATTGTGGTGGGTCTTGCGTTGCTCGCCTTTGCCGGCGTTTTCTGGGCGGGTTACAAGCTGAAGAAGGCCATCCGGGTGGAGCAGAGGGGGGAGAACGCGACCGTTTCGACACCCTGGGGCAAGGTAACCAGCAATGAGGATTCGGCGAAGGTGGCCAGGGAAATGGGCTTCGAGGTATACCCCGGGGCCAGGCCACTGCCCGGCGCGAGCGCGGTAGCTTTCGGCGGGAGCACGGTGGGGTCAGCGGAATTTGAGACGGACGACGCGATCGAAAAAGTCGGGAAGTTCTACAGTTCGCGGTACCCGAAGTCGACCGTCAACACCGCCGACGAAAATCAGCAGACGATCATGGCATCGACGGACAGGGGCATGGTCACGATCGTGCTTGAAAAGCAGGGTAACGGAACCAAGATCTCACTGTCGCGAATTGGGGGAAAAGGGGAACCGCAACGCGGAGACGAGAGCCAGTGAGCGTCGGTCGGATGGTCTTGACAATTTAAACATCCACACTCTCCTCATCGTCATCAGAGTCACGGAAGTCAGCATTTCTTCTTCTGCAGAGGCGCGGAACCCAACCGCTGCGGGGCAGGCCCAGCAAGGTCTGATTAGCAGGTTCGACTCCTGCCCGCGCCTCCAATTCTCTTCGGAAATGATCGTCAGGGGCACGCGGTCGGCCCGATGCAGTCTCAGGCAAACGCGGCTGCTCCGAGCGAGAGCGGCGTAGGTGACTGTAGCGGGCTGCTGCGCGACATATCGTTGCGCGATGTGCTGTACTTTTGACGTCTAGCAGGCTTCCCAACTGTTCGCCCAGTCATCTCCCCTATTAGAGGCCACACAATCGAGTTCGGGGCCCAGGTGTCTGTATGGCCAAGAACGCATCCAGCTCGGTACCAATAACCAAAGTCGAAGTTGCTGCGTACACGGTGCCGACCGACTTCCCCGAGTCGGACGGCACGATGAAGTGGGACGCGACAACGATCGTCATTGTGCATGCAGAAGCAGGAGACAAGCGCGGGCTAGGATACACCTACGCCGACACCGCCACCGCCGAACTCATTCATCAGAAGCTCTCGAAGACAGTCGAGAAGCAGGACGCGATGTCTCCGCCGAATGTTTATATGCGGATGTGGCACGAAATCCGCAACCTGGGCCGGCCTGGGATCGTGTCGATGGCGATGTCGGCTGTGGATGCTGCCGTGTGGGACCTCAAGGCGAAGCTGCTGGATGTTCCGCTTGTAACACTGCTCGGTCAGGTGCACGTTGGAGTACCTATCTACGGCAGCGGTGGGTTCACGTCGTACTCAGATAAGCAACTTGCGGACCAACTTGGTGGCTGGGTCGAGCAGGGAATCCGGTTCGTGAAGATGAAGATTGGGCGCGATGCTCACGCCGACATCGAACGCGTGAAGGTGGCGCGAGATGCAATTGGCAAGCATGCCGGTCTCTTCGTGGACGCCAATGGAGCCTACTCCCAAAAGCTGGCACTGGCGCAGGCAGACATTTTCGCCGACAGATTCGGCGTGAGCTGGTTCGAGGAACCGGTTTCGTCCGACGATCTGGCGGGGTTGAACCTGCTCCGGAACCGCGCGCCTGCCGGCATGGATATCGCGGCCGGGGAATACGGATACGACATCTTTTACTTTCGCAGGATGCTCGAGGCGGGAGCGGCGGACGTGCAGCAGGCGGATATGACACGTTGCGGCGGCTTCACCGGATTCCTGCAAGTTGCGACATTGTGCCAGGCGTACAACGTTCCAATGTCCGGGCACACTGCCCCGGCGCAGCACGTGCACGCGGCGTGCGCCGCTGTGCCACTACGAAACCTGGAGTATTTTCATGACCACGTTCGTATCGAGCGCATGTTCTTCGACGGGGTTCCTGAGCCAGACGGGGGCATGCTGAAGCCTGATCTTTCGCGGCCGGGAATGGGACTGGAACTCAAACGAGCCGACGCCAAGCGCTTCGCGGCATAGTCGATCCGAATCATGCCTGGTTGGCAAAACGAAGAGGGGCGGTCACCGAACTGCCCACTGGAGATGTGACAAGTATGGCCACCGAAAATATCACTACAGGCACCCAGGATACAGAGGCATTGTTGCGTAGCCGGCCTCAGGACTGGCGAAAGGCAGGCAACAAGGTGGACGCAAGGGGACTGGAAGAGGAACTGCGGGGCCACGTAGAAGGCGAAGTGCGCTTCGATGCCGGTTCAAAGGCCATGTATGCGGTCGATGCCTCGAACTATCGACAGGTGCCTATCGGCGTCGTGGTTCCGAAGAGTAAAGACGATGTGATCGCGACCGTCGCAGCGGCACGGAACTTTGGCGCACCCATTCTCTCGAGAGGTGGCGGCACCAGCCTGGCGGGCCAGTGCTGTAACGTCGCGGTGGTGATCGATTGGTCGAAGTACATGCACGGAGTGCTTGAGGTGAATCCCTACGAGCGCTACGCGCGAGTTCTGCCAGGCACGGTATGTGACACGGCCCGGAAGCATCCGGTGGTCACAAAACACAAACTGACCTGGGGACCCGATCCAGCGACGCACAACCATTGCACTTTCGGCGGAATGATCGGAAACAACTCGTGCGGCGCACACGCGCAAATGGCAGGAAAGGCGGACAACAACCTGGAAGAGCTGGACATTCTGCTCTACGACGGCACGCGGATGACCGTCGGCTGGATGAACGATCACGAGTTTCAGCAGGCAGCCCGCGAGGGTGGGCGAAAAGGCGAGATCTTTCGACATCTGAAGTCTCTCCGCGATCACTATGCCGGACTCGTTGAGCGTAACTATCCCCCGATCCCGCGACGCGTGTCGGGTTATAACCTGGATCAGCTGATCCCGGGAAGAGAGGATGGGCGTTTCAACCTGGCGCGATCACTGGTCGGGAGTGAATCCACGCTGGTCACAGTACTGGAAGCGAAGGTGAAACTGATCGATGGCAGGCCGGAGCGCGTCGTGGTGATGCTCGGCTACAAAACCATCTACGAGGCCGCCGACCACGTGATGCTGGTCGATTCGTACAAGCCGGTTGCACTTGAGGGCATCGACGGGCACCTGATCAAGAACATACATATAAAGGGCGGTCCCCACAGGAAGTACCTGAACCTCTTGCCTGAGGGACAGGGCTGGCTGCTCGTGGAATTCGGAGCTGACCAGAAGGAGGATGCGATCGATCAGGCGCAGAAGTTCATGGATGAACTAAAGAAGGAGCAGAACGCGCCATCGATGAAGATGTACACGGACGAGAAGGATCAGGAGCACATCTGGGCGGTGCGCGAATCTGGCCTGGGCGCGACAGCCTTTGTACCCGGACAGCCGGCCACGTGGCCGGGATGGGAAGACTCAGCCTGCCCGCCGGAGAAGATCGGCGGCTACCTGCGCGAGTTGCGCGAACTCTACAACAAGTACGACTACAATCCGGCGCTCTACGGGCACTTCGGTCAGGCGTGCATCCATTGCCGTGTCGACTTCGACCTGACCTCGAGTCAGGGAATAAAGAAGTGGGGCTCGTTCATGGAGGAGGCGACCGATCTCTGCGTCAAGTACGGCGGTTCGCTCAGCGGAGAACACGGGGACGGCCAGGCGCGCGCGCAGTTCCTTTACAAGATGTTCGGGCACGAGTTGATTGGAGCGTTCCGCGAGTTCAAAAGCATATGGGACCCAGACTGGAAGATGAACCCGGGCAAGGTGATCGATGCCAACCCGTTCGACCAGAACTTGCGCCTGGGCGCTGATTACGCTCCGTGGGATCCGTCGACTCACTTCAAGTATCCGCAGGACCACGGCAGCTTCGCTTCCGCGGCGTTGCGTTGCGTTGGAATCGGAAAGTGCCGCCGCGAAGATGGCAAGAATGCGGAAGACAACACGATGTGTCCCAGCTTCATGGTCACGCGCGAGGAGAAACACACGACGCGTGGGCGCGCGCACCATCTCTGGGAGATGCTGCAAGGCCAGGTGATCGCAGATGGATGGCGGGATGAGAGTGTGAAGGAGTCGCTCGACCTCTGTCTCGCGTGCAAGGGCTGTAAAGGCGACTGTCCCGTGAACGTGGACATAGCCACTTACAAGTCGGAATTCCTGGCGCACTACTGGGAAGGACGAATCCGTCCCCGTCACGCGTACGCATTCGGATTCGTCGACCAGTGGTCACGGCTGGCATCGATAGCACCCGGATTCGTGAACCTGTTCACGCAATTGCCCGGGCTCAATGCCGTGGCGAAGCTGATGGCTGGAATGCCGCAGGAGCGCCAGATCCCGGCGTTTGCGCCGGAGACATTCAAGAGCTGGTGGAAGAAGCGGGAAAAGGACCGGAAGGATGGTAGGCGCCGCGCCGGCGGCAAGCGCGTATTGTTGTGGCCAGATACCTTCAACAACTACTTCTTTCCCGAGACGCTCAAGGCCGCTGTGGATGTTCTGGAGCACGCGGGCTGCGAAGTGGCAGTACCAAACGGCCATCTCTGTTGCGGGCGGCCGCTGTATGACTACGGCTTCCTGGATACAGCACGTTCATATCTCAGCAAGGTGCTTGGTGCCTTGTACGAAGACATTGAAGCCGGCACCGCGGTTGTGGCACTGGAACCGAGCTGCTGTTCGGTGTTTCGCGACGAACTGCACGCGATGATGCCGGACAATGCGGTTGCGAAAAAGCTGGTGAGCCAGACGTTCACGCTATCGGAATATCTTGAGAACAAGCTGGATGGCTATCACCCACCGAAGCTGAAGCGGAAGGCGATTGTGCAGGGACACTGCCATCACAAGGCCATCATGCGGATGTACGAAGAAGAGTCGCTGATGCACCGGATGGGGATCGACTACAACCTGCTGAATTCCGGATGCTGCGGCATGGCGGGATCATTCGGGTACGAGAAAGACAAGTATCCCGTGTCGCTTGCGTGCGGGGAAAGGGCGTTGCTGCCCGATGTCAGAAAAGCGGGTCTTTCCACGATCATCATGGCCGACGGATTCAGCTGCAAAGAGCAGATATCACAGGAGACGAACCGCGAAGCTCTCCACTTGGCAGAGGTGATGCAGTTGGCCATCCGCAACGGCGAGCACGGACCAAACGGTATTTATCCCGAAGGCCAAGTGACCGAACCGCGGAAACGGGCACTAAGGCGTTCCATGATCCGGGCAGGAATAGCGACTGGGGCCCTGGCTGTCGGAGTTGTAGCCGGTGCTTTGCTGTGGAAGCGACGATAGACGGGCATGCAGCTTCGACAGGCAGGAACGCGGACGCGGCTTGCTGGTGCCGGCATCTATTAGAACATGCACGATGTACAGCGGGTCAGGCGGATCCGGGACGCCCTGCAACAGGTTGCCCTGGACGGTCTGGTCTGCGCACTTCCAGGCCACGTTCTGATGACCACGGGTTACTGGCCCGTTGTCGGCACCAGCCTGTCGATCACTCGTGCGGATGGACGTCAGGTCGTTATCGTGCCGCACGACGAAGCCGACTTGGCGCAGCAGGGGTGGGCGGAGGTGAGACTGTACCGAGCCTCGTCGCTCGACAAGCTTCAAAATGTGAACGACGCAGTTCGTGGGCCGCTCACCGATGCGTTGCACGGCCTCGGAATCACAACTGGACGCATCGGTTTCGAACGCGGTCCTTCGTCGCAGTCGGCCTCGTATGCAGCTATGCACCTGTTCGGCGGATCCATCGTTTCAGTGCTGCATGCAGCAGCGCCGTCCGCGACGCTGGTTCCGGCGGACGAAGTGCTTGCGACGCTTTCTGCCTATAAAACTCCGGCCGAAGTGGCAAAGATTCGCCGCGCTTGCCGCATTGCGGAGTCTGCCTTTCTCGCAGGCGCGGCGGAACTCAGGGACAGTCTGCTGGAGACGCAAGCGGCCGCGAACTTTCGCTCCCCCCTATCGGTCGTCGGAACAGGGTGGGAGGAAACGATGCGCGCCGATGGATACGCGTTCTGCATGAGCGGCCCGAACTCGGCGCTGGCGCAGGGCGCGTATGCGCGTTCCCGGAATCGGGTCATTCAGAAGCATGATCTCGTACTTACACACTGCGATTCCTATGCAGACGGTTACTGGACCGACATAACGCGGACGTACTGCATCGGAGACCCGGACGATCACGTCCTTGCGATCTACGAGGCGGTTCTGGCGGCACGCACTGCAGCTTTACGCAAAATCGCTCCGGGAGCGCGCGCCAGCGCCGTCGACCATGCTGCTCGCGAAAAACTGGCCCGTCGAGGCTTCGGGAACGAATTCAAGCACTCAGCGGGACATGGTGTCGGTTTTCAGGCGATATCAAGCAATGCCCGGCCGCGGATACACCCACAGTCAGGGGAAATTCTAGAACCGGGTATGGTCTTCAATCTCGAACCGGCTGTGTACATAGAGGGTTTCGGCGGAATACGGCACTGCGACGTGGTGGTGGTAACGCAGGAAGGCGTCGAGGTGCTTACGCCGTTTCAGTCCACACTTGACGACCTGCTGATCACGGGGGAGATGCTCTCTGAGCGGCATGTGCGCGCCGCATGAACCGATTCCGACATTCGTACTGGGCTGACCAGCCGTTTATTTACCTACCGTTGATGCCCAGCGAGTCATCCTATGGTAGACATCGAATAGTCGGGAGATAGTGTGAATAGGAGCCGTGATGAGCACCGCTACCAACAAGCAACCGGCAATTGAGTACTCGGGCCTGCTTGAGCGTACGCTTCAGGGCTGTGAGGCTGCCAGGTCGGCAGCCGCTGCCATCGTCGAGGCCATATCGAAGGCGACACCCGAAGCGCTAGATAGAACCAAGCAGCGGGAAGAGGACCTTGACGCATTGGATCGCGAAATCAACGAAGGGGTCACCGCCTCCATCGTTGGCGTCAGACCTGAACAGGCGCGCGAACTTCTTGCGTGTCTAAAGCTCATCATAGAACTCGAGCGTATTGGCGACCTTCTCCTCGGGATTGCGAATCGCCTGCGCGAGTGCTCGTCACGTATTGACCCGCAGGACAAGAAAGACCTCTCGACGATGGCGAGATTACTGGATCGCATGCTGACCGTTGCGGAGAATTCCTATTCAAAACGCGACCCGAAGCTTGCAGTTTCCGTTCTACGCGCCGACACCGAGCTGGATCGATTGCGCAACCTCTTGCTGGTCCGTCACATTGAACATCCGGAGGGTGCAGCGCGGCAGGAGAGCTTCCACGTGGTGTTCATGGCCCAGTCGGTGGAACGTGCCGGCGATCACGCCAAGAACATCGCGGAGGAAGTCGTCCACCTTGTCACCGGCCGCAGCGTCCGGCACTTACTGAGGACGAGCGACATGCCGTTCGAGAACATGTTTGTCGAGTTCATGAAGAAGAAAGAGAACAAGAAGAGATAGATCGGCCGCCGGCCGGCCGCCTAGCAGAGCGCTTTCAAGCTCCAAGTGAATGCCGGCAGCCAAGCTCACGGCACGCCGCAACCGCTAAGCCACCTGTTGCCGCATGAGTTTGCTTTCCGACTGCGGCTCGATCCCGTACTGACGAATCTTGTAAAGAAGCGCTTTGTAGCTGATCTTGAGCATGCGTGCTGCTTCCTTGCGGTTCCACTTGGTCTGGTCGAGTGCGTCGCTGATGGCTTGCATTTCGGCCTCGTCCTTCAGGCCGCGAACGAGCGTCTTAAGATCGCTTGTGTCTGCGGCACGGCGGGCAGGCGCGCCCGGCAGGCCGATCATGTTCGGATTCTGGGGATCGAGTTCCGAAAGGATAAGCGCCTCATCCCCAAGAATAAGGTAGCGCTTAACAAGGTTCTCCAGTTCGCGCAGGTTCCCTGGCCAGTGATATCTCATGCAAGCTTCCATGAGCGCAGGAGAAAACGGCAGAGGCGACCGGGCATAACGCTCGGACAGGTGCGCCATGAAGTGCTTTAGCAGGAGCGGGATTTCCTCCCGGCGCTCACGCAAGGGAGGCAGGTGCAGCGTAAACGCATTCAACCGGTAGTAGAGGTCTTCCCGCAAGCGCTTGCTGGCGATCGCCTGCTGGATGTTGACGTTCGTCGCCGCGAGTATACGCACATCTACGCTGATGGTGGTGCGGCCACCCAGGCGCGAGAACTGCTGATCCTGCAATACGTGAAGAAGCTTGGCTTGCAAAGACGGCGGCATTTCGCCGATCTCATCAAGCAGGATCGTTCCGTGATTACAGATCTCAAACTTCCCGGGCTTGGGACGGTTAGCACCGGTGAAGGCGCCGGGCTCGTAGCCGAAGAGTTCGCTTTCAAGAAGATCTGCCGGCAGCGCGGCGCAATTCACTTTGAGAAAAGTTCGATGGGCACGTGGCGATAACTTGTGGATCAAACGCGCGACAACTTCTTTGCCGACGCCGCTTTCACCAAGCATCAGCACGGGAACATTAATGCGGGCCACCTGCGCCGCCTGAGCACGGACCTTGCGCATGGCCGCGCTCCCTGCGATAAACTGCAGTTCAGGAGAAAGCTGATCTTGTTCGGAAATCTGTACCGGTTCCGCCTCGACGGAATATCCAATACACCGGCGCAGGGTTGCATCCAATTCCGATTCCTGGAACGGCTTGGTGAGGTAGTCTTGCGCGCCCAAGCGGATGGCGTCCACAACTTTGCGGGTGGTGCTCACGCATGACAGCATGACTACCTTAATACCCGGACGGAGGTGACGCAGGCGGTCCAGCGTCTCCAGTCCGTCCATGCCGGGCATGACCATGTCGAGCAGAACGACGTCAGGGACCGGTCCGCGGACAACGGCGTCGAGCGCATCATTGCCACTCGCAACCGTTTCGACTATGTACTCATTAATCTCGAGCAGCGTGCGCAAATACGCAAGCATGCTAGGCTCGTCATCGACGACGAGAATTCGTGGCGTTCCCATTCAGCAACCTCTTCCTCAAGAAGCAACGGGCTCGAGCGGTAGCAGGAAGGAAAATCTGCTTCCTGTCCCGATTTCGCTCTCGACCCAAATCTTCCCTTGCTGCGCCAGCACCAGGCGCCGCGCAATCGCCAAGCCAAGGCCTGTGCCGCGCGATCCTGTATCCGGATGCCGAAGTGTTACAAAATCGTCGAAGATTTCCTGATGGTATTCGGGTTCGATACCCGGTCCTGTATCAGAAACGGTGATACGAACGGCGTTGGGCTCGTCCATCGTCTTTTGCCGCCGCTCGGAAACGATATTCCCCTGCCTGGTGCGTCGCTCCCAACAGTGAAG
>JAEZPW010000141.1 GCA_023441255.1 Acidobacteriota bacterium
ATTCCATTCCGGATGCGCCTAAGCCACGAACCGCTCCACCTCATCGGTCTTCAGCGGCGCCAGAGTGAAGTTCACGCATCGTGAACGGATTGTGGGCAGGAACTCGCCCGCATTCTCCGTCAGGAGAAACAGCGTTGCGAACTCTGGTGGCTCCTCCAGCAGCTTAAGCAGTGAGTTGGCGGCTTCTTTCATGAAAGCCGAGTCCGTGAAGATGTACACGCGCCGTGACCCCTTGTCCGGCTTGTGATAAGCCGTCCCGATCACATGCCTTACCTGGTCGACCTTGATCATCATCTGCGGCGGATCCGGCGGAACCACGAGGACTTCCGGGTGACTCTGTACGAAGATGCGTGTTTCCTTCTTATCTGCCTCGCGCAGCGACTCGCGCGCCTCCACCGCCTCGGCGAAACGCGCCTCCAGATCGTCAGCCTCGGCGATCTTCGTGCAGCTTTCGCAAGTGCCGCAAAAATCCGGCAATCCGCCCATCGGCGGCGAAACGCAGTTCATCGCTTTCGCGAGCATCTGGGCGAGCGTGAATTTCCCGCTCCCTCGCGGTCCGGACAATATGATTGCGTGGGGGAAGCGGTCGCGTGCCAGCATCTCCCGCAAACGCTCGACGACGCTGCGGTTTCCGTGAAAGGTCTCGAATCCCATGTGTCTCGCTCAAGCTTAACAAAACTGCGCCGATAACGTGCTTATAACTGCCCGTGATATAGGTCACAGGTCGTTCGTACAAGGCTCACGGCTCGGGCGGACAATCCCCTATATCGTGAAAATCTTACAGGGATAGCGATTGCCATCGTAAGGAGACCCCCTGATGAGCACCGGAACCGTTATGGCGCCTCAGACGGCCACCAGCAAGCCGCGACTGATCTTCTGGGAACTGACCAAGGGCTGCAACCTGCGCTGCATCCACTGCCGCGCTACCGCCACCGAACTTTCCTCGCCGCTCGACCTCCCCACGGCAAAGGCCCGCAACATCATCACGCAGATTGCCGACTATGCCAGTCCGATCCTCGTGCTCAGCGGTGGCGAGCCTCTTTATCGCCGCGACGTTTTCGATCTGGCAAAGTTTGCCACTGACCATGGTCTTCGCGTCGCCCTCGCTACCAACGGCACCCTGGTCACCAGGGATGTTGCGGAGCGCATTAAGGATTGCGGCGTGAAACGCGTGTCCATCAGTCTGGACGGCGCCGACGCCGAGACCCACGACACTTTCCGCGGCATTCCGGGCGCATTCGAGGCGGCCATCCACGGCCTGCGCAACCTGAAGCAGATTGGCATGCAGGTGCAGATCAACATGACCATCGCCAGGCACAACGCGGATCAACTTCCGGCGGTGCTTGACCTCGCGCAAGGCATCGGCGCCGACGCACTGCACACGTTCCTCCTGGTGCCCGTGGGCTGCGGTGTCGATATCGCTGCGTCGCAGATGGTCGCGCCCGAGGAATACGAGAAGATGCTGCATTGGTTTTACGACCGCTCACTCGAAGGCGGCATCGAGTTGAAGGCCACGTGCGCGCCCCACTACTTCCGCGTCGTGCGGCAGCGCCGCGCCGCCGAGCGCAAGGAAGCGGGCTACGGCGCGCAGGCCCTTGGCAAGTCAACTGAACACCAGATTGGGCCGGCCGAGATGATGATGCCGGGCGCCACCGGCGTCATCATCAAAAAGAACGCCGAATTGGGTGGCATGGTTGATAGAACGCAACCGGGCCACCCCGGCGGTCACCCTGGCTCTGGCCACCCCGATGGCATGAACGCCATGACGAAAGGATGCCTTGCGGGGACAGGGGTCTGCTTCATCTCGCATGAAGGAGAAGTGTTCCCCTGCGGATACCTGCCCATGAAGGCTGGCGACCTCCGCTCGCAGACCTTCCGCGAGGTATGGGAGAACTCGATCGTTTTCGAGCAACTGCGCGACACCGGCAACCTGAAAGGGAAGTGCGGTTGCTGCGAGTTTCGCAACATCTGCATGGGATGCCGTGCGCGTGCGTTTGCCGCCACCGGCGACATGATGGATGAAGAACCGTTCTGTGTTTATCACCCGCGCATGGCTGACAGAAAGCAGGGTCCTGCGACATAGCGGGCGGATCACCGTACGCCGTTCCTCATGAGGCGATATCACGCCGCCAGACATCAACACGCGGCGTTCCGGGGCGGTTGCTGGGCACGGTAATCACGCCTGCGCAAAGAGCACGGCCATCACTGCGACGACCGTGCTCTTTTGCTTGGTCTGGGCGCATTCGCTTGTTCCTGCCGAGTTGCCGTTTCCGCCGAAGTGGGGTAAAACAGAGAACCAAGATGTACTCTCCCGGAGCTCCCCCATCCGCTCCTTCCGATCTGTCTGGCCACGCCACGAACTCCAGTGCGCGCGCCCGCCAACTTGTCTTTCCCCGCGAGCACGGGGCCTGGGGAATGCTTTTCGTACCGCTCGTCACCGGTGCATGGATAGGAGTGGGCAACGGCGGGACTGTTTCGGGAGCACTCTGGCTGGCCGTTGCCGCCACAGCATTGTTCTGCCTGCGAACACCGGTGGAGAGTCTCCTGGGAACTTCTCCGGTGCGGGCCGCCAATGGAGATGAGCGGCATCTCGCGATGCGGTTCATAGGCCTGTTCGGCTTTGTTGCTGCGGTTGCGCTGGTGCGCCTTACGCGCCACGGGGCGCGCCCAGGTCTCCTGCTCCTTGGCGCCATTGTGGTCGTGCTCGTGGTTGCGCAGATGCTAGTCAAACGAATGGGACGCAACGGACGCATGCCTTCGCAGATAATAGGTGCTCTTGCACTTACCGCTACCGCGCCCGCCGCTTATTACGCTTCGATGGGCTGGTTCGACGAACGTGCGCTTGGTTTGTGGTTCGCGAACTGGGCTTTCGCGGGGAATCAGATTCATTTCGTCCAACTCCGCCTGCGGGCGTCCAAATGCCGATCGTGGGAAGAGAAGTTCGATCGAGGTCGCGGCTTCTTCGTGGGCCAGGTGGTCATGATGCTGGCGCTTGCTCTGGCGTGGGCCTTCAGCGTTGTCCCGCCGCTTGTTCTGCTCGCGTTCCTGCCCATCTTCCTGCGCGGGATGATCTGGTTTTTCAAACCGCCGCAGCCGCTTGTGTTGCGTCACCTCGGGCTGACGGAACTCGCTCATGCCATCGTCTTCGGCATCCTTCTCGTAATCGGTCTGCACTGAAGGGAAAGCATGGTTCGATAGAATAGGGACATGGCAGAGACGAAAGAGAAGATTGGTCGTGCCGCTTTCCTGGCGCAAGCCCCCATATTCGCCGACCTTACCGAAAACGAGATGGCTTTTCTCGCCAGTCGCACGGTTGCCAAGCGTTTCTCGGCGGGCGAACTGATCTTTTCTGAAGGAGACCCTTGCGCCGGTCTTTATGTGATCCAGTCCGGCTTCGTGAAAATTTTCAAGAGCTCGGCAAGCGGACGCGAGCAGGTTCTTGCCATCGACGGACCGGGCCACTCCATCGCCGAGTTGCCGGTTTTCGATGGCGGAAAGTATCCGGCGTCGGGCATGGCGGTTCAGGGCGAAGTCATTCTCCTGTTTGTCAGCAAGCAGGACTTTCATGCCCTCTGTATCGATTACCCGCAAGTGGCCCTGAAGGTCCTCCGGGTAGTTGGGCGACGTTTGCGCGGACTGGTGGCTATCATCGAAGAACTCTCATTTACCACCGTCCGTCACCGCCTTGCTTCCATGTTGCTGCGGCTCTCCCGCACGGGGCAAAAGATCAGCTCAGGAGTTCAGATCGAGTTACCCGCCAGCAATCAGGAACTTGCCGCGCAGATCGGCACCGTGCGCGAATTGGTTTCACGCAACCTCAGCCGCCTTCAGGCAGCGGGCATAATTCGCATGGAAGGTCGCATCGTGACCATACCCGATATTCGTGCCCTTCAGGCCGAAGTAGAAGCAGAGGAGTGATCGCAGGCGCCCGTCCGGCAGTGTGGGTCGTTTTGCCCTTTTCCCTCGGTGTGTCACTCCTGACGTGTGTGGTTTCTGTCATCCCGAGAGCCTGTACTTTTTCGAATGTTGTCATTCCGAGCAGCGAAGCGACGAGGAACTCTACCCGCCGCAACGCTTTTGATCATTTCGCAGCGATCCCACGCGGCCGCTCACAACGATTTTCTCGCCCGTGACTTAAGTCATCTTCCCGACGCTCACAAATCCTTACATTCAGATTGTGGGTTGCGAAAGCCGAGTAGTACGAAGCTTTCGCGAAAGACCTCCTGATAGGGCATTGCCGGTGGGGGGCGCACTCCCGCCGGCAATGTTCGGAACAGATCCGTTGACTGGAGATGAACATGAAAGCAACCGCGACCAAGACCGTACGCGAACTGGCACTCGAAAACCCTTCGGCAACACGTGTATTTGAAAACCTGGGCATCGACTATTGCTGCGGCGGCCACAAGTCGCTGGACGAAGCTTGCGCCACTGCCAATGTGAACGTTGACGACGTTCTGAGCCGCCTGGAGCAGGCGCGGGCCTATGGCGCTGCCACCCCCGAGGACTGGCAGAAGCGTTCCATGACTGACCTCATTCAGCACATCACCTCCACGCATCACGTATTCGTGAAGGAAGAGTCGCCGAGACTGCTGAACCTTATTGCAAAGGTTGTGTCGGCGCACGGTCAGAACCATCCTGAGCTTCTGCAGGTACAGGAAACCTTCTCAGATCTTGCACAGGAACTCGCCTCGCATCTGATGAAGGAGGAACAGATACTGTTCCCGTACCTCGTAAATCTCGAGGCGGCCGCCAATGGCAACGCAGCCACGCCGTCATCCTGCTTCGGCACCGTGCAGAACCCGATCCGCATGATGTTCATGGAGCACGATTCTGCCGGTGATGCCCTTCGCGCACTGCGCGAAGTGACCAACAACTACGCGCTTCCCGCAGACGCTTGTGTCAGCTACTCGACGCTGTTCAATGCCCTGCAGGAATTCGAGAAAGATCTGCACCAGCACATCCATCTCGAGAACAATATTCTTTTCCCGCGCGCCATCGCCGCAGAACAAGCAGCTTGAGCTATCTTCGTGGCACGCCGCTGTCCTCGCGCAACACCATTTGGGCGTGCCACGAAGCATCCCTTCGTTTGAAGATGTGGTTCACAGTTCCATAATCGCAGTCGCCAATCGGCATCATTTAACTTTCGTTAAGGGAGTCATCTTGGATGGCATACCGGAAACTCTGGATTGCACTCGTCATCGTGCTTGTAGGCTCGTTCGCCGTCCTGGGCGGGGTGGGCTATAAGGCGATCAATAGCGCGCCGCCTATACCCGCAGCAGTTGTGACCACCGATGGCCAGGTAGTCTTCGACGGCGAAACCATCAAGACCGGCCAGAACGTCTGGCAGTCGATCGGCGGTCAGGAAGTCGGCTCCATCTGGGGACACGGCGCTTACGTCGCGCCCGACTGGACCGCCGACTATCTTCACCGCGAATCCGTCTTTATCCTCGACCGTTGGGCCAAAGACAGCGGCGCACAGAACTACGCTGCCCTCGAGGCTGAACAGCAGGCGGCCTTGCAGGCACGGTTGAAGCAATCCATGCGTCGCAACACCTACGACGCAGCCTCCAACCGCATCGTCATAGACCCTGTTCGCGCTGACGCCTACCGGGCCCTCGCCGGCTACTACGGCGACGTCTTCGGCCGTGGACGCAGCGAATACGCCATTCCCGCAGGCGCGCTCAGCGACGCATCACGCGTGCGCGACATGACTGCGTTCTTCTGGTGGACGGCTTGGGCTTCCACCACGAATCGTCCCGGCCAGGACGATCGTCCCGGCCAGGACGTCAGCTACACACAGAATTGGCCGCATGAAGACCTGGTGGGCAATCGGCCGACCGGGGGTTCCATCGTTTGGAGTGTCGTCAGCTTCGTCCTGCTGCTCGCCGGTATCGGCGGCATGGTTTGGTATTTCGCTTCGCGCGAGCCCAAAAGCGAAGAACCCGGTGAGTTGCCCAAACGCGACCCGCTCCTCGGACTGAATCCCACTCCATCGCAGAAAGCCACGGTAAAGTACTTCTTCGTCGTCGCGGCTCTCTGGGTCGTACAGATTCTCCTCGGTGCGATTACCGCTCACTACGGCGTGGAAGGTTCCGCATTCTACGGTATCCCGCTTGCCAAGTGGCTGCCATATGCCGTTACCCGCACCTGGCATCTCCAGATCGGCATCTTCTGGATCGCGACCTCTTGGCTGGCAACGGGTCTTTACATCGCGCCTGCCGTGAGCGGAATTGAACCTAAGGGACAGCGCCTGGGCGTGAACGCCCTCTTTGTGGCGCTGGTCGCCGTCGTGGTCGGCTCGCTTGCCGGCGAGTGGGCCAGCATTCAGCACAAGTTCGGCGATCTCAGCGCGTCCTGGTGGTTCGGCATTCAGGGCTACGAATACGTAGATCTGGGCCGCCTCTGGCAGATTCTCCTCTTCGTAGACCTCGTCTTCTGGCTCTGGCTGATGTACCGCGGCCTTTCTCCGGCCCTCAAGCGTCGTGACGAGAGCCACGCTCTGCTTACGCTCTTCCTCGTCTCGTCTATCGCGATTCCCGTGTTCTACGCGGCGGGTCTGATGTACGGTCACCGCACCAACCTGGTCACCGCCGAATACTGGCGCTGGTGGGTGGTCCACCTCTGGGTCGAAGGCTTTTTCGAAGTGTTCGCCACCGTGGTGATCGCGTTCCTGTTCACGCGGTTGAAACTCCTCAGCGTGCCGAGTGCTACCAAGGCCGTTCTCTTCTCGACCGTGATCTTCCTCTCAGGCGGCATCATCGGTACGTTCCATCACCTCTACTTCGCAGGCACGCCGAATATCGTTCTTGCGCTTGGCGCGGTTTTCAGCGCCCTCGAAGTAGTTCCCCTCTGTCTCGTTGGTTTCGAAGCTTGGGAGAACATCCGCCTGGCACGCGGCAACGAACGGGCTGCCTGGATCACTGCCTATAAGTGGCCCATCTACTTCTTCGTTGCGGTCGCTTTCTGGAACTTCGTTGGAGCAGGCCTCTTCGGCTTCTTTATTAACCCGCCGGTGGCGCTCTACTACATGCAGGGTCTGAACACTACTCCCGTCCACGGACACACGGCTCTGTTCGGCGTTTATGGCATGCTCGGTCTCGGCCTCATGCTGTTCTGCCTGCGCGCCCTGCGTCCGGGCTACGCCTGGAAGGACAAACCGCTGGCAATCGCCTTCTGGTGCATCAACATCGGCTTGCTCGCGATGGTCGTCATCAGCCTGCTTCCGATCGGACTCATGCAGGCCTGGGCCTCAGTAACCTACGGAACGTGGTACGCCCGCTCGGCTGAGTTCATGCAGCATGGGCCCATGAATACTCTGCGCTGGCTCCGCGTGCCCGGTGACACTCTGTTCGCCATCGGCGCACTGGTGCTCGGCTGGTTCGTGCTTGGCCTGGTCACAGGGCACTCATTCCAGAAGAATGCCCGCGTAAGCGAAGGCGAGTGGCAGGAAAAATCCGAATACGCGGAAGTAGGCGATTAGCTCTCTTAGCAGCACTCCTTCTCAGCCCCAACGGAGCCATCCGTTGGGGGTTTTTTCTGCCTGTCGTTCTTGCGCTACACTGTGTTCCAGAGGTCCTGCAACTTGGCTGAAACAAAGCTGACCGTTGTCCGCGAATTTGATGCCGACCTGTTTCACAGGAAAGTGCTGGAACTGGAAGCTCAGGGCTACATCGCCCGGCGAGACACCTACAAGATATCTCCTGAAATGGACCCCGAGACCGGCAACATCGTCCACCTGCACACCATCGAGATGACGAAAACCGAATCCTGAACTGGCACCGAATTTTGTTCGTCATGGTTGCGCGCGGCTTCTGTTCCGAATCTCACATATCATGGCTCGTCGCGTTCAGGTAACGGCCGCGCGCCTGATTCCCGCAAACCCAACTCTGCCCAGATTGGTCGAAGCGGCACGCCGCTGTGAGGCCTGCGATCTGTACCTTCGTGGCACTCAGACTGTCTTCGGCGAAGGCTCGCGCAACGCGCAGGTCATCCTCGTAGGCGAGCAGCCCGGCGACAAGGAAGACCTGCAAGGTCGTCCCTTCGTGGGCCCTGCCGGGGCATTGCTCGATCGTGCTCTGGAACAAGCCGGCATCGATCGCAGCAAAGTTTACGTCACGAATGCGGTCAAGCATTTCAAGTGGGAACCTCGCGGGAAGCGTCGTATTCACAAGAAACCGAACGCCATGGAAATTGCTGCCTGCCGTCCCTGGCTCGACGCGGAGATCGAGGTCGTAAAGCCTCAAGTCGTCGTATGCCTCGGCGCTACGGCTGCACAGGCGCTACTAGGTAAAGACTTCAAAGTCACTCAGCGGCGTGGCGAACTGATTCCTTCCTCCGTCGTACCGCTCATTGTCGCCACCGTTCACCCTTCGTCCATACTGCGCGCGCCCGACGAGGAAAAACGTCACGCGGAGTTCGACCTGTTCGTCAAGGATTTGACGACCGTAGCTGTTGCACTAGATGAGCGTCGCAAGGCTGCATAATGCCTCAGACGTCACGTCGTAGATTGAACGCCGTGATCTCCGGTGGGCAATTGAAACGGAAGGGAAGCGCGATCAGCCCCACCCCGGGGTTCGTGTACAGTTGCATGCCTCGCACGCGATACATCCCGAGCGGATATTTCTTCGCCAACTCGGGCAATATGGGTGCCCCGAGGAACGGGATGCGAACCTGTCCTCCATGAGAATGACCGGACAACTGTAGGTCCACTTTATAGTTGCAGAGAACATCAGCAAAATCTGGCTCGTGCACCAGTGCTACGACCGGTTCATTCAGTGGAATCCCTCGCAGCGTTGCGTCAACACGCGCTCCGTGCCCAAGCACGTCGTCAACACCCGCCAACCACAGGCGGTTTCCATCGCGCTCGATGGGAACCGACGCATTTCGCAGTACTCGGATGCCCTGTGCCTCCAGCGCAGCGGTCACGAACCTAGGATCGCTGAGGACGTCATGATTGCCGAGTACGGCAAAAATCCCAGACGGGGCGCGCAATCCGCCCAGCAGTTTCGCGCAGGGCTCAGCCTCAATGGCTCCATGCCGAGTCCTCCGGCTACCTCCGCTCGTCACGAAGTCGCCCGTGACCACAATGAGTTCCGGCCGTAGATCGTTCGCGATGCGAACCACGTTTTCCAGGTGCGATCTCCCGAGAAAGTCGCCGTAATGTATATCGCTGATCTGTACCACGCGGATGCCGGCCAGCGCTTCCGGAAGATTTCTGATTGGGACATCTACTGTCTTCGTGAGAATGTGGTTGGGTTCGTACAGGCCGGCGTATCCGCCGAGAGCGACCGTTCCAGCCCCCACCCAGATGCCCTTGCGCAGGAATTCTCTCCTGCTGAGGCCTGCTTTCACTCGCTCTTCCTGTTGTTCCTTGTCTGTTACCGCGGATTCTAGCGCCATCGTGACATTGGATGCGTTTGTGTATCTATCGCACTATGGAAGATGTTGCGGGAATTCTGCGCCGTACGCACAAAAGGCGGCACGAAGCTGGCCGCCTTTGGTTGCAAATGGTACCAGTCAGCTTGCCGGCTTCGCCGCCGGTTTCGCAAACAGCGCAGGATCAACTGGAGGGTTGATCTGGCGGTTCTCGACCTTTTCCGAAGAGACTTGTTCTCCATTCGATGTGGTCGTCTTTTGTGTTGGCAGAGTCAGGCCGTCGACCGTTTGCCAGTTCGAGAAATCCTCCACAACTTGTGCCGGCCCATTCTGCCCGACGGAACTGTACGCGGCCCGCAGCACATGCCCCGTCTGCGGATCCACGAACCACTTCAGCGATACCCCATCGGCGTTGATGTCGAGCACCTTCGCTTCCACATTGCCAACCTTTTCCGTACCAGCGATCGTGAACGCGTACTTCGGATCGTTCACATGCTGCGCGATATTCACCTGGTCGCGCTTCACCGCATTGATTCCCTCTGCACGCTGCGAGACCGGCATTTCTCGCGTCTGCCCGCTCATGCTCATGAACGCAACAGTGGGAGTGAAGACCATTGTCATCGGCCCCATAGGCGTAGTGAGCTGGGCGTGCAACTTGTCCGGAAACACCACCGTTCCCTCCGCTTTCACCTCGATTTCGCCCTGCGGTGTCTTCATGGTGTTCACCGCCGTGTCGCGCATGGACTTGACCGCCTGCACCTTGGCCTCGCCGCCCATGTTCTCGATCACTTTCCCCATCAGCACCTTTGCTTCCGGCGAACTGGTGGTCGGCGCTGTTGTTGCTTCTTGTGCGCCCGGCGTGGGGATCGTTACGTCAAGTTTGCTCACCGAGCCCATGCTTGCAAGTTGTTTGCCGGCTTCATCCGTTCCTACCACAAGCGTCGCGAAGGTTCCCGGACGAATGTACTTCTGAGCCACGCGCGCCACGTCGGCGATGGTTACCTTCTCCACTCCCGCACGGTACATCTCGAGGAAGTCAGGAGGATAGTGGTAGAACTCGTAGGCCATCCGTTCCCGGAGTACCTTGTTCGGCGAATCGAAGTTGAACACGAAAGAGTTGAGGATGGAGTCTTTCGCAAGCTTCAACTCATCTTCCGTGGGCGGCGTTTTCGCCAGGCTTGATATCTGGTCATCGAGCGCGTGGATCGCTTCGCCGGTCGTGCCGATCTTTGTTCCCATCGCGATCTCTGCGATGCCTGGATGGTCAAAGTTTGCCCCCACCCCTCCTCCCACGGAATAAGCAAGTCCGAGTTTCGTGCGGATGTTCCTGAAGAGGCGGGATGCGAAACCCCCGCCGAAAACTTCGTTCATTACGGTTACCGCGAAATAGTCCGGATTACGCCGTTCGATTCCCAGCGTCACCATGCGAATTGCGCTCTGGTTCACGTCACCCTTTTCAACGAAGTAATAGCCCGGCTTGGCGGGGGTGAATTCCACCTTGGGATCCGGTGCCAGCTTCCCCTTCGGCATCGGCTCGAAAACCTTGCGAAGCGTCGCCTCCATCGTCACCGGGTCGAAGTCGCCCACCACGCCCAGGATGATATTGCTTGCATTCACGAACCGGGCATGCCAGTTGACCAGGTCGTCGCGCGTGACCGCCGCAACCGTGCTGTATTCCGGTATACGCGCATATGGGTTCTGCCTTCCGTAGGCGAGAAATGTCGCCTCTCTTGCGGCCACGTCCGAAATCTCGTCATTGCGCCGGGCAATCGACGTGTCTTCCTGCTTCTTCGCAAGCTCGATCTTGTCCTCGCGAAAAGCAGGATTTTGCAGCACATCTACGAACACATTGAAGACGTCGTTGAAGTCCTGCTTCAGGCAATTCATCGAAACCGCTGTCGAATCCTCGTCTCCTCCGGTCTCGACCTTCGCGGCGCGTGCTTCGAGATAGTCGTCAAGTTGATCGCCTGTGCGCGTCTTCGTCCCACCGGTGCGCCAGACTTCACCGTAAATATCGGTTAGCCCGACCTTGCTTGCCGGCTCCAGTATCGATCCGCCGCGAATGTTCGCCGTCAGCGAGATCAGCGGCAACTCATGATTTTCCTGAAGGAAGATCACCATCCCATTCGCCAACTCAATACGTTTCGGTTGCGCCGGATGGAACGCCGGAAGCGGCGGGATCGGGATTTGCTTCCATGGCCGGGCCTGCTTAGGGGCAGGCGTCTTTTCAACCTGCTGCGCCGTCTGCTTTGTTCCCTTCGCAGTCGATTTCGTCTGCGGTAGTGGCGTCTCCTGGCCGGGTAACAAACCCGTCAGCAGCAGGACGGATGACATCACCACGATGGCGTATCGCCTTTTCATTTCGTCGCTCCTTGGGCGGCCTTCGTTGCGGCTGGGGGCTGCGTTTCAATGGTCCCGACCGTCCTGTTCATATCCACGAACGTCTTGTTCGCCACTCGTCGTATGTCCGCCTTCGTCACCTTGTCAATCCGTTCCACTTCGCGGAACAACTCACGCCAGTCCCCCCACATTGCCTGTTCGGTGCCCAGCATCTGCGCCAGGCCTTCGTTGGTTCCGAGCGACCGTATGAGGTTCGCTTTTGCTCGCGTCTTCACCATCTTCAATTCTTCGTCGCTCACGTCCTGCGTCTTTACCTTCGCGATCTCTTCATGAATGGCGTCGGCCAGTTCCTTGGTCGTGTGTCCTGGGATCGGAATAGCTCCGAAAGCGAAGAGGTGGGGATACTTCTGGCCCGGCATCCCGCTGAAACCCGCAGCGGCTGCGGCTATCTTCTTGTCTCGCACCAGCGAGCGGTACAGGCGCGACGTCCGCCCGCTCGACATCAGATCGCTTATTACGTCATAGACTGCGCTGTCGGGGTCGCGGAAGTTCGGCCGGTGATACCCCTCGATGTAAAAAGGCTGCGCGGGATCTCTCAGCACCACCTGGCGCTCCGCATTCTGCGGCGGCTCTACCGTGATGATGCCCTGTGGCTTGGGGCGCGTCGGCAACTCCGAGAAGTACCGCTCCAGCATCGGCATTGCCTGCTGCCCCTTCACGTCACCCACTACCGTGATCACCATGTTCGCGGGCACGTAGTACTCGTGGAAGAACTCCATGGCGTCGGTTGCCGAAAAGGACGTCAGGTCCGACATCCAGCCGACACCCGGCCGGTGATAAGGGTGCGCCATGAAAGCTGTCCCGTTGAATTGCTCGATGAGGCGGCCTATGGGGTTGCTGTCAATCCGCATCCGCCGCTCTTCGATCACCACGTCGCGTTCTTTGTAGAACTCGCGCATCACCGGATGCAGGAACCGCTGTGATTCCAGGTATGCCCACAGCTGCAACCGGTTTACCGGCATAGAAAAGTGATAGGCAGTCTCATCTTCACTGGTGAAAGCGTTCAGTCCCACGCCACCGTTCTCCTCCACCACACGACCGAATTCATTGGGCACCACATACTTTTGCGCCTGTGCGACGGCATCTTTCCATGCCCGCTCGAGTTCAGCGACTTTCTTCGGATCGCTACCCACACGCTTGTGTCTTTCGCGGTTATACGCCGCGTAGGCTGCCTCCACCTTCTCAAGCGCAATCTTCTCCGCGGGGTAGTTGGTGGTGCCGATCTTATCGGTCCCCTTGAACGCCATGTGCTCGAACATGTGCGCCAGTCCGGTTTCGTTCAGCGGATCATTGGCAGATCCGGCATCCACATGGGTGAAGAACGCGAACACGGGGGCCTCCGGCCGCTCGCAGATCAGCAGCGTCAATCCGTTCGGGAGTGTCTTGACTGTGATCCGTTTCTCGAACGCGGCAATCAGGTCTTCCTGCGCGGCGAGCGGCAGTGCCACAACAAAGAACAGCAGGAAAAAGAGCAGTTTCTTTGCGAAAAGACGCATTTCGCCTCCATGTTACTGGATGCAGGCGAAAGTACGCGGGGCACAACCCAAATGTCAAATGGTGCAACCATGGACTAACTGTCGCTAGACATCGAAAATCCGGTAGGGGCATGGGGGGGAACCCGAGAGCAGCAGGTTGATCGCCACGTTGTGGACGGGGATTCCCGCCATCGTCTTTCCGTCGGGTGAACCGTGATGCGCATGGCCGTGGACCACGAGGTCCGCGCCGTGCCGGTCGATGACCTCTGCCAGTCGCGATGTTCCCAGATAGGGAAAGATCTCGCACGCTTCGCCATGCACGGTCGCCGGGATAGGCGAATAATGCACAACGATAATGCGCTTGGACGTACGTAGTTGCGACATCGCGCGCTCCAGCTTCAGCGCTTCGTCAATCGCCGCCTGCACGAACGCCTTCACCTCGCGCTCCCCGAAAGCAGTCAACACGCCGCGCCCGAATCCGCCCAGGAATCCCTTCGTTCCCGCGAAGCCGACGCCCTCGCGCTCGTACCCCGTGCCGTCCAGCACCTTGATGCCTTCATTGCTCATCATCTGCATGAGCTCGCCTTCTTTGCCGCTCTCGTAATCGTGGTTCCCAAGCACGGCGACGGTCGGCACGCGTACCCGCACCAGCGCGTTCAGCAACGACTCCATTTCCTGCGGTCTACCGTAATTCGTCAGATCGCCTGCGAGCACAAGCACGTCTGCTTCATCTTTCACTCGGTTCATCTGCTCGCGAATTCGGTCGTAGTTCTGCGGCGTGAAATGTAGGTCTGCGGTGGCAGCGATCCTCATATCGATATTGGCCCTGGAGTGTGTCTGGACTTCACTTGGAATGCTTGAATGCGTGCGGGCGTTGCAGCAGGCGAAGCGAATCCTTCGCGCTCGTACCTAGGCTGCGGGCTCTGACTCTTGCTCGTTCTCGCAACCGTTTCTGTTCCCCGCACTACACGGAATCTTGTTTTCACGCCGCGCCCGGTATTCATTCACCAGGTCGGCCAAGCCCCATTCGTTCACGTCGATCGCGAACATGTTCTCGTCTATCAGGCTTCCTCGAAAAGGAGCCTTAGGGTCGAAGTTTGTCAGCGCTGCCTGAAATCGGCCCGTAAGATCGTGCCAGACTTCCGCCGGAACATAATCCGTGTTCGCCGGATAGCAATACCGGAAGAGCACCAGCGTCCAGAACAACACCTCCCAGTGTTCTCCCGCCAGTTGCATCAACCGCTGCCAGTCTAGTTTGCCCCTTGTGCCGTAAATAATGTGCACCGTATCCGCGCCGTCGAAACGCTCGCGCCTCGTGACGAACAGCTTAGAGGCAAGCAGTTCTTCCGGCGCCAGCACACGTGTCTGGACGCCTAAAACTTCGGTCGGACTGCCGCGGTCAACCCAGGACTGGTCGACTGTGATCACCGCGTTGCTCATGCCGGTGATCAGGTCAACGAAGAAATCGCTCCGATGAGCTTTCGCCAGCCACACCGGATCGCACACTTCAGTCTCGAAGCCGTATTCGGCGAGGTACTTGAGCGCCCGAACGGCGTGTTCAGCCGGCAGAAAAAGATCGAGGTCCTTGGTGTCCCGGTATATGCCCGTGTGTTTCTGCAGCGCGAATGCTCCGGAGACGACGTACGGTACCTTGCGATCGTTCATGAGCTGCAGCACTTCGCGGAACAACTTGCGCTGTTCCTTCGCGAAATCCGGCGCGACTGACGAACTGACGGGGAGCGGCTTGTCGCCTTCATTTGGCACAGACCCTTTGATGAACCCAAAGTAAACCGCAGTTGTGACGCCCGCGATGCAAAACGGCAGACTACGGGACGTCTCCGAAGCTGCCCGGAACTGCTGCTGGCCTGGCAGCATCAAAAAATGTGTCATGGCGCGCACCGAATCCGTCGTCGAGATCGAAGGCCGCAGGCTCAAATTGTCGAACCTGCAGAAAATCCTCTACCCTGAAGCGGGTTTCACCAAGGCACAGGTGATCGACTACTACGTTCGCATCGCGCCTGTCCTTCTATCCCATCTGCATGGACGGCCGCTCACGATGAAGCGCTATCCCGAAGGCGTGAACGGCGAATTCTTTTACGAGAAGAACTGCCCCAAGCACCGTCCCGAATGGGTCCAAACGGCCGAGATCTGGAGCGCTGGCAACAATCGCTGGATGAACTACTGCATGGTGCAGGATCTCGCCACCCTGGTCTGGGCGGCCAATCTGGCAGATATCGAGCTGCACACATCGCTTTCCATGGCTTCCGAAATGCTGCGACCCACTATGATCGTCTTCGACCTCGACCCCGGCGCCCCCGCCAACATTGTTCAGTGCTGCCAGGTCGGGCTCTGGGTACGCGATATTTTCCAGCACTTCGGGTTGCAGGCGTTTCCAAAAACCTCAGGTTCCAAGGGCCTTCAGGTCTACGTTCCTCTGAACACTCCCGTCACTTACGACCACACGAAAGCGTTCGCGCACGAACTTGCACGACTCCTGGAGCGTGCCCACCCAGAACTTGTCGTTTCCGAAATGAAGAAGGTTCTTCGCGTGAACAAGATCTTCGTGGACTGGAGCCAGAACGACGACTACAAGACGACGATCTGCGTCTACTCTCTTCGCGCCAAAGACAAGCCAACGGTGTCCACGCCCGTCACATGGGAAGAGGTCGAGCACTGTTTCCGAAAGCAGGATGCGTCCCTGCTGGCATTCGAGTCGCACCAGACGCTGGATCGTGTCGAGCGCCTCGGGGATCTCTATGCTCCGGTCCTGACCATGAAGCAGACGCTACCGCCTGTCGAGGCATTGAATGATCTTGCAGCCAGCTTAGGAGCAACGGCCGCGCCCGCACCCAAGCGTGCAACAGCAAGATCCAGTGCGGCACAGGAAAGAAAACTGAAACACGGGACCAAAAGAACCGCACCTAAACGAGCCGCCTGAGTTCGCGCGTTCCCGGCATGAACGGTTATCATCACCAGCGGCGAGAACGGTTAGTCGAGCGTTCCGCAGGAGGTCTGCCGTGGCTCTTTATGTAGGAACGTCTGGTTGGGCATATCCCGCGTGGAAACCGACCTTCTATCCCGAGAAACTCGCTCAGAAGAAGTTCCTGCAACACTACAGCACTCGTTTGAACGCCGTGGAGGTCAACTACAGTTTTCGCCAGTTCATCAAGGAAGCGACTTTGCAGAACTGGATCGTCGACACTCCCGCAGGCTTTCGTTTCTGCGTCAAGGCGCACCAGTCCATTACGCACATTCGCAGGCTCAAGAACGCTGACGAGCAGCTCAGGCGTTTTCTCGACTCGATTCAGCCTCTCGCTTCCGCAGGAAAACTCGGTCCGGCGCTGTTCCAGTTGCCCCCGAATCTCAAGTGCGACGCCGCGTTGCTCGAAGAGTTTTGCGCAAAGCTACCACCCAATTTCCGCGCTGCATTCGAATTTCGTCATGAATCGTGGTTCGTCGACGAAGTCTTTCGCGTGCTGGGCAAGCACAACGTAGCTCTCTGTTTCGCGGAGAGCGACGAACTCCAGACCCCGGTGGTGCTGACGGCTACGTTCTCCTACTATCGTCTGCGCAAGTCGGAGTATTCGCAGGAAGACACCGCGGCTCACATCGACCGCTTCTCACGGGGCCTCCAGGCTGGACGCGACATCTACGCCTTCATCAAGCACGAAGAGCGCCCCGAGAGTGCCCTGAACGCCGAGGCACTGCTGAACGCGACCAGGGCGGCAGCTGCCTGAAAAGCAGGTACTCGCGTTTGGGGCCTACTTTTGCGTAACGGTGAGGACGTGATCTCCAACCACCGCGGTATCGACGCGTGCCGGAAGTCTGAAGCGCGATTGCATGCCCAGGTCCGGATAGCGTGGCTTGATGTACCGGTCGACGAAGTATTCCAGCGCGATACGAGGAACTTCCACCCCGTCTATGCTTACTGAATCGATCTGCACGTGCCCCTCACCGCCACTGCCCTGTGCGTGCGACACGATCTGTACCTGGTGCACGCCGCTGAATAGCGACAGCAAGGGGTTCGAACTCCGCGCTCCTGCCGTCACCTGGTCAAAGTCAACGGTTGAGTCTGTCGTGACCACGCCGTTTGCGCCGCTGAATCTCACCCTCTTGATGCCTTTGGGAAGTTCAACCCGGCTATCCGCCACGTAGGCGTTGACCTCGCGTTCAGTGAAGACGGTCGGCGCCTCGTCAGGTTGCGCTTTCGTGGCATTCGTCTGGATATGGCGGAACTTCTTGTCAGCGCTATCGGCGGCCGCCCTGTACGCAGCTTCGGTCGAGGATGCTGGCGGCGCGCTATTCCTGTTTTGGCTTGCGTCAGAGGCCGATGCGGGAGCCGCAATCTTTGCAAACAGCGCTCCCGCAATCAATATGATCAGAAGGAAAGATACACGTTTCATTGCTTAAGTGATACCTGCGCTTGTGTGGCGGGCGCAGGCGTCACTTTCGGCTTTTCCAGTGGGCCGGTAACGTTGTAGATATGCGTTCCATTACGCAGTGTCAAATCCATCTCACGTGCTGCCGACGCTGTCCCGCTTACTTCATAGATGCCTGAACTGGTCGTCATTTTGCTTCCCGGGGACAGCCGAATCTTTCCCCCGCTGAATTCAAGGACGCCGGCAAACTGCCGAAAACTCAACGGCGCAGTTGCATTGCCAAGTGTGACGTGCCGCAGGCTTCCGTTGTTCCAATTGAAAGAGAGTTCGCCCTTGGCGTTTCCCAGCAACTGCGTTGCTGTATCGCCGGACATCGCCAGCTTATAACTGCCGCCGGCATTTCCGCTGGCCCAGTTATCATGCGCGAGTGCTGCGACCTGTGCGAGCGCCACCGAATCAACCGTCCCCGTGCCCGTGTAAGCTGGCGTGTCCCCGGAGAAGTCGGCACGCCACTCACCGACGTGCTTGCCGTTCCACAGTTCGCCCCTGACGTCTGACAGATTGAGCACGCCTGCATCAAGGGAAGCGCCAGCGGTCACACGATTCGCCACAACCGACTTCATCACCAGTTTCCCGGCGCTGATCCTGCCCCTGGCTTGAATTTTCCCAAGGAACGAAGATTCGGGCGTTCCGCCCAGAATCGCGTACCAGGGCCGCTTTGCTGCTCGCGGATTCACCAGTCTATTAACGTCATCGGTCACAACCTGGTCGGCGTGAAGATCGAATGTGATCGGGCAGGTCTCCAACGACTCGCATTGCCTGGGAAGCTTCACCCAGCCATCGAGCGCCAACCCGGATTGCGTGAATTCTGCGTTCAGATTGCTCGCTGTCACGCTGTCAGGGCCCAGGTTCAGGGTCGTTGATGCAACTCGCAGTGGCTCTGCTATCCCCTTCATCCGAACCGTGAGGCCGCGCATCTGGGCCGTTCCGACCGGCTTAGGGCTGCTGAACCCCCGCCACTTGCCGGCGATCGTCACCTCAAGCTTTGCGGCACCCTCTGCATTTATGTGGGGCGCTCTGACACCGGCAGCCTGGGCGACCTGCAGCAGGCGCTTTATCTGCGCATCGCCTTGGACATCCAGTTCATAACCTTTTCGGTTCACCCACGCCAGCACGCGACCTGGAGTCCCCCCGCCCAGGTCAAGCGCGAATGGTGAAAACTGCAAACGCGCATCTTCAGCGGCCTCGCAGCATACCGCGGAAACGGGGCGCGGAAGCCCTTTGCCGCGTTTCGATTTCGAGTTTTCGGGCTTCGGTGTCTGGATCGAGAACTCGATTGGCTTCAGTATGAGTTCCGGGTTCAGCACAGACGCGCGCAGCACCATCTCCGAGCTTGTGCCGCGTCCGCTCCAGTCATCGACCCCTGTTGCTCCATCACGACGCAATGCAAACTCGGCATCGACCGACCCGGTGGCCGAGAGGTCCTCCGGAATGTCCTTCTTCGCATGCCTTACAATCGCAACCACGCTCTGCGTCGGAACCTCGGCGGCGGAGATCTTCAGGTCGTACGAACGCAGGGGCACGAACCCATCCACCGAGCCTGCAACTGTCACAACGCCGTTCGACACCGGCATGCGGCACGAGATATCTGCCAAGTGCTGCGCGGGCATGTCGATAACCGTACTGCACCGTACCTCCAGCTTTACGTACTCGGTCGTCGAAATGTCGTACCGGCGGAAATCATCCACAACCGTCTGAGCCGACACCTTCAGCGCAGTGGGCCTGCCCGTCACTCTAAGGTCGGCATCCACCCTTCCGCGCCAGCCGTGGTCGTTCCCATCAATAAACTTTGTCAGTTGCCCCAGTTGAGACTTCTCCAACCTGGCCTCAATCTCCATTGGGGTGTCCCGCAGGTCTGACGCGCGTTGGAACCGGCCGTTCAGGGTCACTTGGCCCGTGTCGCTCAAGTAGGAATCCGTTCGCACCATCCGCGCTTTCAGGCGCGTCCGCAACTCGTCCTCCGCAGCCAGCCAGAGCGCGAAATCTGCATCGGCCAGCGCGTAAACCTTCTTCTCCACACCCACCTTGAAGTTGATCCGCCCGCCCTCGGCTTCAATGTAGGGGAATCTCGGTCGTGACTCGGGCCGTGTCTTGCCAGTTGGTGCTGTCGGAATACTCGACGCGCGTTGCAGCAGACTCTCCAGGTTCCATCGGCCGTCTTCTGCGCGAACCAGGTTGAGGCTGGGGTACTTGAGGCTGAGTTTTGCGATCTCCAGCTTGCCGCGCCAGAGCGAACTCAAGCGCAAACTGGCCTGCACCTCTTCGGCATGCAGCATCGGTTCGTGGCCGAACGCCGGGTCCTCACCGATCGATACGTTTCCCAGGTCGAAGCCGGGCTGAGGGAACAGTCGCAGGCTGATGCTGCCGACCGTTACGGGACGGCCCATCGCCCGTTCGATGGACGAAGCAATACGTGCCCGATATCGGTTTACGTTCACCAGCGGCGGCAGGAAGAAGCCGAGTATCAGAATCAGCAAGACTACAATCGCGACTGTGCCGTGCGAACGCAGTCTCATTACCGGACCACCCTGAACATTCGTTTCCACCGAGTCTGGTCAGCGAAGTGAATGATCACCTTCCCGATGAAAGCCAGCCTGTCGCCTATATCCGTTTTCATGTATTGGTTCGGCGGAGTTTCGAACGACCAATAGATAAACATCGGCCGGCCAATGACGTTCTCTCGGGGAATGAAGCCCCAGTACCGACTGTCGTAGCTGACGTCTCTGTTGTCGCCCATGGCGAAGTAGCTGCCCGGCGGGATCACCAAATCTTCCCCCTGGATGTGCGACGACAGCTCCAGGTGCCACTCGGGTGTCAAGCCGGTCGATTCGTCCGGTTGAACCTGGGGGAAGTTGTCGCGATAGGGATTGTAGGTGTCGTTGTGAATGACGTACGGCTCGTTCTGTTCCTGGCCGTTCAGAAACACCTTTCCCTCGCGCAGGTGAATGCGGTCTCCCGGAACGCCGATTACGCGCTTCACCACGTACAATCCCGCCTCGGCCGGCGACAGGAACACGACGATGTCACCGCGATGTATCTGCCGATAAGGCACTAATGGCATCCACCGCGTCGGCGGAGCTTCCGTCACACGGTCCACGAACACGTGATCGCCGATCAACAGCGTGTTCTCCATCGAACTTGAAGGGATCTCGAAGGCCTGCAGGCAGAACGTAATGATGAACAGACCGACGACCAGAACTCCGGCCATCGAAGCGATGAACTCAAGAGGCGTCTCTTTCTTCTTGGGTTCTTTCGGTTCTTTTTCTTTGGACAAGTGCGATTCGTCCTCCGCGCCCAGGTACAGCCCGGCGAGATCGGCCGAAGGCGGGGCGCACGCTCCTATTACTTTATCAGGCGGAAGGTACGATGCCACCGGGTTTCCTGCAACACGTGTGCAAGAATGTACGTGAATCTCACAACCCTGTCCGTTACGCTGTTGCCTTCCGTCGCAACAGGTTCCATTCTCTCCGGATGTTTCATCGACCAGTAGATCACCAGCGGACGCCCGATAATGTTCTCGCGAGGAACGAAGCCCCAATACCGGCTGTCAAGGCTCTGATCCCGGTTATCGCCCAGCACGAAATATGAATCAGCCGGCACCGTGATCTCACCATTCTCGACCAGCGAGTGCAACTTCACCCACCATCGACCATCCACGTTGATGTTCGCGTTTGCCAGGTTGGGAAAGTTATCGCGGTAACCGTCGGCTGTCTTGTCTTTATAAGCTACGTATGGCTCGCGCAGGCCCTGACCGTTGATGAACACCTGTTTGTTCCTCAGGCGAACGTGGTCGCCCGGAAGCCCGATCACGCGCTTCACAAAGTGCTGCGACGGATTGACCGGGTATCGGAACACGATGATATCGCCCCGCCGTATCGGGCTGTAGGGTTCCACCTGCTGCCATATGCCTCCGCTCGCGTAATGCACCTTGTCGACCAGCAGGTAATCGCCTATCAGAAGCGTGTCTTCCATCGACTCGGACGGGATCTGGAACGCTTGGACAATGAACGTGATCACGAATACGGCTATCACAACCGTCGTAGTTAGCGATTGCACTGAAGCCAGGAAACCGCCTCCACGGCGCACACCTTGGCGCGAGCGTGGTTCCGCCGGGCTATCCGTACCCTGGTCCGCTACCTGGACTTCTTCACTCATTGCGTTACTTCTGTGCCCCGTTTCTTCTTGCGACCCTTCTGCGCGGCCTTTTCCATCGACCACAGGTACTCGATCGCATCTCGCGCAGCATCCTGCTCGGCCTTCTTCTTCGTGGGACCCTCTCCACGGCCCACATACTCAAGTTTGCCATGTGGTCCGTGTCCCTGGATTCGCGCTTCCACCGTGAATATCTTTTTGTGTTCCGGCCCCTCTTCCTTCACCAGAACATAGGAGGGCTGCGGCCTCGCGCTCGAGTGTGCCGCCTCTTGCAGCGCCGACTTGTAATCCGTTACCGGGAATCCATTCACCGTCTGCTTGTTCAGTCGTTTCAGTTCCGGCTCGACGATTGTTTCCAATATGAATTCCCGCACCACTTCAATGCCCGCGTCCAGGTACATCGCCGCCAGCACCGCTTCGAGCGCATCGACTAGCAGGGCCGTTTTCGTTCGCCCACCGCTCTTCTCCTCACCCTTGCCCAGCCTCAGGTATCTTCCAATATGGAGCTGCTTGGCTGCCCTTATGAGATGTTTTTCACTGACCAGGTGGGCTCGCAGCTTTGAGAGTTGTCCTTCCTTGAACTGCGGAAACCGCTCCAGCAAAGTCTCGCTGGTTACGAACCCCAGAATCGAATCACCGAGAAACTCCAGTTGCTCGTTATCGGCGGCTCCGAGATCGCCATTGTCGGCCTGCGCCTGCGCCTGCTTTTCGCGAGCGTAAGAGCTGTGCGTGAGCGCCTGTTCCAGCAGCTCACGCTGCGTGAACCGGTGCCCGATCTCGTCTTCCAGTGAACCGATATCCTGAGCTTTCATATTCGCTGAATCCGTTGCTGCCAGCCTGCTTTGGTCTGCAGCGCGTAGTGACTGGTCCCGGGGCGGTAAGGAGGGAATCGCGTCAGGTCCACCGTGTGGGAGGCACGGTGGACCGTTTGCTGTACTCCGTCTTCCGGCTCTAACAACGCCGAGAAGTTGACACATCACCCTTGCCCCGTCGAACGGGATCGTACGGGGCAAGCCGTCTGGTGTTCCAGTTACTGCTTCGGTGGAGGCGTCGTCTGCGGCGCAGGTGCTGCCGCCGCCGGTGTCGCTGCCGGAGCCGCGCCTGTCAGTTTCAGAAGACGATCACGCTCCTGTTTCACAAGGTTCTGCACAGACGAACCCGCTGGCGCAAGGTTGTACGCCTGGTTAGCCTTTACCAGTGCGTCCTGGTACTTCTTAGCCTTATCCAGCACAAGCGCATACTGCAGCCACGTAATGGCGTCCGCCTGTGCGTTAGGAACCGTAACCGCCTGCTGGAAGTATTTTTCCGCGCCCGCGTAGTTCTCGTTGACCGCTTCCGTCTGCCCCAGCGCCGTGTATGCCATGGACTTGACCATCGCCTTAGCGCCTTCCACGCGCTCAGGAGGCGTTCCCGGAGGATAGACGAAGTCCGTATCCACCGTCTCCAGTGCCTTCTTTGCGTCCTTCTGGGCTTCAGCTACTCGCTCTGCCTTGTCCAGATCGGTGTCGCGCGTCCGTTCGGAGATGAACGTTGCCACCATCACGTTCGCGATCGGATCGTTCGGATTGATCGCCAGGATCTTGCGTCCGGTCTCGATCGCCTTGTCCGCATTGTTGGCGTTCTGATACAGCTGCATCACCCGGTGATAGAGCACCGTGCGAATTTCGCTGTCCTTGAACTTCGCCGCGAATGCGTCCGCTGCCGCTTCCGCTTCTTCCGGAGTCTGTTTCCCGGCTGCTTCCTGGTACGCAGTGAACTCTTCTTGCGTTTTCGCCTGCGGAGGCGTCTTGCCCTGCGGTTGTGCCGGAGTTCCCGGCTGTGCCTGGGCTCCCGGATGCGCCTGTGCGCCTTGCTGCTGTGTCGGCTGCCCTTGCTGCGCCGCGGCTCCGCCCTGCGCGGGCTGCTGAGCCATCGCCGTGGCGCCCGCGAGCAACGCAGCGCATAACATCAGTTCGACTTGCTTCATCGCTTCTCCTCGATGCGATCGACTGCACGCGAATTAACTGCCGTCGCGGGCTAAACGCACGCATCTGTCGTTTACTGGTTCTGTCCCTGTTCCTGCCGCGACGCGGGCGGTTCGTACGGCTGCTTCAATCCGCGTTCAGCCGCGGCCTTTGTAACCGAGGTGGGGTCTCCCGCCTGCAGTGCCGCCTTGTAGTGCTGGACCGCCGTCTCGCGGTCGGCCTGCTCCCGCCCACGGATGAACTTCAGATCGAATATCCGGCCGAGGTAAATGTGAGACCACGCCGTCAGCCGCGGTTCCTTTGAAACCTCCAGCGTTTTCTCGAAATACGACCGCGCTCCTTCCCAGTCCTTGCTCGCAGTCGAAATGCGCGCCATCAGGAAGTATGCCCGCCCCTTGTCGACCTGGTTGGACTCTAGCGCCTTCTCCGCCAGCAACTTCGCCTGTCCCGGGTTGCCGGCCAGTAATTCCTTCTCTGCGTCGTCCAGAGCACCTGTTTTTGGCTTCGATGCGCGCACCAGTTCTGGCGCCGCGGCGCTCTTGAACTGAATCTCATTAGCACGCTTGCGCTCTCTGCCGATATCAAGGTAATACAGCCAGCTCCCAAAAACGTCCTGCAACCCGGTCGGCTCTTTCTCGAATTCGACGAGTTTCTCGTAGAAATATGGCGCTAGGATGTAACCTTCCTGCGCGGCATCGAATGCCTTCTGCTCGCGCCCCACATCGGACGCCTTGCCCTTCACCGGGTCGAGTCGTGCTTCCACCGCTCTAATCAACGACTCCGTCACGAGCAACGTGATATCTGTCTTGTAGTTCTCATCCAGAGGAGCCGTCTTTACCGCTTCGAGCAGCGGTTCCAGACGCCTCATCGCCGAGGCCCGCTTCATCACCAGCGGATCGAGTGTGAAATGCAAGTACGTGTGCCGCAGCTGGTCCAGCTTCAATTCGCCGTTCTCCGGCGATACCACCATGAAGTAGTCGGCGCCGTAATTTCGCGCGTTCGTCTGTCCCGGCCCCGTCATGGGCTCCACGTACACCACGAACCGGCGGCCCATGTACCCGCTGATCGGCATTTTGAAGTAGACATCCGCCGCGAGCAGCATCTTCGACACCGCTTCCGCATTGCGCTCGATCAGCCCCTCGTACTCTTTCGAATGACGCATCCAGATGCCGTGCAGGTTCGCCGCCGTATAGAAGCGCTGCAGGATCGGCACGAAACCGAGCACATAAGTCGAGTCGGGCGGAAGGTCGGCTTCTTTCACCGTCGGTTGGAATGCTGGCGGGTCTCCCAGGTTCAGCGCTAACGAAAGATACTGTGCCAGTTCGCGGGAAGGATCCGCCTGCAGGTGGTCGCGGTAGAAACGGCACAGTTCTCGTGATGCAGCACGTGCCTGTTCAGAAGACTCCACCTCGCGTGCCACCTCGGCGCGGACCTTCAACCTGACCGGCTCCGAAGCCGCAAGTTCCTGGTCATAACCACAGGCGTTCAGTGCCGTCACGACGCTGAAGATCGTTTCGTTGACGTCCAGCGTGACTTTCTGCGTTTGTTGCGCGGTCAGCGTGCTCGTTAGCGCTCCGCAGAGCAGCGCAACCAGGATGAGGAATCGCCGTTGGCAGCCCAGAACAGCTCTCCTGAATCGGGGAATCAAGTTGAAAGTTTATCAGAATAGCGGATCGACTAGCACATTCGTCGGAGGCCAGCCTTCAGGAAAGGCGGCTTGAACGCCGCTGGGCTAAATCTTCAGGGCCTTACACAAACACTTGTGTCGAAACAGAGTTACCGTTCAAAATACCTAAAACCTTGTACATAGCACTCTCCGGTCGGCCCGGCGCAACTGCGGGGCCGGTGCAAGTCGAACGCGCTTTTTAGCCGAATGGAGTCCACAACTCGTAATGAAGACTGCTCCCCGATTTGTTCTGGCAATAACTCTTGCTGTTTCGTCGCTGGCTGCTCCGGCGTTTGCGCAAAATAAGCCGGATGATCAGCTCAAAAACAAGCCCTGGATGAATACGGCGCTCTCGCCCGATGAACGCGCCGAGATGGTTCTGAAAGAAATGACGCTCGACGAGAAATTAAATCTCGTCCACGGCCAGGGCATGCCCGGATGGGCGCCGATTCTTCCCACAGCACCTCTCGGCAACGGCGGTGCCGGATTCGTCCTCGGGGTCCCGCGACTGGGAATTCCGATCATCCAGATGAGCGACGCCGCCTACGGCATACGGTCCAGCGCCGACAACGGTCGCTACTCCACCGCGCTGCCGTCCAATCTCGCTTCCGCCTCCAGTTGGGACCCGCAGGCCGCCTGTGAATACGGCGCACTCATCGGCCGCGAACTCCGCGCCCAGGGCTACAACATGACCCTCGGCGGCGGCGTGAACCTCACCCGCGAACCGCGTAACGGACGCACCTTCGAGTACATGGGTGAAGACCCGATTCTCGCCGGCACCCTGGTTGGCAACCGCATCAAGTGCGAACAGGCCCAGCACGTTATCGGTGACATCAAGCACTACGCCCTCAACGACCAGGAGAGCGGACGCAGTGAAGTCGACGTTGTCATCGGTCGCCGCGCCATGCGTGAAACCGACCTGCTCGCCTTCGAAATCGGCGTCGAGATCGGTCAACCCGGCGCCGTCATGTGCTCCTATAACCTCGTGAACGGCACCTACGCCTGCCAGAACAAATACCTGCTCACGGACGTTCTCAAGAAAGAATGGGGCTTCAAGGGCTTCGTCGTATCCGACTGGGGTGGGACCCACAGCACTGTGCAGTCTTCGGCCGCCGGACTCGATAACGAGCAGCCCCATCCCATCTTCTATGGCGACAAGCTGAAAGCTGCCGTCGGATCGGGCCAGGTTCCCATGTCGGAACTCGACGAGCACGTGCGCCGCGTCCTGCGTTCGGAATTCGCCAGCGGCATCGTCGATCATCCCGTCCAGAAAGCGGTCATCGACGTCGAAGGCGGCTTCGAAACCGCGCGCAGAATCGCCGAGCAGAGCATCGTCCTTCTCCAGAACAAGAACAAAGTTCTGCCGCTCGACGCAAAGACAATTCGCTCCATCGCCGTCATAGGCGAGAAAGCCGACTTCGGCATGATCTCCGGCGGCGGTTCGGCGCAGGTTGATCCTCCGGGACCGCCTACGAAATGGCAGGAACACGTCTGGTTCCCAACTTCGCCCCTCAAAGCCGTTCGGGCGAAAGCCCCCGGCGCGAAGGTTAACTTCGACTCCGGTGCGGATCCCGCGAAGGCAGCTGCCCTCGCGAAGCAATCAGAGGTTGCCATCGTCTTCGCCCATCAGTGGACCAGCGAAGGCATGGACCTGCGGGACCTTTCACTTCCAAACAGCCAGGAAGCCCTCATCGAACAGGTCGCCGCAGCCAATCCGCGCACCATCGTCGTTCTTGAGTCCGGCACGGCCGTCACGATGCCCTGGCTCGACAAGGTAAGCGGTGTCGTCGAGGCCTGGTACGCTGGCAGCAAGGGCGCCGACGCGGTCGCCAACATCCTCTTCGGCGACGTGAACCCATCGGCCAAGCTGCCCATGACGTTCCCGCGCTCAGTGCAGGACCTTCCCCATCCGAAGCTTTCCGTTCCGCCTGAGGGCGACAGGGGGCTCGCAGCCGTCATGACACCCGATCAGGCCAAGGCAACGTTCTCCGTTCACTACGACGAAGGCTTGAAAGTCGGCTACAAGTGGTACGACGCCGAGAAGAAACCCGTCCTGTTCCCTTTCGGCTTCGGACTGTCGTACACGACCTACGCCTATAAGGGCCTGAAGGTCACTCCGGGCCAGCAGACAACCGTGAGCTTCACCGTCAAGAACACCGGCAGCCGCGCCGGCCACGAGATCGCACAGGTTTACGCCGCCTTACCGGCCGAAGCCAACGAACCGCCAAAACGACTCGTCGGCTGGACCAAGGTGTATCTGAAAC
>JAEZPW010000187.1 GCA_023441255.1 Acidobacteriota bacterium
CTTGCGAAAGGTGGGGGCACCCTGATGGCATAAATTCTCCTACCGGGTACAGATTCGGAAGTGCATCGTTCGGCTCAAAGGATTCCTGAGTACCCGGTGGGAAACCAAACGGCAACAAAAGGGCCAGCATTTCGGCGGGCAGGTTTATTTACAGATTACGGTTGCATGGCCGCCACGGGCTGGTCTGACTTGTCCTTCAGACGCTCGAGCGCTTTGCTGGCTTCCCCTGCGAACTCGCCTTCCGGCAGAACCTTCAAATATCCCGCATAGTTCTTGCGCGCGTCGGAAAACTGCCCGAGTTTCTCCTGGGTCTGCCCCAGCCTGAACATGGCAATCGCGTCGTTGTCTTTCCAGTAGAGAGCTTCTTCGTAGCGGCTTACCGCTGCCCGGTAATTGCCCCGCTTGTAGTAGAAGTCACCCACTTCGACGTTCTTGTCGGCCTTATGAGGATCCCACGGCTTGAACTCACGAATCTCAGTCTCCGCTGGGTCCAGCCCTACACCCGGAGCTGGCGCCTCGCCCGGAGGGGGACTTAGATCGATCTTTGTCCCGCGGCTGGAGCTTTCTCCGCCGGGAGTTCCCTGGATCACGCGCGGCGGACTGTTGGCCGCGCTTGTCTCGGTCTGCTTCTTCTGTTCCTCGGGCGCCTGGTCCTCTGGAGCCTGCTTGTCCCAGCAATGATTGCCGGCTGCGTTCACGCACCCGCTGGAGACCTGGTTCCGCAGGTGCCGCTTCAGTCGCGTCAGCGCTCCCGGCTTCTGCTCAGTGTCCTGGCCCTGGTCTCCCGAGTTCGCGTCTTTCGCTGCAGTCGCCTGCCCTTCCGCGGGTTGCGGGGAGGGCTGGGCCGGCGATGGCGTCTGTTCTGCGGCGGCAGGCGCATTGGCCGCGGCCTGATCGGCTTGCTGCGCGTAACCGTACAAGCTGGCGCACGCCAGCACGGCCACTGCAACGACGCTGTTCAACGTTCTTGCCATTGCTCTATTCTACCGCGCTGCCAAAACTCGGACCGCGCCCTGATCCTAATCATCAACTACAACCCGGATTGGGGAAGCCAGTTGCGTCTTGAATTTGGACGCCAAACACTGATTAAACTTTTACGCATGTTCAAACAGTGTTTCCGGACTGGCTGATTTCGAAGTGTTTAGCGTCCGCGGGCCGAATCTTTTCACGAGTACGCAGAGAGGAGTTGCCCATGCGCAAACTAATCCTATTCAGTCTATTGCTGCCGCTGTGCGTGGCCCTCGTGGCCTGTGGCGATAACCCTTCATCTCGGCTTCGGGTGGTCCACCTTTCGCCCGACGCGCCCAACGTAGACGTCCTGGTGAACGGCTCCAAGATCATCAGCAACGTCGCCTACAAGAACGGCTCCGACTATCTGAAGCTCTCCAGCGGCTCTACGCGCCTTCAGGTTCGGCCGACCGGTTCCTCTACCGACGTGATCGACACCACCGCAAACCTCGCGTCCAAGCAGGACTACACTGCCATGGCGGTCGGGTTAGCAGGCTCTATCAATCCGCTGCTGCTCACGGACGACAATTCCGCTCCGACCTCTGGTAACGTGAAGCTTCGAGTGGTTCATGCCGCACCGAGCGCCCCTGCGGTGGATGTCTACCTGACCGCTCCCGGTGCAGACCTGAACTCAGCGACGCCTCAACTCACCAACGTTCCCTTCAAGGGGTTCTCGGGATACCTGCAGGTTCCCGCCGGTCCCTACCAGGCTCGCGTCACACTTGCAGGAACGAAGACAGTGGCAATCGATTCGGGTTCGCTCAACTTTGAAGCCGGACAGGTCCGTACCGTCATAGCAGTCGACGAGGCTGGAGGGGGACCACCGTTCGGATTGCTGGTATTACGGGACCTGAACTGACTCGAATAATAGAGAGCAAAAAATGAGGCCGTTCGCTTTTTGCACGATCGGCCTCATTTTTGACCCTGAGAGAGAAGAGTCAAAAAACAACTTTACTGCTGCGGCGGTGCCTGAGCAGGCGCAGGCTGCGCCTGAGCGGTGGTTCCCTCAACGTTGTTGGTCATGAGTCGAACATCCACTCGACGGTTCTTCGCCCGTCCAGCGCTGGTTTTGTTCTGCTCGACCGGATTGTCCTTGCCAAGACCGATGACGTAGATCTTGTGCGCCGGAACGTTGTACTTCGAGGCGACGTAGTTGATCACGGAGTCGGCACGACGCTGGCTCAGCATGTAGTTGTAGTCGGCCGAACCCACGGAATCGGTATTTCCATTAACGACAACGATGTAGTTCTTCGTGTTCTGAATCTCATTGCCCAGCTGGTCCAAGGCTTTCTTTGCTTTGGACGTCAGCTCGAACTTGTCGAACCCAAAGTGTACCGAGGTTTCGACGACCGGATGATAATTGTCCAGGTTGGCTACGGTGTTTGCGAGGCTGTTCACGCGGTTGTGCGCAGTGGTAGCGGCCTGCTGCGCCTGATCTGCTGCCTGCCCCGCGGCTAGGGCCTTCTGGTCGGCTGCGGCAGCCTTATCATTCACACCCTGGATTCCCTGCTGTGCACGCTGATCCACGTCCTTGATCGCGTTGGTGTTCTTTGCCGTGATCTCGTCCAGTTCATTGACCTTGTTGATGGTCGGAGAAGCTTCATTGCGGACGTACTTCTTGGAGGCGCATCCAGTCGCAACCGAGAGGCTCAGTGTTCCAACTGCCGCTAGTAAAACAATTCGATTCATCGGGAGGGCTCCTTCAGCCGGGTAAGTGTCGCGCAACCCCGGCCTGCGGGGCTGCAACTCAGTCCAGCATTCCTGGGGGATGCCGGCTACACCCTAGCCTGTTGCACGCCTCCTGCCAATCTGGATTTGTTAATCTCCTTCGTAAGCCGATAAAAACACAACGTTTACATCCATCGACGCTCGGGAGAGACTCGCACTGGGCATGGATACTCGCGCAATCGGGGACACCAGAATAGAATTTTTACCGAGTGTGATTGTCCAAAGGTCTCCAGGGCTTGTGGCCGAGAAAACGGGCCGAGACGTCGTCGTTGACCTATACGGCTCAGCCATTTACACTCCGCCGTGCGGAAATAACAGGGCTGAAACCGGATGAAACACACAAACAAGCTCGCCGTCTTGCTGCTGTCCCTGTGTTTTGCTGTCGCTCCTCTCGCCTGGGCCATTCATAACCAGCAGCAATCACCGGCGTCGGACCAGAACGCAGCTACTCCCGAACCGTCTGCTCCAAGTCAGGACGCAGCAGGACGGAGGCACCCAGCCAAGTTCCTCTCCGGAAAAGACCCTGATTACAGCGAGTCCGCTCGGGAGAAGCAGGTGGAAGGCACCGTTATCCTGGCAGTCGCGGTGAATGAAAAGGGGAAAGTCACGTCAGTGAAGGTCGTGAACCCGCTTGAATCCTCGCTGGATAAGAGAGCGATCAGAGCCATCAAGCGCTGGAAGTTCTCCCCGGCAACTCTGGACGGTAAGCCCGTAGCTTCGGAGTTCAACGTCAGCGTAGACTTCCGGCTCAACCGCTGAGTCCGCTTCAGTCTGCCAATTGCGACAGAGTTGTGAATTACCGTTTGCCTTTGGGACTATCGATCGTCTCCAGCGCTCGTCTGACCTCGATTCGCATGGCCCATTTTGGGTGACGTCTGACCGCCTCCACCAGCGCACGCGGTACCCCGGCCTTCATCAGCGCCCGAACGATGAACATTTCCGTCATGCGCGGATTGTTCAGTGCCGCGTCGCGCACTCGCACGTCCGCATCGGTCAACAGCGCGGCAGCCACACGGCTCGACCCTTGCTTCGCCAGCGTCAGCCGCTCCCCCAGCGACG
>JAEZPW010000205.1 GCA_023441255.1 Acidobacteriota bacterium
CTTGCAGGCCTTGTCCAAGCTGGTTCGATACCTTCGTGAGCGGCCCGTTCATTTGTTATGTACTCACGGCTACAAAGCTGATGTGCTCGGAATCGCAGCCGGTGCGATCACACACACGCCGGTTGCAGCTTTCCTTCGTGGTTGGACCGGTGAGAATCGCAAGGTACGGCTTTACGAGGCTCTCGACAGGCGACTCTCCCTCCCGCGCGCACAACGAATTGTCTGCCTCTCTGACATGCAAAGACGTGAAGCTCTGAATTATGGCGAGAGCGAGAGAGTCCAGCTGGTGACGAATGCGATCGAGACGTTCGCCTCAAGAGGCAACGCCTACTCTCGCATCAGCTTACGCCGGCGCTTCGGTTTTCCTGAGAACTGTGTAGTGGTGGCCTGCGCGGGCCGGCTCAGTCCGGAGAAGGGAACACGCAAGTTCATAGAAGCGGCTGCATTGGTTGTGTCACAGTGCAGCAACGTGAGGTTCGTAATCTTCGGTGATGGCCAGCTGCGCACTGAACTGGAAACTTACGCACAAAATCTTCGCCTCCAGGAGATCGTCCACTTCGCCGGCTTTGTACAGGAGTTCCCAACGCTGCTACCGGCAGTAGACATCTTCGTCAATCCTTCACTGGCAGAGGCAATGCCGAACGTTGTGCTGGAAGCTATGGCCTCCGGAGTGCCCGTCATTGCAACGGACGTCGGTTCGGTCGCCGAGATGGGGAGCGACGGCTCCATGGTCGTTGTGCCCGCTCGGAACGCAGAATCGATCGCGCACGCAGTCCTCCGATTGGCTTCCGATGCGCAAACTGCAAGTCAGCTTGGTGAAGCGGGCCGCCAGCGCGTGGCAGAACGCTACAGCCTGCGTGCGCAGCAGGAACAGCTGAAAACGCTTTACGCGCAATTCGCCGCACACTAGTCCAGGCGCATGCTCCCCTTCATATCAGTGGTCATACCGGTACGGAATGAAGCCCTGCACGTTCCAGCTGTGCTGCAGGATCTCGTGGCGCAGGATTATCCGGCTGACCGGTATGAAATCATCGTTGCAGATGGAAATTCCACGGATGGTACCGTTGAGGAGATCGAGCGCCTCGGCAGCAAGAATTCGTTGCCGCGCCTTGCCATCGTGCAGAATCCGCGGCGACTCGCGAGTGCCGGCAGAAATGCAGGAGTCCGGCAAAGCCGTGGAGACCTGCTGGTCTTCGTCGACGGCCATTGCCGCATTTCTAACAGTGCGCTGCTGAGAACGACCGCTGAATTGTTTCAATCGACCGGCGCGGACTGCCTTTGCCGCCCGCAACCACTGCAAACACCCGGTAACAGATTCCTTCAGCAACTCATCGCAGACGCCCGCGCCACCTGGTTCGGACATGGTCGCGGCTCGACCATTTATCTCAGCGATTACGAGGGACCTGCCGACCCACGTAGTTCGGGCGCCTCGTACCGTCGAACGGTATTCAACGAGGTTGGCTTTTACGACGAATCATTCGATGCCTGCGAGGACGTCGAGTTCAATCACCGGGTTTACAAGGCTGGGTTGAAGTCGTATTTCAGTTCGCGACTCGAGGTGCTCTATGCGCCTCGGGATAGCTTCATCGGCCTTTGGCGGCAGATGATTCGGTACGGTCGCGGTCGCGTTAGGCTCGCGCGAAAGCATCGCGACGCTTTCTCGCCTTCGCAGACTCTGCCGGCAGCGCTGGTCCTCGCGGTTGCACTCGGATTGATCACTGCTCCGCTCCTTGTTACTTCGGCTTTATTGCTAGCGGGCGTTGCCGGCGTCTGGCTCGCGGTCGCTGTTGTCTTCAGCGTCCGACTCGCCCGGCGAAGGGGCCCAATAGCTCTTGTCCTCGCCCCAATGGTTTTCGCCACGATCCACGGCGGTCTCGGTGCAGGCATGTGGGCTGAGCTGCTGGGAAGAGCACTCAAGGCAGGTTCACCGGCTTCGAGCACCGGTAGCGCCAGGTGGGACAGCGCCCAGTGATTCGTGCGGCCAGCTCTCTCAGCAGGGCACTGCGCCGTCTCGGCCGACCCGTATTCATGTTGCATCGGGTACTGCCTTCCGCGCTGCAGTCTTATCTGCCGGAAATGGCAGTCTCGCGGGACCTTTTTCAGGATTTCCTTGCGTGGCTCACCGCAAACTACAAAGTCACTTCGCTGGAAAACTGTATCGAACCCGGCGACAACAGCGCACAAGCCTGTGCTTTGACCTTCGACGATGGTTGGCGCGATGTGTATCTGTACGCTTTCCCGTCGATGGTGAAGTTCGGTGTGACAGCCACCGTGTTCGTGCCCACCGAGTTCGTCGGAACGACTCGGCGCTTTTGGCAGGAGCGCCTTCATTTCTGCCTCACACAAGCACGCACGTCTGGCGATGGTTCCGTGAGGGCAAAGCTTGAGGTGCTAGCGGGCAGGCATGCCTTGTCTGAAAAGCAACCTCACTACGGCGCTATGCGGCGGGCACTGCTAAAAGTTCCGAGCCATGCGGCTGAAGCATTCGTCTCGGATCTGGAGACAGCCATCGGTACCGAAGCAAACTGCTCCGGCCCGGCGTTCATGAACTGGGATGAGGTGCGGACCATGTCAAAGGCCGGATTTGCCTTTGGCTCCCACACGCTCAACCACGTTCTTCTCACCCGTACCGACGTTGAATCCGCGGTGAAGGAAATCGTGCAGTCACGCGATGAGTTGGAGGCGCGCTTAGGGACCACGGCTGACTCATTCAGCTATCCCTGGGGCGCGAATAACTCGTCCATCGAGCATCACGTACGCCTCGCGGGATACAGGTACGCGGTTACCACGGTCGATCGGCTAGCTCCTGCGAGGGTCAACCCGATAGCCATACCCCGCGTGTTCGTAAGCGATTCGATCATGTCTCATGACGGAAAGTTCAGCGCTGCCAAATTGGAATGGCACCTGGCCCGGCTCGGCCTTAAGAGCCTTTTCTGACCCGAATGCCAAACAACATCGTCAACGCTCTCACCATCGATGTCGAAGACTACTTCAACACCGAAGCGATGGCCGAGATGGCGCCACGGCGTCAGTGGTCCGATTTCGAGTCGCGCGTCGAGCGAAGCACCCGCAGGGTGCTGGAAATGCTGGAAGCGCGCAGCATTCGCGCTACCTTTTTCGTTCTTGGCTGGACCGCGTCGAGGCACCCCGCACTCGTTCGCGACATCGCGGCGCTCGGCCACGAACTTGGCTGTCATAGCTTCTACCACGAGCCGGTGTTCCGGCTCAGTCCGGCCAGGTTTCACAAGGACACGTACCGATCGAAGCAACTGTTGGAAGACATTTCCGGAGTGCGTGTGCTGGGTTATCGCGCACCAAGCTTTTCGCTCGTGAACGGAACCAAATGGGCTCTGCACACCCTGGCTGAATTGGGATTCGAGTACGACTGCAGCATCAATCCCGTCCACCATCCGCTGTACGGGAATAGCGACGCCCGCCGCACGCCGCATCTCCTGGACAGCGGTATCTGGGAGTTTCCCGTCGCCACCGTCGGATTAGGGCCGGTGAACGTTCCCATTGGCGGCGGAGCATACTTCCGGTTGGCCCCCTACAAAATTTTCCGGCTCGGTTGGGATCGACTGAATCGCGAAGAGGGATTGCGCGGCATCTTCTATTTCCACCCTTGGGAGATTGATGCAGACC
>JAEZPW010000251.1 GCA_023441255.1 Acidobacteriota bacterium
CGCAACTGCCGCAGGTGCGCTTCGTTGCCAGACGTATTCACGAACGACTGCCTCAGCATGTATCGCTCGACGACCTGATACATGCAGGGGTGCTCGGTCTCATGGACGCCTTGCACAAGTATGATCCCGGCAAGAATGTACAGTTCAAGTGGTATGCCTCGATCAGGATAAGAGGGGCGATTCTGGACAGCCTTCGCAACCTTGACTGGAGTCCACGGGACCTGCGGCGAAAAGCGCGCCGGCTTGAACAAGCGGCTTCGCGACTCGGATCAGAATTGGGGCGTGCAGCAACCGAGCAGGAGCTGGCGGATGAACTATGTATGGAACTGAGCGATTTTCAGCACATGCTCAGCGAATTGGGAGGGCTTGATCTGGGTAGCCTGCAGGTCGAGTCCACTCTTGACGGACACGAGCAGGACCTTTCTGAGCATTTGCCCGCTGACCCAGAGGAAAGCCCGTTCGCGGAGTGCCTGCGTGGGGAAATGAGACGAGCTCTGGCTGATGCAATTGCCGAGCTGCCCGAGAAAGAACAGCAGGTCCTCTCTCTTTATTACTTTGAAGAACTCACGATGAAGGAAGTTGGAGCGGTCCTTGGGATCGGCGAGTCCAGAGTCTCACAAATAAACTCAATGGCCCTTGTTCGTTTGCGCGCGCGCTTGCGGCAACTTCACGCACCTGCGATCACCGGCCCCATCATCGCAGGCACACACGGACCGGAGGCAATGTGGAAAAGGTTCTGAACCAGGAAGAGATTGATGCCATGTTCCGCGCGGCCAGAGGAACTCTGCAGGAGGAGCCCAGTTCGCGGAACCGCCGAGTGTCAGCCTTTAACTTTCGGCAGTCAGGCCAGATTGGGTCCGAGCACGTGCGTTCTATCAGCGCTCTGCATGAAGGATTCGCTCGGAACCTCACGCACTGGCTCGGTGCGTACCTGCGCATGGCTTTCGAGTGCAATCTCGTCTCGGTGGAACAGATCCCGTATCGAGAGGCCCTGGCCCGGATACCGGACCTTACATACCTAGCTTCGTTCCGTTTGAATCCGGGTGAGGCTATCGGGGCGCTGCAGATCGACCTCTCGGTAGCTTTCCCGATCATTGATGTCTTGCTTGGAGGGCAGGGTCGCTGCGGAAGGCAGGAGCGCGACGTCACAGAGATCGAAGAACAGATCCTTGAAGGAGTTGTGCGGATCATTTGCCGTGAATTGCAGAGCTCCTGGCAGCCGCTTGGACTTGAATTCCTCTTCGATCAACGTCAACAGCAGGCTCAGATGCAGCGGTTGATGGCCCCTGATGACCTTACGCTCTTGCTCAGTTTCGAAATAAGAATGCCGGACGTTCAGGGAATGTTAAACCTTGTGTTCCCGTCCGTTGTGTCTAACGCACTGCTGAGAAAGTTGTCCCGGGACTGGTCTTATCAGAAACCTCACGCCACGCCGGAAACAGCGGCGCGCTTGCGCAACAACATGATGAACTGTCCGTTTGTGGTCGAGTTGGGACTGCCAGGACTGCCGGTGCGTGTTACTGAAATCCTGGAGATCGCTCCGGGCGCGGTTATGCCGCTGCACATTCCTGCAACGACCCTCGCGACGCTTGCTGTCGCCGGCGAACCTATGTTTTCGGCGATACCTGTCTGTCGCGGCTCGTCTCGGGCCGCTCATGTTCAAGCGACTCTCAGCCAGACACAGAGGCCCTGACATGGCATCCAAGATTGATTTGTTCTTTGAGACTTTCTCGACGACTCTGTCCGCGGTTCTGTCGCAGGCGCTGACGACGCCGTGGCAAGTCAACGTCGTCGAAGCATCGGAATGGCTAGATGGGGTGACCGTGTCGTTTGACGCTGCACCCTGCGGAGGCAGCGTAACAATTCAGATGTCCCGCATCGATGCCATCAGGGTAGCGGATCTCTTTGTCGGCAATGTCGGCGTTGAAGGATCGGAGTGGAATTCTGACCGGCAAGAAGCGTTCGAGGAACTCGCTCGTCAGATTGTGGGAAGGTTCACGACCGCAATCAAGGGCGATTTCGGCGAGCTTTGTTTTGCCTTCACAGCGAAGACGCCGTCGCGGGCGGCGGAGAAGAGGACATTTGCCGGGGTGAGCCCCGATGGGTCCAGAGTGCACTTCGAAGTGAGCGTAACAGCACAGGTCGTCGATTTTGTTTCCAGAAAACAACAGAGCTCTGATTCGAATAGCGAGCAGTCGACCACCACGGGCAAGAACCTCGGACTTTTGATGGACGTGGAGCTTCCTGCGAGTTTGCGTTTCGGGCAACGACATATGTTGCTTCGTGAAGTCCTTGAGCTCAGTTCGGGGGCTGTGATCGAACTTGACCGACAGGTGAACGACCCCGTCGAACTGCTCATAGATGGGAAAGTAATCGCCCGTGGAGATTTGGTTGTGGTAGATGGCGCTTACGGCATTCGAGTGAGCCAAGTGGCGTCCCCCGCTCACCGGGTGTCTTTTATATCGTGAGGATGGATGAACAGAAATTTCGGATTCCTGACATCGTTCTTGACGCGGTTGCCATTCGACTTCAAACCGAAAAACTGCGCAGGAATTTCACATGGGTGTAAACAGATCCAGCGGCTCGGCGACCATCGCGAAGGTATTCGAGTCCAGGGCGAATGGTACTGTTCGGCATCTTGCTTCGAGCGCGGCACCCTTGCTTTGTTGAGTAAGCTGGAACGGTCACACTTTCGTCGAAGCATCACACATCGACTGCCATTAGGGTTAGTCCTGCTTTCTTCCGGCAGCATCACCCATCAGCAGTTGTCGCAAGCGTTGACGGCTCAGCGCAGTGCCGGAAAGGGAAGAGTGGGAGAGTGGCTGCAGAGAAGTGGCGCCGCAAACGAACATGACGTCACCAGGGCACTGAGCCAGCAATGGGCTTGCCCGGTGCTCAGGTCTTTTCCGTTCAATCAGCAAGCGGCGTCGTTGCTGCCGCTCCATCTGATGGAGTGGCACAGGATGGTTCTGTTCCAATACGCTGCTGCGACCAAAACCGCTTACGTCGCTTTTTCCGAGCAGGTCGACTACCCAGTTCTCGGCGCAATTGAGAACGTACTTGAATGTCGCGCGGAGCCTTGCCTGATTGTGCCATCAGAAATGGAAAGGAAAATGGATGAACTGCGAAAGGTTTCGTCCAAGAGAGAAGTTGTATTCGAAAGGCTGCACAATCGTCAGGAAATAGCGGCGATCTTGCGCAGTTACGCTCTGGAAGTTCAGGCGAATGCCGCCCGCATTTCGCGCTGCGGGGATTACATCTGGGCCAGACTGTTCGCGCACCAAATCATGGACATATTGCTCCGCATTCCGGCACTGACTGCGCGCTCTGAATAATGGAGTGCGTCATCGACGGCGACCCCAACCTGGCCGGCGAATTGCCTGCCATGAGACATGGCTGAAGATGCCCCATCCGGATGTTAACCGGGCCGGGAGCCAAAAGATGGCGTGCGGTTCAGAGTTGCAGATGTCGAACTTAAAACGAGCGCAGGTTCCAGCAAGAAAATCTACTCAGTTAGACTTTAGTAACTTTTCAGACAGCACATGTGCATATAATCTTTCCCCCGATGTTCCCCGCATGGCGGAATCGCGGGCGCACTCTGGCAACAAGGATCGGTCATTTCGACCAATGCGGAATGCTTTGCGGTTCCCTCTAAAACTACGGATGGCAGTGAAGACCGCCACGAAAGAGCACAACGGGGAAACGTCGAATATTTCAGGCGGCGGAGTCCTGTTCAATCTGGACACCGATTTATCGGTTGGCTCTACCATTAGTTTTGCCATTACAATGCCGGCCGAGAAGCTCGGGATCACGGCTGACGTCCTTGTGAACTGTGTCGGTCGTGTGATGAGGTGTTCGAAGAACGGAGATCGAAGCACCGTTGCGGCGGTGATAGACGACTATCGGTTGGAACGCTCTCCGAAGTACAGCGTTCAGTAGAGCCATGACGAAAGCTGCAGAAAGACCGAATGGGTTGGCCGCAGCCGATGACGCTGCCGCGATAAAGGTCATTCTGGCCGACAGCCAGGCAATCTTCCGCGTAGGTACATCGAAAATTCTGGCTGCAGAAAAGGACATCAGGGTCGTTTCGCATGCGGAAAACCTCGGCCAAACGCTGAACGCCGTGAGCACGCAGCGTGCGGACCTGCTGTTGTTCGAGGCCCGTATCTCGCCGACTCCGGTAGAAGCTGTGGGGGAAATAGCAAAGCGAGATCCTCTTCTGAAGCTCGTGATCATGACGCCTGACTCGTCGGAGGAAGAGACCATTGGTTATCTTCGCCACGGAGTAAAGGGAATCGTTACCCGCGCGATCAGCCCGGAGTTGCTGGTTCGCTGCATCCACAAGGTATACGAGGGCGAAACCTGGCTCGACAACGAGAAGGTCAACTGGGTCATTCAAGCGTACCGCAGCCAGGCCGCCCAGCTGAAAACAAGTGGTTCCAAGGGACGCCTGTCAGAGAAGGAACTGCTGATTATTTCCGGAGTTACGCAGGGCTTGCGCAACAAGGACATCGCCCAAGAGATAGGCACGACCGAACAGGTGGTCAAGAACTATCTGCGCAAGATCTACGACAAGCTCGGTATCTCCGACCGGCTGGAACTGGCGCTCTACTGCGTTCACAATCGCGTGCTCGACAATGCGCCTGACACCCAGCAGTTGCAGAATGCTGCTGCCATTCCTGGCGCCGTGGCGAGTGGCGAATAGCCAACTCCGTTCCGTTCCATTTAGAATCTGCCAAGGCGTGAGACTGCGTGCTGGGTTTCGTTTGCCAGCCGGGGTATTCCTTCATCTCAGACTCAGCGAATGGGGAGAGCGACGTGAAAGGCGACAGCAAAGTTATCGAGTGTCTGAACACCGTGCTCAAGGCGGAGCTTACTGCCATCAACCAGTACTTCCTCCATGCCGAGATGTGCGAGAACTGGGGCTATGAAAAGCTCGCCAAGCACACTCGCAAGGAGTCAATCGAGGAGATGGTCCATGCCGAAAAGTTGATGGAGCGGATTCTCTATCTCGACGGCACTCCCAACATGAGTGACTATTTCAAAATCAACATTGGTGCGAACGTCGAGCAACAGTTCAAGAACGACTTGCAAGTTGAATACGACGCCGTGAAGCGCCTCAACGACTTCATCGTCATCGCCGGGAATGTCGGAGATTACGGCTCGCGCCAGCTTTTCGAGAGCATTCTGAAAGACGAGGAAGAGCACATCGACTACCTCGAAGCGCAACTGCATGCGATCGGCGAAATGGGAATCCAAAACTACCTTTCTCAGCAACTCGAGGAATAGCCAAAGGTGCGGGTCGGAGAATCTGCCGCGCACTCCACTCCGGGTGCCATGCGCACCTGTTACAATGATTTCGCAATCTGTCGCGGAGAGATGGCCGAGTGGCTGAAGGCGCACGCTTGGAAAGCGTGTATAGTCGAAAGGCTATCGAGGGTTCGAATCCCTCTCTCTCCGCCAGCCTTCCTGTTTTCTCAGATTTAGCCTCGCTGTGGCATAAAGCCTGATGTCCATTCAAAATCTGCACTGGGCCGTGACTTGTGACCGAAGTTCTGTTCAACTCGATTTAGCTATATAGCACACCTCACGTCGCCGATACAGCTCGCTCCGGCATTAACGGCCAGGGTGGCTTTTCACGGTCGTAGCGTGCGGCATTCTGGCGATTCCAGGCACATTCAGCTTGGACGTTCACCACCATTTCCCTTGCATACGGCAGAACTCTATAGCACTATCATTTTCAGTGCATATCACGATAACGGCCCTGTTCCCAGACTGCCGTCAGTTGACAGCCGTGAGCGTCCGTTCGCGAGTGCCGTCCTGAGATGCGAATGGGCAATCGAACGCAAGCGGAGCACAGAGAGCAGAAAACGGGTGTTGGTCAGCAGTGAAAGGAAAGCGGACCTCGCATGGGATTGGACACGCTCGACTTCATAATCATAGCTGCGTACTTGTGCGGGATTACGATTTTCGGCCTGCGCTTTCGAAAAAAGCAGCGCTCTTTGAAGGACTATTTCCTGGCCGATAAATCAATCCCGTGGTGGGCGATCTCCCTCTCGATCGTGGCCGCAGAGACCAGCACGCTCACTATCGTCAGCGTTCCCGGATTGGCGTACGACAAGGATTTCGGCTTTCTGCAGTTGGTACTTGGGTACCTGATTGGTCGTGTGATTATTTGCTTTGTGCTCCTGCCCCACTATTTCAGAGGGGAGTTGCTGACTGCGTATGAATTGATCGATCGGCGGTTCGGCCCACGCCTCCGATCTCTGACTGCCGGTCTGTTTCTGCTGACGCGTGCCGCGGCCGAAGGCGTTCGCGTATTCGCGGTGGCAATCGTTGTTGGCATCGCGCTAGAAAGTGCGCTGTCAGGCTTCAGCACATTGAACCGGGACGTTGCAGCGATCGCGATCGTAACCGTTCTGACACTTATTTATACCTTCGAAGGAGGAATGGCGGCAGTCATCTGGACCGACGTCGTGCAGACAGGCGTTTACGTAGCCGGGACAATCGTGGGATTCTTCACCATCCTGCACCTGGTGCCCGGAGGATGGCACACGATCCACACGGCGATCAGCGACGCGCATAAGTTCCAAGTCTTTAATTTCTCTGCCAGCTTCTACACGACGTACACCTTCTGGTCGGGCGTGATTGGAGGCGCGTTTCTGACGACAGCGAGTCATGGAACCGATCAACTGATCGTGCAGCGCCTTCTGGCCGCAAAGAACATGCGACAGTCGCGTCTGGCTCTTTTGTCCAGCGGGGTAGCGGTGCTCTTCCAGTTTGGACTATTCCTGCTGATCGGCGCCATGCTGTTCGTCTTCTACAAGTTGTTCCCGCCGGCCATCGCGTTTGCCAGAACGGACCGGATATTCCCGACATTCATCGTCACGCAGATGCCTCACGGCATCAGTGGCCTGCTGATCGCGGCTATTCTTGCGGCTGCCATGTCGAATCTCAGCGCCGCACTGAACTCGCTATCTTCAACGTCCGTCGTGGATTTTTACGCAAGGATCAGGCCACAGTCGAGCGAGGAACGGCGGGTCACGCTTTCCCGCATCGCTACCGTGGCGTGGGGGGTTGTGCTGTTCGCTCTCGCCATCCTGTCGCGAAAGGGAGGCAGGGTCGTCGAAGTAGGCCTGTCAATTGCCTCAGTAGCATATGGCGCCTTACTGGGCGTATTCCTGCTCGGTGTTTTGACCAGGAAGACTACAGAACGTGGCGCCATGGTCGGAATGCTGTGCGGCTTTCTGACCAATGTCTATCTCTGGCAGTTTACGCGAGTTCCGTTTACCTGGTACGTGGCCCTTGGGAGCATTGTGACGATGGCGACCGGCTACGCAGCAAGCTTCTTTCTTGGGCAAGGAAGCCCAGAAACCGCTGTGCACGACTATGAACCGGTTGAGTGTGCAAGCTCCGAAATTCATACCGCTGTAATAGAGGAAAAATGAACGCAATCGCAATTGGTTTGGCCAGGTTGTCTACAGAGCGGCAAAACGCCTTGTCGGAAAATCTCGACAACATGAGTTCACTCGAGATTGCGACACTCATGAATCGAGAGGATGAAAAGATAGCCGCTGCGATTAGGAGATCATTGCACAGTATTGCTGAGGCGATTGACTTGATTACGGCGAAGCTCTCGAGTGGCGGACGGCTTATCTACGTGGGCGCTGGAACCAGCGGACGTATTGGGGCACTCGACGCCTCGGAGTGCCGGCCCACTTTCAATATTCCTCCCTCGCTCGTCCAATACGTGATCGCCGGCGGTTCGAAAGCGCTGGGTAGCGCTGTTGAGGCGAACGAAGACTCGCCGCTTTTGGGCCGCAAGGACATTGCCGCCCGGAAACCCGGCCCGAAAGATGTTGTCGTCGGCATCGCGGCCAGTGGCCGCACACCTTATGCGGTAGCCGCCCTCAAGTACGCCCACGCCAAGGGCGCCGGCACGATCGCCGTGGTTTGCAACGCTGGGTCCGAGCTGGCGCGAGTCTCGGACGTAGCGATCGAAGTCGTTGTGGGACCGGAGATACTGACAGGCTCCACCCGTCTGAAGGCCGGCACCGCCCAGAAGATGGTTTGCAACATGTTAACTACGGGTGCGATGGCGCGGCTTGGCTACGTTTACGGAAATCTGATGGTCAATGTTCAGCTGAAGAACGTGAAGTTGGTCGAGCGCGGAATATCTATCGTCCAGAGCATCACCGGGCTCGACCGCAAGAAAGCAATTGCCGCCTTAAAAGCCGCAGATATGAAGGTCCCAGTCGCCCTGGTCATGGTGAAAGCCGGCGTGAATAAAGACGACGCAATCGCGCGACTTAAAAGGTCACGTGCCCACGTTCGCAAGGCAATTCGAGATTGACGGTTCGAGAAGACTGTCGTGAAGTCAGCAACGTGATCCTGTCGGATCGTTTCAGCCCGTTTTTGGTCACTGCGACATGGAGCAAGTACGAGAACGAAAAGTGCGGACGTGTTCGCATCGAGGTGATCGACAATTGGCAGCGGCGCTGAACAGGCTAGATCCGAAGTGCACTTTTTGGTCGCAATCTAGGCCAGCCCGGAGTCAAACCCGGCAAGGGAACTTCGCAAATTCTTTGCGCGCCATGGAAAGGGCCCCCAGCACCGGCTCGGAGACCGACGGCTGAATTGTGAGTTCGGGATAGTCGGAGAGGAGCTTGCTGCGAAACTCATTGCGAATCGCAGCGGAGCTTGCAAAGACACCGCCCACAGTTGCTACTTCAAGCTGGGCGTGTTCAGGGCACAGCTGTTGTAGGACACGAGCCGCAAGAACGGCCAGTTCTCGTCCGGCCTGACGCAGCAGCTCGCAGGCTATGGCATCGCCGTCATTGGCGGCGCGCAGAACCAGCGGATACAGGGCGGCGAAATCCGGTGCGCCGTTGGCGCGTTTGACGAGATGGGCGCAACTGTCAGCCTGCCATGCCTCCAATAAGTAGGGCTCCAGCAACGTCTTCTGCCCACAGTCAAAGGCCCGCAACGTCCGTGACACGGCCGTTCGGCCTATCCAATGGCCCGACCCCTCATCAGAGATAGCATGTCCGTAACCGCCGGCTCGCGCCGTTCTTCCGTCCTCAGTACGGCCATATGCGATCGAACCGGTACCGCTTGCGACAATTACGCCGGGTCCATCACCGAATGCTGCATGCATGGCGATCTCGTTGTCGCCCCGCACTATAACCTGGCCGGGCACAGTCGCTGCGATCATGTTGCCGATTTGATTGGCGACATCCGGTGAGGATATGCCGGCAGTTCCGATGCAGGTGCAGACAATCTGGCTGGACGCAATCCCGGCCGTTTTGCAAGCTGCCACGATCGCCGATCGAATTGAGTCGGCTACGCGGTCCGCCGGTGTGCGGACAAGATTGCAGCCGGGTCCCGAAGCCTCGCCGAGTAATCTTTCTTCATCGCCTACGGCGCAACGCGTTTTCGTACCACCGCCATCAATTCCAAGAAAGTACATAGCCCAGTTATCGCTTTTTCGTCTGAAGCTTAGTCTCAAAGACCGTCCCGCTGAATCGTGACCCAAATGAACACACTGAGAGTGCTATAGAGTGGACGACAAAAGCAAGCAAATAAAAGCGCACCAAGACATGATGTCTGGAATTGTGGAATCGACGCTTCTACAGAACGTAAATGAGACCCGGTCTCTCTAAGGAAGCGAGCGGACGAACGAGGTTGACACTGTTCTCGCTCCGCTATATAGCTAAGGGAGGAGTCCAGAACGCAATGCCCATTGCGTTGCCACGTGGAGAACGGAAGTGTCTGGTCACAAGATTCTGCGCTCGTGTATCTGCGTCGCCGTGTTATCACTCCTGCCGGGCGTAGCTCAGGGAGCAATCTGGACCTGCTTCCCCAGCCTCAAACAATTGAACTCCAGCCCGGAGAAATGCCGTTGCGGAACGGATGAGTGCGCAAGGTACTCCCCCACAGCCGCGTCGGCCTGTAACATGACCTGTTCGTCTGAGGAGATTTGAGATGAGGACCGCAATTGCCGCGTCGCAGTGCATCACCCCCCTTGCCGTTCTGACGAATGCAGTTGTCGTAATCGAGGATGGAATCATCACGGATGTCGGCACGCGTGAACATGTCCAACTGCCTTCGGACTGCCCTGTACGCGACTATGGCGACGGCATCCTTGTGCCCGGCTTTATCGACATGCACATTCACGGCGGCGCAGGTTACGACGTCATGGAAATGGACGCGGGCAGGATGGCGGGACTCGAGCGGCATCTTGCAAAGCACGGAACAACATCCTATTTTCCGACTACCGTCACCGCTGCGCTCGATCACACCCTTCGTGCTCTGGAGTTTTTGGCGGATCAGATCGAGGGGGCCGGCGATGCCGATTCCAGCGGGCTGCGGGCTCGCCCGGTGGGCATACACGCCGAGGGGCCATTCATCAGCCGCGAGAAGCCGGGCGTACATCCCTTGGAACACATAAGAGCGCCATCCTTACCTGAGTTCGGGCGGATGTGGGAAGCCGCACGCGGACACATCAAAGTCATGACGGCGGCCCCGGAGCTTCCTGGCTGCGAGGAACTGATTCAGGAAGCTACCAAGCGGGGTGTCTGCATCAGTCTGGGGCATTCAAATGCCACGCTGGACGAGACGCGAAAGGGAATTGCCGCGGGCGCCCGTCATGCGACGCACACGTTCAATGCAATGCGGGTACTGAATCATCGTGAACCGGGCATCATCGGATGCGTTCTGACGGACGAGCGGATCTCTGCCGAAATAATTGTGGACGGCGTCCATGTGGCTCCCGAAGTGGTGAGACTTTTCCTCACTCAAAAGGGGCCAGAACGCGCCGTCCTTGTTACCGACGCGCTTAGCGCCACCGGAATGCCAGATGGAACCTATCAGCTTGGCGGTTTTGTCGTCGAGGTAAAAGGGAATCGGTGTCTTAGTGAAGGCAAACTCGCGGGTAGCGTGCTGACGCTGGAAGTTGCCGTTCGCAACGTCATGCAGTTTGGCGGCTGGTCGCTCGATCAGGCAGTGCGGCTGGCGACCTTGAATCCGGCCCGTACCTTGGATATCTCCAACCGTAAAGGGGCGATTGTCCCGGGCGCCGACGCGGACCTCGTCGTGCTCTCGCCTGACGGAGGTGTCATCACGACGATTGTCGCCGGTTTGGAATAGCGCCCGTGCGTAGTTCTAATTGTGTAGCAGTTGATCTATCCGGACGAATGCGTACCCTCGCTCCTTCAGCGTGGTCAGCAAAGGCCCGAGTTGAGGGAACATTTTGTCCTTGCGATCGGCGCCGAGGTGTAAAAGCAGGATGTATCCGTTAAGTCCGTGCGGGTCCTTTTTCTCGTACTCCAGGATGCCTTCCACAATCTTCTGCGATGATACAAAACGAGGATCACTCTCCGGCATGTAATCACGATTTGACCCGGAGCCCGGAGAGAAGTTGAACATTTGAGCGCTCATCTGCCGCGCCCATTCCGCCTGTTCAGCGTTGAACCATTCATAAGGCGGAATGAAGTAAACCGGTTCGGACGACAGCGCGCCGAGCTTTTTCAAATCATTGATGTTCTTCTGCAGATCAATTTCGAATTGCTGCCGCGTGATCAGCGTCCTGTTGCGGTCCTCCCACGAACAGTAGAGCGGATGCTGGTCCGAATGAGGGCCAACGTAATGACCATCGCGCAACGCGCGGCGAATAAGGTCCGCATGCCCGTTCTGACGCAAATATCCGCCGGTAACGAAGAATCCAGCTTTGATTTGAAAGCGCCTCAGCGTGTTTAGTATGGGCTCGGTGCCTTCGCCGTAATCGCCACCCGTGAATACCAGGGCGATTCGTTTTTGTGACAGGTCGCCTCGGACAATCGCACCTTCGTCCCAGGTGAAGGCAGCCGAATGCTGATTCTGGTCTGAACCAAAGAGAAATTGCGACGAAGGCAGGAGAAGAAGACAGACCAGGACAAAACGCGCGCGGCGGTGAGTGGTCATGGTTCCGTAATTCCTCTCATGTCATGTGAACAGCGCGTGAAAAGCTTGCAACAACTTCCCGGTCACTCGCCGTTTTGCCCGTGACCGGAAAGTTGCTGCCCGTTGCTTACAAGGTTCGCGTTACCTTCTTCAGCGTCCGCGGGCGATCTGCATCAAGGCCCTTTACACGCGCCAAATGCGCGGCAAACAACTGCGCCGGAACGATGTACGGAATTGGCGTGTATAGATCGACAGGTTCACGCCGGACCGACAAGGCTGCGGGGATACACAACAACTGCCGAGGATTGCCCCCGTTCATGTTCTTACTGAGCGCCTTGTTCGACCGGTCCGTAATGATCAGGGTTTCAGCCTTGAGCTTTGCCAGCCTTGCCAGCAATTGCGAAAGCCCGGGCCAACTCACCCCGCTCGGCGCGAACATGAACACCGGGAAGGAAGCGTCTACCATTGCAATGGGTCCATGCAACAGGTCGGCTGCGGAAAACCGCTCGGCCACGACATAGCAGGTTTCCATGAGCTTCAGTGCGAATTCGAACGCGTTTGAGTAGTTGAGCCCCCGCGCAACGACAACAGCGTGCTCCATAAACCGGTACCGCTCTGCGCGTTCGGCGATTTGGCGTTCCAGCTTCAAAGCTTCGCTGGTCGAATCAGGGATACGCTGCAGGTCATCCAGAACGATTTTTGCTCCTAGCGCGTAAGCCAGGAGATAAATCGTGAGCAACTGGCCGGTATATGTCTTTGTCGCGGCCACACTCTTTTCTTTTCCAGCGCGCACCAGGAAAACGTGTTCCGCAATTCGGGCCAGCGCACTGCCGGACTCGTTGGTTATCCCGAGCGTCATCGCTCCCTGGGCTCGAGCTTTCTGCAGCACGAGATTGGTGTCGGTCGACTCGCCGGACTGGGAGATTGCAACCACAAGCACATCTTTGAAGTCGAGCGAAGCGTCGTACAGCGTGAAAATTGACGGCGCCGCTAGCGATACAGGAATGCCAGTCGTGATCTCCAGCAGGTAACGGCCAAATTGCGCCGCGTTGTCCGATGTGCCACGGGCTACCAGCACGACCAAACGCGGCCTCTTGCGGGCAAACAAAGCCTTTAGCTTCTCCGCGCCCCTTACCTCGCTCTTCAATGTCCGGTCGAGCACGGAAGGTTGCTGCCGGATCTCCTGCAACATCGTCGAGTGACCGCTCATATCTTCCATCAGTGACTGTTCCTTTGAGTTTGATTCCGTTCTTACCGGAAGCGTCGAATATGAAACGTTGTTGATTCTATGATCGAGACCCACGGCAAAATAACAGCTTGCCTTGTCTACGATACATAACGTGTCCTACCGCCCGATAGGGTGACGTTGCGGCAGATCGCCAACGCCTCTGCGACCTGTGCGTGCGGATGCGCGGCAAACTCTGTATCCGCGTGTATAACGTGCTGTCACAGGTAAGTGCCCCGGGAGACACAAAGCGCAGCCGCTCCAACGATTCCGGAATCGGGTCCGTATTTTGCGCTTAACAGCGGAACCTCGTGACAGTGGGTGTTGACGGACCATCGTGGCAGTTGCAAAAGAATTCTGTCGAACCAGCGCGCAATCAATCCGCTCATTCCCCCGCCGACCACGATAACGTCAGGCTCGATCAGGTCAATGATATTTCCAAACCATATCGCCAAAATGTCGGCGGTTTCTTCGAGAATCTGAGTGGCGAGCGCATCGCCCTGCTCCCAGGCGCGGGCAACGGTTTCGCTCTTGACACAGTCCAGATTTCCACCGGCAAGACTCAGGATGGCCCCCCCGCGAGTCCCCTCCTTCTTGATTCTTTCCTGCGTGCGGCGAGCGATTGCGGGACCCGCCGCGAAGGTTTCAATGCAGCCGAATTTTCCGCAGTGGCACTTCGGCCCACGATAGTCGATGACCATGTGACCGCCTTCACCCGCCGACCGTGTACGTCCAAGATACAGGTGTCCGCGGTAGAGCAGGGCGGTACCGACTCCCGTTCCGATCGTGGCATAGAATACGGACTTGTATCCGGAACCGGCTCCCCACAACGCCTCTGCCAATCCCGCGGCATTGCCGTCATTGTGGACTTGCGCCGGCAGATTGTAGA
>JAEZPW010000257.1 GCA_023441255.1 Acidobacteriota bacterium
ATGCCTATTTCCGCTCCTTGCAAGCAAGGTAGGGAACGCTTTGGCCGTCGCCATTACGGCGGGAGTGTTCGCGCTCTTTCATGGCCCAACGGATCTGGTGCACTGGATTTCTTTTGGGCTCACTGGATTGGCGTATGGCGCGCTCAGGGTTATCTCGGGCACGACAACCACGCCGGCAATGGCGCACTCTGCTTACAATCTGGTTCTCTTGTCGGCAACGCTGAGGTGAAGTGGCGATCTACTTACAGCCGAACCGTATCCAAGTGGTTCCAGCCGCCAGCGGTCCGTCCTGGTTCAGGTCCGACGTCCGGTTGAGTCTACTTATCGGCTCCTCTTGTCCCGACATGATCCTTCGCTCAATCTGAGCTGTGTTTTCCACAGCTATTTTCTGAAAGGTGTAAATTTCTCGCGCGCTTTTTTGAATATATAGAGGGGCAGTGTAGCAACTACAATGATCGGCGTATCGTAAGAGGCTGGATCACGTACGACTGTCCCAAAATTGAAAACATTTGTTCGGGCACACTGGGCCAATGAAAGTCATCATTCATAAGGGTAGCCAGGAAATTGGCGGAACCTGTATTCAGGTCTCATCTGGAAACACAACGATTCTTCTCGATGTAGGTCTTCCTCTCAGCACAGACAGTCGGCCTGTCGATGTCTCTCGCCTACCGGTTGATGCCGTGCTTGTCAGTCATCCACATCAGGATCACTTTGGCCTTATGGCTTCGCTGCCGCCCGGCACTCCGGTCTACATCGGCAAGCTGGCTCGCAACCTGATTGATGCCACGCAGGTGTTCATCGGCAAAGACAGATACGGGCTCGACTTCCACGACATCAAGGCTTGGCAGTCGTTCACCATCGGTGCGTTCACCATAACGCCGTACCTCGTCGATCATTCCGCCGCCGATGCCTATGCCTTCCTCATCGAAGCGGAAGGCAAGAGCCTGTTCTACAGCGGCGATCTTCGCTCGCATGGTCGAAAGGGAATACTTTTCGAGAATCTCGTGAAGCGCCCGATCCGCGACATCGATGTCCTCCTTCTGGAAGGCACTATGCTCCATCGCAACAACGATCTTTTTCCGGATGAGAGGTCAGTCGAGAACGCGATCTTTGAGACGATCAAAGAGCAGAACAACATTTCGTTCCTGCTCTCGTCCTCGCAGAACATCGACCGCATCGTTTCCGCCTATAAGGCCTGCACGAAAGCCGGAAAGCTCCTGGTCATCGACATTTACACCGCATGGGTGCTCGAACAACTCCTGGAGGTCAGTCAAAGCACGCCCAACATGGACTGGCCTGCTATGAGAGTATTCGCCACTCACAGTCAGGACGAAAGGCTGAAGGCCAACCCAGAGTACTTCGGAGATTTCAGAAAGCGAGTCTATCGCCATAGGGTCAAGCGTGATGAACTACACGCAACTCCCGAATCGTTCCTCTACGTCGGCAAGATGTCCAACTTTCGCCTCATTGATGAATTCAAGAACGCCGCCGCCCCCGTGAACGTCATTTACTCGCAGTGGCTCGGCTATCTCGACGGAAACCATCCCGAGTACTTCGGCAGTGACAGAATCTCTGCCTGCCGCGATGACCCAGAGGTGAACTTTGTCTACGCGCATACAAGCGGGCATGCGCCCTTGAAGGACCTGCAAAAATTGGCTGCGGCTTTGAACCCGAAGATGCTGGTTCCGATTCATACCGAAGACGCGGAAAGCTTCAGGGGGAATTTCGACAACGTATCGAGACTAAGGGACGGCGAAACATTCGTCCTGAACCCTTGAACCAGATTAATAGATTCGTCAGAACATCAGCCTGTTCACAATGTTGCGTGATGCAATGCGGTTAAAGGAGAAGATATGGCCATCTGTCCAAAGTGTCATACCAGCGGGGGGAATTGGAGGTATTGCAAGGCGTGTGGGATGTTCTTTTGTTTCAATTGCAAATACAAAGAAGGATTCCATATCGACAACAGATGCCCACTCTGCGGAGTTACCGGCAAGATAGAACGCAAGGGACCGAGATAAAAGCAAGGAAGGAGTTCTCAGAATGCCCAAAGTCCAAGACTGGATTGCAGAACATATAGATAGTCGAATTTCTCGTGGCAGGCTATGGCGCGAGGAACTCCCCGAGCACGCCCGACTAGCAAAAGACTTCCGCTATGTGCGGATTTTGGGGGATGGATTCCGCCCCGTGTCCATCAGCGCCATCAACCCTTGTGGGCATCTAATCGACCAATTCGGTCATGAAATCAACTGTTGCCACACCCTCGCCCAAGCTCTAGAAAAGGCGACGAGCGCAAATCGCGAAGAACATGAACCCGGCGCGGACAAGCCGGAGCATAGAGTTCAGGCGTACCTGATTCGAGAGGCATTGCTAAACGGATTGCGATTCCATCAGGTATTCCAAGGCTTCGGCAAGGAGTTTGACGAGCTTATCTTCGTCACGGATGAACTCTCCCTGGAAGCAGGAGAAGACAAATTGCGCGCAGACATGATCGCGGTCGGCGGCGTGAACGGCACGTATTTCCCAGTGTTCATCGAACTGAAGAACGCTCGGCAACTCGCCGTGCTAAAAGGCCAACTCAATAACGCCAACACGATGCTTTGGACAAACGATGAAGCACGCGGCACTTTTGCTAAGTTCCTAAATGCTGTTACTGGTGTAGATGTTGATACAACGACGAATGCAAAGCTGATGATCATTTGGCCGAAGTCGCCGAGCGGGAACGAATCGGAAAGTGTGAAAAAAGCCCGTGAAGAAGGGTTCCTCATTGCGGACTTTGAACGAGACGACGAGGGGCATATGGTGAGGTTCACTGAGCGGCGGAATGGGCTGCCCCTGTAATCCTGACTGACCCGGTTCACAAGAAATGAGATGGAGCCAAGAGAGCCTTCTGATCGGAGGCTCTCTTTAGTTGTTGATGCTGGAATTTGAGCTCCTTTCTATAGCAGAGCGAGCCACAAAATCGTCGTAAATCGCCGACAATGCAAACCGGTATCGGAACTCAGCCCGACCGGGCCCCGGAGGTTTTAGCTTGCTTTTCACAAGGGGAGCGAATGAGAATCGTCTGCCTGTCCGACACCCATAATCTCCACCGTTCCATCACTGTGCCCATGCGGGGAGACCTGCTGATTCACGCGGGTGACTTCTCATTCTTCTTCGAAGACCGTCCCGCCATACGTGATTTCAATGCCTGGCTCGGCGAGTTGCCTTTCCTGCATAAGGTTGTGGTGCCAGGAAATCACGAACGAATCATGTACGACAGGCCACAGCTTCGCAAGTTGATAACGAATGCGACGCTGCTCATCAACGAGGAACTGATCGTACACGGAATAAAGCTGTGGGGCTCACCCGTTACCTGCGATGATGAGGCATTCGGCTATTCAACAGCAAATGAGCGTTGCGCACTCTACAAAACGATTCCCGCAGATACGGACATTCTTATTACGCATGGGCCTCCATCTGGAATTTTAGACGTGGAGTTTTCGGCGAACGGAGTCCATCGGGGTTGCCCGGAACTGCTGGCGGCGGTTCAGCGGGTGAATCCGCATGTACACATCTTCGGCCACGTGCACCGCAGTCGTGGTGCAGCAAGGATTGGGCCGACGACCTTCATTAACGCTGCTTTGCTCGGTTGGTCAGGCGACTTGGAGCACAGACCCATCGCGTTTGACTTTCCATTTGCAGGTAGAAGGTGATCACAGCATTTGAATCAACGATACGTATCGGGCGAAACGTAGTCGGTCGTAGCTAGGCCACGTCGCCGAGTTGCGGCGATGCGCACTGGAGCCAGTTCGAAATCCGTGTAAGGAGGCATGTCGTGGCTCACTTTAACGAGCACTGTACCGATTGCGAAAGGCTCCTCGGCGATCGCTGCGAAGACGTGAACCGCTGGATTGATGACGCCTTCCCCGACTTCGGGGCGCGACACCGGTTTGTGAAGCATCACTGGACGGGTGTGGAGAGAGCTGGTCAGCTATTCGGCAACCGGGGCAGAAAGGCCGCGATCATTCACATCCTGAAGGACTGCGGACACATTCCCACAGAAAGCCAATGGATAAGCAAGAGCACGGACTTCTTCGGCATGAATCCGGACACTCGATTCAGCGGCTCCTGGGCCCCACAGCAGTTCGACGAGGCTGCGCTTAAATTGTTGAATCAGCTATTGTTTAGTGAGGAACATACCTAGCAAACGAATAATCGGCCGACGTATCAACTCCTCGGTAAATATGTATAATTACCTAGGATTAGGTACATGGCGAAAAATACGCAATCCAAAACTGCAGCGCTCAAGTCTCTCTCCAAGCGCAGAGGCATGATTCGGCCGCGAGACCTCGATGAACTCGGGATTCCGCGGAACTATCTTGGCCGACTTGTGCAACAGGGTGTCCTTCGCAAACTGCAACGAGGGCTCTATGCTTCGAGCGATGCCGAAATCTCCGAGCACCAGAGCCTGATCGAGGTTAGCCAGAAAATCCCCAAAGGCGTGATCTGCCTCCTTTCGGCCCTGCGCTACCACCAGATAACGACGCAAAACCCTCATGAGGTCTGGGTCGCGCTGGGGATCAAGGCATGGGCTCCGAAGCAAGGGTATCCGCCGGTGCGCCTGGTTCGCCTCTCTCCGAAGGTGCTGGAGTTTGGAGCTGAGGTACATCGGATCCAAGGGCAGCAGGTCCATGTCTTCAATCCCGCCAAGACCGTGGCCGACTGCTTCAAGTTTCGCAACAAGATTGGAATCGACATCGCCCTCGAAGCGCTGCGCGACACTTATCGCAAGAAGAAAGCCTCGATTGATGAGATCTGGGTCGCAGCCAAGGTTTGCCGCGTCGCCAATGTCATGCGCCCGTACCTGGAGACCCTCTGATGGCCGAGATCAAGAACGTTGTTGCATCGGTTCATCAGCGGCTCCTGAACCTATCGAGAGAACGTGGCGAAGATTTCACTCTCACGCTGACCAAGTATGGCCTCGAACGACTTCTGTACCGCCTCTCCATCTCGAAGCATTGCGAAACTTTCGTTCTCAAGGGCGCGTTGCTCTTCGAACTCTGGACGAAGCAGCGCTATCGTCCGACGCGCGATGCCGACTTTCTCGCCCACGGCGACAGTGCTCCTGAAAGATTTGTCGCTATCTTTCAAGAACTCTGCGCCATACAGGTTCCTATGGATGACGGATGTCAATTCAACAGCAGGAGTGTCGTAGCCGAGCGGATCAAGGAGGGGGAAGACTATCAAGGCGTTCGCGTTACCTTCACGGGAAATCTCGGCAACGCGAAATTGCCAGTCCAGATCGACATCGGCTTCGGCGATGCGGTGACGCCGGAAGCGCTGCCCGCTGAATATCCCACGATGCTCGAATTGCCTCGCCCGAAGCTCTTGGCGTATCCGATGGAGACATCGATTGCCGAGAAATTTGAAGCCATGGTGAAACTCGGCATGGCCAACAGCAGAATGAAAGATCTGTACGATATCTTCATCTTGCAGCGCGAGTTTTCTTTCGAGGGAGTGGCTCTTCAAAACGCCATCGCGAACACGTTCAGGAGGAGACGAACAGCGCTTCCAAAGCCGGGTAGCACTCCGCTGATCCTGACGGAAGATTTCTCCCGCGATGCTGCAAAGCAGACGCAGTGGCGGGCGTTCGTCAACAAGAACAAAAGCTACATTCCGCCGATCGAACTTGAGCACGTGATGGCTGCCCTGAGAACATTCCTGGGGCCAGTAACAGATGCCATTGCGAACCACACTGAGATTGCCATGAATTGGGCAGCAGCGGGGCCCTGGCAGGATCGGCATTGAAACAACGCAGACCCATGCTCAGAGGTGGAGACGGACGGCATAGCCGCACGTCGGCAATTCTGGCTACTAAACGGCACACTTCTCCCCGACAGCACGCCGCTCGCCCAAGCGGAGCCGTACGGAGTCCACCTAACACATCCCCGAAGCCATGTTGCCGTGTGGAACGGCTGGCGGAAGTTGGGCAAAGTACCCGTTGAAGTGCCTTATGAGGAGCCGCCGTGTGGGAGGGTGCTTAAGGCGACACCGTTTGATCTAAGCAAAATGCTCCGCGCCATTCGGCGATTGATCACCTGACAAGAATCGCAAAATATGAACAGCTTCCCAAATCGCAACTTGTTGATTCTGTGCTCCTCGGATTAACTTAGAACCATCTACGAGCACATTTGAAGATTCTTCTGCTGTCGCAAGACTGAATCTTGTGAAAAGGGGGCCTTTTGTGAGTGCGGGAGTAGCAGTTGGCGCGAGTAAAACCAGCGAGATCGTTTCGGTCAAAGAGTTTGTGCAGTCGGTTCTTTGGCCTTACGTGGGTGGGGTGAAGCTGACCGGTACGGTCACGACTGGCAGCGGTCCGCGGGGCATGCACCTGCGGTTTGTTCATCCTGATTGTCAGTTCTGGTATCCGAATGGCGCGTTGGCCTCTAGTTTTTTCCTCTCGGCTGGTTCGCATCTGTCTCGTGATACGCAGATTGTTTTCACGCTTGAGCCCGCAGGTCCAAGGGAGCGTGAGAAACAGAGCAACCCAGACCTTCTCCAGGCAAAGCTTATCAGCGCATCCGAGGATGAATACGCAAAAGCCAAGGGCCACTTCGAGTCCTGGTTTCAAGAAGTTTCAACACAAGAGCGATTGGCGCATTTGGAATCCAGTGCACAACATATTGACAACCTCCGCTCAAATCTCGATCGTACCGTTCAGCAAATGGTCGATGCTAAAAGCACCGAGCTCGATCAGCAGCGACTAGAGCTTGGCGGCAAGATCAGGAGTTTAGACGAGGCGAAAAAACAAGTTGATCAGGTGGTTGAGGACCGAGTCCGAGCCGACAAGAACAAATGGCAGCAGCTTCACAATTCCGTTAACAAGCAGCTCGCCGACCTCAGCGCACAAAAGTCCTCGCTCGATCTTCGCCAGAAAGAATTGGACAAATTTTCTCAAGAGAAGGCTGACTTTGAAGCTTCTGGCGCCGCAGCAGTATTCAGGGCACTACAGAATGCTCGTAAAAGGAAGTCGGATGCACCCGCGAAGGAATTCGCGCCCCTTGATCCAAGTTTTCTCAAGGCTGACATCTACAAGCTGTTCGACGGCGCAACACCAAAGGACATCGTTCAGCGTTTTGTATTGTCATTGGCTGCTGCGGTTGAGGTGGGCCAGTTCATCGTTCTCTGTGGACGAACCGGGGTCGGCAAAACTAGCTTGGTGACCCGAACGGCTCAATTTTTGGGCGCAGCCTGTGACATTATTCCTGTTCGCCCTGCTTGGATTGATCCAACCGATGTTCTGGGTTTCATTGATCCGGACAAACAGCGCTTTGTTCCAACCCCATCGATAGACGCCATCTTAGAAGCGGCTGAAAATACGAATCGCTTCCATTTTCTCGGCCTTGATGAGATGAACTTGAGCAGGGTCGAAAATTACGCCGCGGACATTCTCAGCACATTCGAGAAATCTCGGGATGGCGAGCCAAAGTCGCAACTGCAGCTCTATTCACAATATTACGAGGATACATTCTGGGCTGCGATCGACGATGCTCAGAAGAGTGAAACCAGCCAAAGCGAAGTAACGCTTTCCAATTTGCATCGTTACCCGGCCCGAGTTTCAATTCCTAAGAATCTTGTGCTGTTTGGGACGTTGAATCTTGACGAGAGTGCGAACGCACCAAGCCCGAAGTTTCTCGATAGAAGTTCCGTAATTCAATTTGAATCGCCAGAACCGATAACGCTAGTGAGTGCTTCTTCCAAATCTCATGGAAGACCTGTAGGCCGCACACTGCTCGTCGGCGACTTCAGTTCGACCATTAGTGCCTCTCGATGCACGCAGAACGAACTGAACGACTTTCTTAAGCCTATCCGAGACTTGAACAGTGAATGGAATGAACTGGATGTCCGTCTTTCCTTCCGTTTTCAGAGTACGGCCCGCGCATTTTTCAAAGGATCTCGTGCCTTTGATATTTCGATTGATGAAGCGCGGGATCTTCTTTGTCTGTGTAAAGTTTTGCCGCGACTGTACTTTCATGAAGACGATTACGCCGTGGGGCGCCAGAGAACGAAGAAAAGTTGCTTAGAGTCTTTACTTACGAAGATGCGTGACATGCCACTCTCCAGAGCAGCGATTTCTCGGATGTTGTCCTCCGGACAATCCTTCGTAAAGTACCTGGAGTAGTGAATGGAGCCCCTACAGTTCTATGACCAGCAAAGCGGCGCGAGAATTGATGAGAATGAAGACGGAGTCATAATTCTCCAGCAGTACCGTCCTTGGCACGTCACTTCGGCAGTGCCGGGCGCGACCGTTTTCTGTGAGGTTGATGGTGAGGAGTACGAACTGCGGCGTTCGTCCGATGGAAGACTATCTCTTCCACCCGAACAAGTTGAAAAGATAGAAGACTACAAAGGAAGCAAAGCCGGGCTATTGCGGTTCCGTTGCAAAGAATCGAATCGTTCTGTGTCGGCTTATGTGACGCCTGGAAGCATGTCGGACGCGGTATTCCTCGCAATCGTAAGGCGGCTCGAAGCTCTTGCTGTTTTTCCGCGTGGCTTTCATCAAGCCCCCGTTTGGGCAAATCGCAGCAAGGATGGCGGCCAGGACTCGTTCCAGCAACTGGCAGACGCATTCTTACGGTTCTTCAAGACTCTGAGAACCGGGCTGAGCGTCATCGAGAAGAGCCCTGCTAAGGACTTACGTCTGCTACCAACTATTGTTCGTTGCTCAAATGAAGCGAGTAGCCCCGTCAACTCGCGCATTGCAATCGCGAGACTCCGGAATAAGGGTAAACGGACAGCAGTCGCGCTGCACGTACAGGAAAGTAGCAGTACTCCCGAAAACGCGTTTCTTGCGTACTGCATAAAGTGGGCAGGGCGTGTTGCTTCCGCTCTGGAAGAGAGACTATGCGCTCAACGGCAGTCTTTTGTGGCCATTCTGTCTGCGCACGACAGCACTAAAGGGAACAAGCGGTTTCAAAAGTGGGTTTCAGGCAAGCAGATGATCGAGGAACCGATTTCTGCCGCGATTTTCAAACTGAAAGCGAATGAAACGAAGTGCCAGGAAGCAGAGATATGGTTGGGGCATGCAGCAAGCTCGGCGCGATTCTTACGTGAGCAGAGCGAATACAGGTATCCACGTCCGACGCCTCGCTTGGCGCTGTCTCTTGAATATGGGCCGATATATCGGTCTTACAAGAAGCTGAAAGCGCAGTCCTGGGGGCAACTGAGTCTGGGGCCGCTGGCAGAGGCCAAGGAATTACAGCTCAAAGCCTTAAAACCCACGTGGAGCCTCTTCCAAACATGGATATTGATTGAGCTTTATGATCGCCTTACCTCTGAGTTTGGGTTCGTACAAGATTCGCGGGAGCCGTCTCCTATGGAGTCGATTGTTTTTCACGGAAGCGATGCGGAGATGTCTCGCCGGAATATCGATCTGACTTTTACACCAAAGAACTCCACGGAAGTGATCTCTTTGAGAATTGAATACGAGCCGGAAGTGCGCCGACCACGATTGCTCGACAATGCTCAATCGAAATTGACGCCGGACATACTACTCACGGTTAGGTATAGGGGTGTGGAGTCGGTGTTTGTCATCGATGCGAAGTACCGTACATATAGCAGCAAGCCTGGCCTGTCTTACCAAGACGAACTCGCGAAGTTCGGTGTACAGAGCTTTTGGGGACTGGACATCCTGGGAACTGCAACCAAATACGTAAACAAGATACAGAACTGCAAGGCAGCATTCATGCTTCACAGTGATGCCACCTCTGGATATTCGTTCTGGGGTGGCGAACGGGACACGGGAGGCAGAGACGGCAACTCGGTGCTGAGGCTTGGACAGTTTTGTGGACACAAGATAGGCGCAGTGCATGTCTATCCAGGTGATCTGCAGACGTTTGATGTGCTTCTCAAGTGCTTTTTGATGTATCACGTTCGAGCAGACAGTTTCTGTTGGCGGTGTGGACAGAAAGTCGTGGGCGAAGCAAACCCTCCTTATGTTGGAACCTACTATCACTGCGATTGCGGCGAGTTCTGGGTGGTGAGCAACTGCACAGGAACAGGCAAGCACCGGATCGTTAAGATTGGGAACCCAACATTCCACAAGACGCAGCCGAACGACGCATGGAATTGCACGTGTCCCGAGTGTGGGGACATACTATGACCATCGGCTGATACCCATGCCTATTCCTTCCTCCACATTGGCGCTTGGCATCCCGACGAATGTCTGACCCTTATTTGACCCACGTTTCTTGGGTCAAATAAGGGTCACGTAATTTTTCGTCCTCCGTAACTTGCTGATTCTTAAAGCTCCCGTGAGTGGTCATCTGCACCGCTATGTCGTTGAAAATACAGCATCTCACGAGGCTGTTAACCGGAGGGTTGTAGGTTCGAGTCCTACCTGAGGAGCCAAATTTTTGGATCGGAGACAGAGCTCCCCAAACTGCTGATTTCGTTGATCGTAACTTGGTTCGAGCGGCGCAGTTGCTCAAAAGGTTCGAGCAGCACGACAGCAAGCCGTCCATTCTTCCATGTTGCTCGTTCGAGAATTGTGGTGAGCAGTCGGCGCTGCTCAGTGGCTGCTTGTGCCAGAAAGAGATGACAGGACTGGCTGGTCAAGGTCACGAGATCGACAGCCTCCTCTATTGGCGCAAGGGGTGTGGTCTCCATCGCCTCAATGCTCTGGCGTAAGTGCTGTTGCTGCTCGCGCCAATCGCCTGCCTTTTCCTCGAAGAACTCGGCTGTGATCTTGCCGTCCAGCTTATCAAGGTACATCGTCTCGATCCTGGTCTGGAGGCGTTTGACCTCCTGCTCTTTGCGGCGGATGACGCTTTGGCGCGCAGCAGCTTGCGTCCGATCGGTGGCCACGACCTCCTCGGCGAGCCACGCCAGCACTTCCTTCGGGATGACGAGCTCTTGGAGCACACGCGCGAACTCTCTGGTGAGCGTCTCGTCTTTTGTGTACGGTTCCGGACACTTGCCACGATGCCCAGTGCAGTGCCAGTACACGTACCGTGCCTTCTTGATCTCGCCGACCATCATGCACCCGCAGTGTCCGCACTGGACGAGACCCGTGAAGGTAAACACTCGCTTCGTGCTCACTTTCGTCATGCGGCGTTTGTCGAGCAACTCTTGGACGGCGTTCCAGGTTTGGTGGATGACGAGAGGCTCGTGTGTTCCTTGATAGGTGGTGCCGTTCCAGTCAAAGTCACCGGTGTAGAGACGCTTGCGCAATAACAGGTGTAAGGCGCTCTTGTAGATGGGCTTTTCGCGCAGGGTGAGGCCCTCTCGTCGCGCGAGGTTGGCGAGGCTTTCGATACTGTACTGGTCCGTCGCAAACAGCTCAAAGAGGCGCGCCACCGTCGGCGCGTCATCGTCGGGCACGATAATGCGCTTGCCATTCGGTCCGTCCACGTTGCGGTACCCGATGGGTGCAAAGCTTGGATACATCCCCATCCGGGCTTTCTCTGTCATGCCCTTGATGGTCTCCTCCCCCAGATTCTGGCTATAGTTGCGGGCCATCAGGACCTTGATGCCATGCATGAATTGCTCCGCGCTTTTTGCCTCTGGACTGATGATGACGTTTTCTTTCACAAAGTGAATATCAAGGCCTAGCTCGTCGAGTGTCGCCCAGTCCTTGATGTTCCGGTATAAGCGATCGGTCTTCTCCACGAGGATCGCGCGGCACGAGCGCTCGCGTTTCTTGAGGTACGCGAGCATCTGGCCGAACCCGTCGCGTCCGGAGCGGCGCGCGGTCTCCACGTCCACGAACTCCTGCACGATCCTGATGTCCTTAGCGGCGGCGTACTCGTGCAAGAGCCGCTTTTGTGCGGGAATGCTGAAGCCTTCCTTTTCTTGATCACGGCTTGAGACGCGTGCGTAGGCCACTGCGGTTTGCAAGGATGGTCGATGGACGAGTTTCCGCATACCCATGCACAGTACCCAGAATCAGGTTCGAACGCGAGCATTTTGGAGCCAGGACCGCAAGATTCTTGCGAACGTAACGAGGCGCTCGCGGCAGCTTCGCCACGTATCGTCCGACAAGGAGTGCCCGAAGCGTGCCTCGATGACATGGCGTGCTTGCGGTTCGCGCTCCTCCGCTCGCGGTGATGCACTGGCAGCTTGCTTTACGTCCGGCTCGCTCGGTGCCTGCTGCTTGAGTGGGACACGGCGGTTCATGGGCACGGCTCAAATGCACCTAACAACGTGAAAACGTCGATGATGGCGGTGTGATCGCGCACCGTGTCGCTAAGCGCACCCGAAAGGAGGGTGTACATATTTACGCGGTCCTTGGGTAACACGACGATTAGCGTCAGCGTGATGCCATGCTCAGCGTTGCGCACCGCGTTCGCTGCGGCCGTCTGTGCGGGGTCTGATACCTCGATCTCCAGCGCGACAAAATCGCCAAGCACGATGCTCAACGCGGCTCCCAAGGGTTGCGCCAGGCGCAACGCGTTCAACAGTGACGGGCTACACGCTACCCCAAGATCAACGGACTTTTTGGCCAGACGCGCCTCTACCACGGCTTCGGGAATGCGGGCTTGGAGTTGCTGCACGATCCACTGGTGCTGAACGCTACCGGGAGTTGGTCGCGGCATGACTTTGCCCAACCACGCATAGCCGGTAGGTGTCAGGCGCAACACGGCACTTGTGCCGCCGCGCCCCGCGCGCGTCTGAATGACGTGTGTCTCAAGCAAGCCGTTACCCACAAGGCGCTCTTTGCTGCGCGCGCCCACTTGGTTTGCAACGCCGATGGCGCGAAATGCCTCGGTGGTACCAATCAGCGGCCGCTGGCTCACGAGTGTG
>JAEZPW010000351.1 GCA_023441255.1 Acidobacteriota bacterium
ATCCATCTTCATTCATCGCAATCGTGTATTCGTGGCCGCGTGTTCCGGCATGGCTTTGTTCGGCATGTCGTTGGCACTGCCTGGAACGTTTCTCGGGTTCCCGGCTGTTCGGGAGGCACTTCGTATAGGCGTGCAGCAGCAGGGGCTCGTGACTTCGTTCCTGCTGTTCGGCGTCTGGGTGAGCACGCTCGTGGTGGGACCTATCATCGATCGGTTTGGGCACAAGGTCGTGTTCGGCACGTCTGCCGTGCTTGCTGCGATCGGATTCGGCGTATTCCTGCTGGCTTCGAGCTTCGCCATGGTATCCGCCGCAGCGCTGGTCATCGGGCTTGGTGCCGGAGGCCTTAATACGGCCACGAACGCCGTCGTTTCTGAACTGTACGAGGACCGTCGCGCGGCCATGCTTAACGCCCTTGGAGTGTTCTTCGGTGGCGGAGCGTTCCTTCTTCCGGTAATCGCGGCGCGGTTCTCTCCTCGCGCTGCGGTGGTCTTTGCGTGCGGGTTCGCTGTCCTCTGTGTGGCGGGTTATGTTGTATTGCGTTTTCCATCCGCCCGGGAGGCGCACAGCTTTTCGTTGCGTAGCGCGGTCAAGGTGATCGGATATCCCGGCGTGCTGTTGTTCGCCGCAGTATTGTTCTGCGAGTCTGCTAACGAGCAGACGATGAATTCTTTTACCTCGACCTGGCTGGGAGTGGCCGGCGCTGCTGCGACAAAAGCTGCGGTGATCTACAGCTTCTATCATGTCTGCATGGCACTGGGCAGGATATTGGCGGTACCTGTGCTCACGAGAGTTTCGAAGCGAGTTGTCGTCCTGATCAGCGCGGCGGGCGCCGTTCTGGGGACGCTTCTGCTGACGCGCGCTGCGGCAGCACATTCAGTGGGTCTAATGGCAGCAGCGGTCGTGGTCACCGCGTTGTCGTTCTCGCCGATCTACCCGATCCTGCTAGCGCTGGCCGGTGACAGGTACCAGCGTTTCTCAGGCACCGTTTTCGGTCTTCTATTTTCGATCGCGCTGCTTGGGGCGGTGGTGGCACCCTGGGCCGTAGGCGTCGTTGCCGACAAGCAATCGAACGTGACGGCAGGAACGGTGGTGCCATTGATCGGGACTGTGATGGTGCTGGTGTTCTCGCTAATCCTCACCCGCAAGAAGAATGCCGAATCGCCCGTCGTTGAGGGCGCACTCCGCGAAGAAGTCTAGCGTGAGCAAGTTGTCAGGGCGCCTACACGGCAGCTTTCACCTGCGGGACTTTGGGTCGCGACTGAAGCTCTTCGATCGGGCGCTCCTGCTTGATGTCGAGCGGCAGGCGCCAATCGCGAGCTGACGCATGACCTGCGCGCACCCAGCCGTAGCGGGTGAGAACAGAACCGGCAATACCGGACCACGCCGCCAACGATCGCAGACGCTTGGCGCGTCTTCCCGCGATTAGAGCCGCCAGTCGAAGTGCAAGCGGAACCGGGCCGGACAACACACCACCGGCACGAGTCACCCATCCGCTCACGCCGTGCTTTAGCGGTTCGTTCACTCGAGGATCGCGCTTGAACTCCAGGTGGAAGCCCTCGTAGGTTTCCATCGCCGCCCCACCGATGCCAATCAGATTGAGAGCGGTGCTGTCCTGATTCCCCATCAACTCCAAGATGGAGACACCGGCGAGCATGCCGGAAGTTCCGAAGTGGATCGGCAGACTCCGAATGTTGTGATTCCAAACGGGAATGACAGTGGCACCGATGAGGACACCGGTGTAGTTGTGGAACGGAAGACCAAACAAGGCGGACAGCGCCTGACTACTGTGCTTCAGGACGGAGATCAAGATGTTCGGACCAAGGTAGTCCTGCATGAGCTGCGCAAACAGGTTTGCACCGGAGAACGTTCCGAACCCGGCGAGTATCCAGGCGCCCATGGACATCGGACTCTGAGGCTTAAACATGCGGAGCATATTCAGGAATCGCGAAGGACGCCCCAGGTCACTGATCAGCAGCCCACTCGATACGATTGCTCCGACGGTTGCGGCCCAGCGGGCATTACGCGCAATCTTCTGGTCAAGGCCTGTCCACTCGGCGATGGTGCCGATGACAGAGGATGCCCCGGCGGCGCCGCCGACAAAGAAGTAGAGGGGAATTTCGGCGGTCCACTGCGGCTCCTTCAGCATGTGGATGCCGTAATAGCCGGTCTGGGGTGAGGCTACGGGGAAGGGAGCACCGGGAGGCCGGATGCCGATCGTTTTCACTTCGCCGTGACGCTCGGCCTCACGTCTGATCTCAAGCAAACGCGTTTCGCTGGCCTGGTCGGGAACCCGGCCTTCGCGGCGCAACGGGTCCGTGCTCATCTTGCCCTCCTGCGCGAAGCTTTGGTGGAGCGTAGGCTCTCTCTACGAGAGAATGGCGGCGCCGAGGCTTCACTGTCCGGCGAATGCCTGGCGTGACCGTTTCGGCGGCCGGCAATGGCGAAGGCCACAAGACTTCCCAAAACCAAGGCGGCCGAGCCGATTGCGGATTGCTTCCAGCCTTCCTTGACGTAGATGGTCGGCACCTCGGGTTTGGGTGGCAGGTTATATTGCCGGGGATCTCCGCGGGTGATGAAGAAGGCGTGAGTGCCTTTGACGCTGGTCTCCAGTGGATCGTAGACCTGCACATCCTCCATGCCCCGACTCTTGAGTTCGCGGACGCGTTCCTGGGTCACCAGTCGCAGCTGATTGATTTCGCCGAATTTGATGGATTCGGTCGGACAGGCTTTTGCACACGCCGGCTGCAGTCCGACCTTTTGCCGGTCGTAGCAGAACGTGCACTTAAAAGCGCGGCCGTCTTCCGCGTTCTTCTGAACTACACCAAACGGGCAGGCGACCACGCAGTATGCGCAGCCGTTGCAGATGTCGGGCTGTACGTAAACGCCACCGAACTCTGTGCGGACGATGGAACCGGTGGGACAGGCTTCGAGGCAGCCGGCTTCCTCGCAGTGCTTGCAGACGTCGGAGGAGAACGTCCAGGAGGCAATCTCGCCGGCATTGCCACCGAAGCCTGGTTGAGGGGCATGCTCGACAAACTTGACATGACGCCACGTCGAGTGGCCGACCGCGCCGGTGTTGTCGTAGGAGAATCCCGACCAGGCGAGCCCGTCGGCCGACACGCCGTTCCATTCCTTGCAGGCGACCTCGCAGGCCTTGCAGCCGATGCAAAGGGTCGAGTCCGTGAGGAATGCGGTGGTTCTTTCACCTTGTACTGCGGGATCGATCAACGGGGAACTCATGCGGACTCCTGCATCTGCTCTTTCAGCAGGTCAAGGGCAGCCGCGCCCTTCGGACGGCGGCCGGGAATGATATTGCAGACCAGAGCCTTGGTCTCCATGATGCGAACATTCGGTTCTTGCGAGATCGCAAGCAGATCGTTGGGCGAATCACCCTTCGACAGGCCTTTCCATCCCCAGTGATAGGGAATGCCGACCTGGTGGACCCGCTGGCCATTGATGGTGAGGCTCGTCATGCGGGCTGTGATCAGAACGCGCGCTTCAACAATTCCGCGCGGAGTCATGATGGTGGCGAATTCGCCGTGCTGGAGACCGACGTCGGCCGCCAATTCAGGCGAGACCTCACAGAAGAGTTCGGGCTGAAGTTCGGCGAGGTGGCTCAGCGTACGGCTCATGCCGCCGGCGGTATGGTGTTCGGTCAGGCGGTACGTGGTGAGAATGAACGGGAACCGTGCGTCGGCGGGCTGGAACGCATACGGATTGTCGGGGCGTTCCTTGGTTAGAGCTGCCGGGTTGGACTGGTATTTCGGATACAACGGATTCGTGAAGAGCGATTCCAGAGGCTCGTAATGAGTCGGCAGGGGGCCATCTTTGAGGCCGCTGTTCACAAACAACCACGCGGTGCCGTCCGAGTGCAGGATGAACGGCCGGTCGCCGGGGAGAGCCTCAGTGCCGTGTCCATTCCGCAGATCTCCGGGATCGTCGGGACGCTTCTTGAGTTCGAAGTCGGGTCGGTCCATGCCGGTCCATTCACCCTTGGCTTCGTCCCACCAGACGAGCTTCTTGCGCTCGCTCCAAGGTTTGCCATCGGGAGCGGCCGAAGCACGGTTGTAGATGATTCGGCTGTCGTTCGGCCACGCGAACCCCCACCCATGACCAAGGTAGTCTTTGGGTTCGCGCTGATTGGCTTTGTTGAGGCCGGGCTCCGGGAATACGCCGCTGTAGATCCAGCAACCACATGCTGTAGATCCGTCGTCCTTGCATTCCTTGTAGGCTTTCAGCAGTTTCTTGTCGGGCCAGGTGTAGCCGTTGATTTCCTGAAGAACTTCCTCAACGTTCGGCTCCGCTTCCTTGCCGTGCGTGGAGTAGTTCCATGTGAGCGCGTTTAGAGGCGCATTGCGCGGGATCGGTTCGCGCGCGGCTTTTTCTTTAAGGCGCCGACCCAAGTGATAGAAGAACCAGGTATCGCTGCGGGAATCACCGGGTGGATCGACGGATTTATTGTGGAACTGCAGCAGACGCTGCGTATTGGTAAAGGTACCGGATTTCTCCGCCTGTCCGGCCGCGGGCATCAGGAAGATTTCGGTCTTGATTGTCTTCGGGTCCAGTTCTCCCCGCTCGACTTCAGGCGAGTCCTTCCAGAAGGCTGCGGTTTCGATCTCGACCATGTCCCGCACGACGAGCCACTTGAGGTTTGCGAGAGCCTTGCGTTCGAGGCGGCCGTTGGGGGCACCAACAGCGGGATTCTGCCCTATGACGAAGAGGCCGTCCAGGTGACCGTCTGCCATCTGTAACCAGTAGCCGAATTCAGAGTGGTCGCCAGTGACGCGAGGTAGCCAGTCAAAGCCCCAGTTGTTCTGTTCGTTGATTGCATCGCCATAATAGGCACGCATCAGGCTGACGAAGTAGTTCTTGTACTTCGCCCAGACGCCGGTCTGGCTGGTGTGCTTTTTCAGATACTTGTCGAAGGTCGCCGTGTCGTTTTCGACGAACGGCATCGGCAAATAACCCGGAAGAATGTCGTAGAGGGTAGGAATGTCGGTCGAGCCCTGAATCGAGGCGTGGCCGCGGAGCGCGAGAACGCCTCCGCCCGGGCGTCCGGCGTTGCCGAGGAGCATCTGCAGAATCGCGGCCGTTCTTATTATCTGAGGGCCCTTGGAGTGCTGGGTCCAGCCGACGGCGTAGCATATGGCTCCGGTGCGCTCACGACCGGAAGCGCTGATGAAAGCGTCAGCGGCTTTAAAGAAGACATCCTTGGGAACGCCGCAGTACTCCTCGACCATTTCGGGCGTGTATCGAGCGAAGTGCTTCTTGAGGATCTGAAACACACAGCGGGGATGCTGGAGCGTCGGATCGGACTTGTATTTGTTGGCATAGCCCAGTTCGCCGCCACGCAGGCCGTGCCCGCCGGCGGAGTGGGCCTGTGTGTTTCCACCTTCGCGTTCAGGTTCATCCTCATAGAGCCAAGAGTCGGGCTTGTACTTCCGTTGCTGTTCGTCCCAACCCGAGAAGACGCCGCCAAGATCTTCGGTGTCACGGAAGTCCTCGCGCAGGATGAAAGACGCGTTGGTGTAGTGCACAACGTAGTCTTTGAACCAGCGATCGTTGGTCAGGACATGGTTGATCATGGCGCCGAGGAAAATGATGTCGCTGCCGGCGCGCAGGGGGACCCAGATGTCGGCCATCGCGGACGTTCGCGTGAAGCGGGGGTCGACGTGAATGATCTTGGCTCCGTTCTTCTCGCGCGCTTCAATCACCCACTGGAAGCCGACGGGATGATTCTCCGCCATGGTCGATCCCATGATGAGGATGGCGTCTGCGCGGGCGAGGTCCTGCTGAGCTGTCGTGGCGCCGCCACGTCCGAATGAGGTGCCCAGACCGGGCACCGTGGAGCTGTGTCATATACGGGCCTGGTTACTTATGCAGTTCATCCCAAGGCCGGCGGCGAACAGCTTCTTTATGAGGTAGTTTTCCTCATTATCAAGCGTTGCACCGCCGAGGTGGGCCATGCCCAAGGTGTGCATGACGGTCCCACCGTTTTCGTCTTTTTCCACGAACGTCTCGGCGCGAGTCTGCCACACGCGGTCAGCGATCATGTCCATCGCGGTCTCGAGATCGAGGTCTTCCCAATGGTCGGAGTAGGGGCGACGGTACTTGATCTTGTGCAGGCGGCCAGGGTGCGTGTGAAGCTGCATCGTATTGGCGCCCTTTGGGCAGAGATGACCGCGGGATACAGGCGAGTCCGGGTCGCCTTCAATCTGGACGATCTTGTTGTCCTTATGGAATATCAGCTGACCGCAGCCCACACCGCAGTAGGGGCATATGGAACGACTGACTTGCGCGCCCTGAATCTTGGGGGCGAGTTGCTTCGTTTGGGGACTCATTGCGACTTCGCCGGTGCCACGCCAGTCACGATTTCGAATCTGTTTCAGAACAGGCCAGCCCTTAATGAACCCACCTTCAAACATCGCCATTTCACATCTCCGATAGACCGTTGAAACGGGACACTACTGCCGCCTGCGGTTTCAGAATCGTCGCGCGTCGGCTAGGTTGCCAGTTTCGTTTACCACGCTTTGAGCAGCGGAGACAGAACGGTGGCCAGAAGCTCAGGAATATCGGTGCACGAGATGAGCTGCGTTGAGGGTTCCAGGCGAGAGTACCTGAAACGCGGTGAACAGTAATTACATCTGCAGCATCAGACTAACCCGTAGTCGTCAGGGGGACCCATGGAGAGCGCCAATATCCGGAACCGGTGGTTGATCGCAGTTGCAGCGGTAATCATGCAAATCTGCCTCGGCGCTGTGTATGGCTGGAGCGTTTTCGTGAAGCCGCTGATCGCGACCGAACACTGGACGCTCACGCAAGTATCGCTCAACTTCACGCTGGCGATTCTGTTTCTAGGCCTGGGCACGATCATCGGAGGACTTTGGCAGGACCGGGTCGGACCCCGCAAAGTTGCGACCGTTGCCGGGGTGATTTACGGAATCGGTTACATAGTTGCGGGATTTGCGGCAGCGAGCCATTCGCTCACGGGCATGTACATCGGTTACGGTGTGATCAGCGGTGTCGGCATGGGTATGGGCTACATAACCCCCGTCGCGACGCTGGTGAAGTGGTTCCCCGACAAACGCGGATTGATGACCGGCGTTGCCGTTTGCGGCTACGGAGCGGGCGCGCTGATCTTCAGCCCGATCGCTGCTCGCATGATACAGACGACGGGTGTGCCGCCCACCTTTTATGTTTTCGGCGTAGTTTACTTGGTGCTGGTCGTGATCTCGGCACAAGCGTATGCCAATCCGCCGGAGGGTTACCGACCGGCCGGGTGGGTGCCGACGTCGGCTGTGCAAAAGAGCGCTACGACAATCAATTTCAGCGTAGCCGAGGCGATGAAGACGTGGCAGTTCTGGCTGCTGTGGGTGATGCTGTTCCTGAACGTTTCAGCAGGAATCATGATTATCAGCCAGGCCTCACCAATGGCGCAGCAACTGGTCGGAATGACGCCGGTTGCGGCGGCCGGCATGGTGAGCGTCATCTCAATCTTCAATGGCCTGGGCCGCGTCTTCTGGGCGTGGGTGAGCGACCTCATCGGGCGCGCGCCGGTGTACTTCCTGCTTTACGCAATCCAGGTCGTGATCTTCTTCACGCTGACCAGCGTGACCAACTTCACCGTGTTCACCGCGATGTTTGCGATCATCGGTTTGTGCTATGGCGGAGGGTTCGGAAC
>JAEZPW010000353.1 GCA_023441255.1 Acidobacteriota bacterium
CCTGTACCGCGCCTTGTACGACTACCCTGAGCCGCGTCACTACTCTGCTGCTGGCCGGTTGTGGTTTCGTTTGCACCTGCGGCCCAACTTCCTCTCAGACCTGGTCGGTGGCTCCTACATTGTAAACTGCCGGTAATCTCAGCTCTGTCCATCAGCTTGGACTGGCAACTTTTCACGCTCGCCGCTCTCCAATGTAATGGGACGACCGATCCGAACGCATGCACAACCTCATTCACCTCGCCATTCCCGGCTTTCTGGCTCTCTTGATCATTGAGGCGATCGCCGCCGCCCGCATGCGCCTCGATCTCTACGAATTCAAGGACACCGCGGCCAGCCTGACTATGGGCATTGGCAATGTCCTGGTATCGCTAATCAGCAAGGCGATGGTTTTCGGTATCTTCACTTTTGTCCATCGCTTCGCGTTTTTTTCCATCGGCCATCAATGGTGGGCGTGGCTGCTGCTCTTCTTTGGCGATGAGATCAGCTACTACTCTTTTCACCGCGCCAGCCACGAGTGCCGATTCTTCTGGGCATCTCATGTCGTACACCACTCTTCACAGCGCTACAACCTCAGCACCGCGCTTCGGCAAACTTGGACGGGCGGTTTCTGCTCGTTCATCTTCTGGTTGTGGCTGCCGCTGGTCGGATTCTCTCCGATCATGGTCATGACCATGCAGGCCATCAGCTTGCTTTATCAGTTCTGGATTCACACCGAACTCGTTCGATCTCTTGGCCCTCTTGAGTACGTCCTGAATTCCCCACGACACCATCGCATCCACCACGCCTCAAATGCCCGTTATCTCGACCGCAACCATGGTGGGACACTTATCATTTGGGACCGCCTGTTTGGCACCTTCAGCCCCGAACATGAAGCGCCGGTTTACGGACTGACCACAAACATCGGCACTTACAATCCTTTGAAGATTGCCTTTCACGAATGGGTAGACCTGTGGCGTGATGTTCGGAATGCCGGATCGCTGAATGGAAGAGTTCGCCTGATCTTCGGTCGGCCGGGATGGAAATACGCGCGGGAAAATGTGCAGGTCGAAACGGCCGTTCAATCCTGACACCGTGTGACTTTTTGTCTTGAAATTCTGTGACTCTTAGTCCTGAGGTTCTGTGACTTTTTGTCATTCCGAGCGAAGCGAGGAACCCCTACCGGCCTGAAATCTTCCGCAGCGATTCCCGCTGCCGCTCAAATGACAAACTTGAAAAATCACACGACGTCAGTTCAGGGCTGCGATCCGGCGAAACACATTTTCAACCACCCTGTCGCACCGCGGAGCAAGGAACAGGAAAGCGGTTGCGCTCGTCGCGCCCACTCGTTCGTAAAGCTCCCGACGCAGCATCTTCCTGGCGCGGTGCAGGCGCACCTTTATGTTCTCCTCGCTGGTATCCAGGCACTCTGCTGCTTCTGCCGTATCCATGTCCTGCAGGTCACGAAGCACCAGGACCGCCCGATAGTTGTCCGGAAGGGCCAGGATCGCCTGTTCGAGCAGTCCCGCCATCTCACTTGAACTCGCCTGCTGCTCTGGACTTGGCGCGCTCGACACGAGGTCATAGCTCTGTTCGTCGTTCGTTTCAAAGGCCATTTCGATGCTCTGTTGCCGTCCCCGTCTCTGCAAACGCGCCAGCGCTTCATGCACGGCTATTCGCGTCAGCCACGTAGAAAATTTTGCCCGTCCCTCGAACTGCCCCAGGTGCTGAAACGCTCGGACGTACGCGTCCTGCATAACGTCCTCCGCCTCAAGGTCGTTCTTCAGGATGGCCAGCGCCACTCTGTACAGCTGCTGGTTGTATCGGCGCATGATGATCTCAAAAAAAGCGGTCTCGCCCTGCAGCACACGCCTGATTACTTCCTCATCGGCCAAGTGTTCTTTCTGAACCTGCTGCAACATTGGAAAAGCGGCCATTCTACCCTCTCACTTCCAATGGATTGACCCAGCCGGCCTCAGGTTACATCGAACAGCAAAGATTTCCCGGCGGCTCTCAGTCGCCCTTCATTTTTCGCTGGATCTGCTTCGCCAATTTTTCCACCTCATCGGCCTTCTTCAGAACGTCGATGCTCAGCGTCTGCTCATTTGATTTGTCAACCGCCAATTTCAGGTCGGTTGCAAGCTGAAGGAGTTTGTCGGTGTCCTTCTTCAGGTCTTCGTGACGCTGCTTGTTCCTGGCCTTCGCCTGCTCTTTTTCCCAACGGCGGAGGCTCTCTGGCTTCTCCGTCATGGGCTGCCCCGCTTGCGCCGGTTTCGCACTCGCCTTGGCGCTCGGAACGGCCAACGCGACTACGGCAAGTGAACATATACACAAAGTACGCAATATGCGTACATACCTGTTCCGCATCAGTCTGCCTCAGTATGAGAATCGGCCTGAATTATATGCCCCCCGCAATGTACGAACTAGGTCCGACGCGCAAGAGCGGTGTTGCAGATTTCATCTCGCTGTTATAATCCCGCGCTGAATGGTTCCTGGTCAGCAACAGATCTATAACATGTGGGGCGTGCTGCAGAGCTGGCGGCTTGACACCCTCGAATTCCTGCGCAAAGACGCCCCAAAGATCCTCGTAATCCTCATCGTTTCCTTCATCCTGATCCGCCTGATGAAGGTCATCACGAATCGCCTGGCTCGCTTCAGCCGCCAGCAGGCCCTGCCCAGCGGTGTCCGCAGCCAGCAACTTCAGACCCTTGCCGGCGTCATATACAGCGTAAGCGTATTCGTTATCGTCTTCTTTGCCATCATCGAAGTCCTGACGCAACTCAACGTCAACATCGGCCCCCTGCTCGCCAGTGCTGGCGTTGCCGGCTTGGCCATCGGCTTCGGTGCTCAGACCCTGGTAAAGGACGTCATAAACGGCTTCTTCATCCTCATGGAGAACCAATACGATATCGGCGACGTGGTCCGTATCGCCAACGTCAGCGGCACCGTCGAGGGCATGACGCTCCGCAAAACCACCCTTCGGGACGTCGACGGCGCTCTGCACATAATTCCCAATAGCGAAATCAAAATTGTTTCCAATCTCACCCGTGATTGGGCTCAAATCTCGTTGCACATCGCCGTCGATTACAAGGAGAGCACCGATCGCGTCATCGTGATCCTTCGCCAGGTTGGAACCGACATCTACAACGACCCGAACTTCGCCCCTCTTCTCGTTGCCCAACCCGAGGTGCCGGGCATCGACCGCGTGGCTCCCGGCGAAGTCGACTACCTCATGCTGGTAAAAACTCGCCCCGGTCAGCAGTACGCCGTTACTCGTGAGCTTCGACGACGAATCAAAGAGTGTTTCGAGAAGAATGGGATTCAGCCCCCCGGTCCCGGACGGGTTTACGTCGTAGACCAGACCGCACCCGGCGCCCGGAAATAAGTCACAGGAAAGACTCACATGGAAACAGGCCTCAAAGGACGCGTCACAATCGTGGCTGCCTCAAGCCAGGGAATCGGCCGTGCTACTGCGGAAGCTTTCGCCCGCGAAGGCTCCAGCCTTGCCATATGCTCACGCGATGACCGCTCTATACATGCTGCTGCCGAGGAGATCCGCAACCGGCACGGAGTCGAGGTTTTGCCCATGGCCCTCGATGTGACCGAGGCCGGAGCAGTGACGAAGTTTGTCAATGCTGTGGTCCAGAAGTTCGGACGGGTGGACGTTTGCGTCACCAACGCGGGTGGCCCGCCCGCCAAGGCATTCCTCGCTCTCACCCCGGACGACTGGCAGAGTGCCTTCGCTCTCAACCTGCTCAGCGCGATCCATTTCTGCCGCGCCGTCCTGCCTCAAATGCAAAAGCAGAAATGGGGCCGGATCATCACCATCACCTCGATCTCGGTGAAGCAGCCCATAGCCGACCTGGTACTTTCCAATGCCATCCGTACAGGGGTCGTTGGCCTGGTCAAGAGTCTCGCGAACGAATTCGGCAAGGACGGCATTACGGTAAACAACGTAGCCCCCGGCTATACCGCCACCGAGCGACTTAAGGACCTCGCCGAAGTTCGGGCCGCCGCCTTGAAGGTATCGCCTCAGGACATGTTCGACCGCTGGGCCGTTGACACCAGCGCTGGACGGATTGCCGAACCTATTGAGGTCGCGGACGCAATCGTATGGCTCGCCTCCGAGCGTTCGGCAATGATTACGGGACAGACGGTACTCGTCGATGGAGGCAGTTACCGCGGCACGTTCTAAGGCCTTCAGACAAATGTTTGCGGGGCCTCTGCTTATCTGCTCTGCTTCACGCCGCTTTTCCACAGCTCACGTCTTCAGGAGTTCACGGCTCTGACATCCGGTGGCCGACATCCGTCATCGAACACCTTGTGCTGGTGCGGATTATCTCCATCGACCTCGCCGCTGCGGCCGTCTTCATAACCTGCTGGTATTTCTGGTTTCTCCGGGCGAATCGCCGGAAAGCCGTGCAGGTCCTCGGCTGGATCGAGCGGGCTTTTGACGGACATGCCCAAATCGTGGGCGTGAACTGGTTGTCTGCGTCCCGCTTCCGCCTGCGCCTGCGACTCTCTCCCAGCCAGTTCCGGCAAACCTGGCTCACAGTCCAGTTGTACCCGCGCGAAATGCCGATTCATTGGCTGGTCTGCCGCCTTATGCGCCGGCATGAAACCCTCACCTTTGAGGCTGATCTCGACACCCCGCCCAGCTTTAATCTCGAGGTCCACAATCACCGTTGGTGTGGCCGTACAAGGCGAAAATTCCCGCAGCGCTCGGAGAACTGGTCCCTCGAGCGCACGAACGCTTTCGTCATCACCACCCGGAACGACTGGCAGAGGGAGATCACCAACCTCATGAATCCCCTCATGGCTTCTCGTGAGTGCGACTGCCTCACAGTAAATTTCCAGCGCACTACTCCGAACTTCTCCGCTACCGTACCGCTCCAGTCCATCTCTCCACAGTGCGATTCTGAAACGAACATCTTCAACGTCCTGCGCGAACTCGCCTCCGGAGCCTCTGCCTCTCGTTTCTAGGCGCCTCCGCATCTCGATTCTGCCTTGGGGAAAAAGGTGCCCCACCCTCGCGCCGCTCTGTTCGGCGCTAGGGCGGGTTACGCATCAACTTCACACTTTGGGGGGAGTCGTACTACGCCATCTCAGGGTTCGGCAAGGGCAGCGGCTTCGCCAAGCGAAATGCCTCCAGCACTTTGATCACGATCCATGCGGGATCCACTTCAAGCTTCTTTCGATTCATGCTGAACTTCGACGAGGCCGGGTATTGATGATGGTTGTTGTGCAGTCCCTCGCCCCCTGTAAGCCACGCAACAATCCGTAGATTCGTTGCCGTGTTTCCGAAATTTCGGTACCCAAGCACGTGGCATGCTCCGTTGATGACGGCGCTCAGGCCGACATAGGTCACGCCTTGCAGCACAAATACTGCTACGCCGATCAGGGCTCCCGTCCACCCCGGAACGAGCAGCCAGAACGCCCCCGCAAACAGCAATGTGCCGAGTGACAGTCCCATCCACCCGCGGCTGAACATCCGTTCTGCCCGCGTGTGTGGAATATCGCGCGTGTATTTCTCCAGCACCTCTGGACGGTTCGCCTCCCGGGCATAGTAGAAGGCGTTCCATAGCAGCACATTCCATAGCCCCTTCAAGTACGGGCTGTGCGGATCACCGTCTTCGTCCGTGAAGTGATGGTGTTTTCGATGAACAGCGACCCACTCCCGGGTCACTATGCCGGTCATGATCCACAACTGAAGTTGCATCAGCAACGCAACCGCTGGATGCAGCTTCAAGCCTTTGTGCGCCATCGTGCGGTGAAGGTAGATTGTCGTGGAATAACTTGAAATTTGGGCAGCTGCAAGGGTAACCAGGAGGGCGATCAACAGGGTCGTCCACATCTATGACTGATCCTCAATACGGAAATTGCGCTTGCACGCGCAGATACTTCGGGGGACTGAACTAACAAACTATGCAACTGTGGACTTTGATGCCGATGGAAACTGGCAGATTTACTTTTTGTTGCCTGAGACTTCTCGGTTAGCGGCAGAACCTTGCACAACCTCGTGCTCCCCACCCGCAGTTCACCTGCTCAAGCCGGCCCATTTTTCGAGAAGTCCGAGGGTCGCGGCGTAGTCCAGATCGTCATGTCCCTCCTCGCTCGCGATTTCATACACTTCGTCCACGGTCGCTATCCCGGGCAGTTTGACACGCGCGTCCTTTGCTGCCTCGAGCATCAGGTGAATGTCCTTGTGCATGAGCCTTAGCGGGAAATTTGGCGAAAAATCATGATTCAGAACGAATGGCGCCTTGTAGTCTATAAC
>JAEZPW010000427.1 GCA_023441255.1 Acidobacteriota bacterium
GTCGGGTTCCGTAGCTAAGCTCCCGCAGTATGCAGATACCTTGCTTATCGCCCCGGCATGCCACGATACCGGTTCAGCCGTAGCCGGCATTCCCAACGAAGGTACGGACGACTGGGCATTCCTCATCTCTGGCACGTGGTCCCTGATAGGCACGGTCCTCCCCAAACCCTGCACCAGTCGCGGCGCCCTGAACAGCAACTTCAGCAACGAAGGTGGCCTTGGCGGGCAGGTGCGCTTCCTCAAGAACGTGAACGGCATGTGGCTGTTGCAACAGTGCATGCGCCAATGGCAATCACAGGGCAGGGGCTGGGAGATCTCACAACTTGTGCACGCATGCTCTGCACTGGCTCCGCCCCGCATACGCCTCGACGTTGATGATCCCGAACTGCTTCTTCCCGGAAACATGATTCGGGCTATCAACCGCGTGCTTGCGAAGAACGGACATACCGGGGTTCCTGAGAGCTCCGAGCACGCTCCCGGGGTCGCAAGCCTGATCTTGCACAGCCTCGCCTCCCGCTACGCTGAAGTTTTGCAGGAGCTTTCGCGCACCACCTGCAAGAAGTTTCGTAGGCTGTACGTTGTCGGTGGCGGCAGCAGGAATGAATTTCTGAATGGTCTGATTGCTTCGAAAACGGGTATGGCCGTAATTCGCGGTCCTGTTGAGGCGTCGACCGTTGGAAACGCGGCGATCCAGTTGGCCGTGCTGGATGGCCACACGTGTGTCAAGAGCGGTGTGGATCCAGTCGCGGTTTCTTCCTGGAGTCGCCGGATCAATACCAGTTTTGGGTTCAGAGACTGCACGACGGCAAACGCGAACCCCGCCGCGGCGACCGCACGATGATCATATGAACGATGCTCTGCGCCAGCCGCGCACGTTGTTCGTATTTCTGTCACACCGATTCTGAGGGAAGATCTCACATGCGGAAACACTACAGTGCCTACGCTGTATGGCGCCTTTTGTTTGGCCTCGCTTTTACGGTCATCTTGGGCGGCACCGTTCCCGGCGCTTTATCCATTTCAGCGTCCGCGCAGACCGAGGCACATCCACAGCCCCGGCTTCGATGGAACGCCATGTGGATCGCGCATCCGACCGCACCACTTCGGGAGCCGGCAGTCTTTCACTTCCGCAGGGTCGTGAGACTCGAGTCACCGCCCACGCACTTTCGTGTGCACGTCAGCGCCGACAACCGCTTCGTCCTGTTCGTAAACGGCAAGCGCATCGGGGAGGGTCCCGCACGCGCAGACCTGTCGCACTGGCGCTATGAAACATTCGACATCGCGGACGCGCTTAGGCTTGGCGACAACATCATTGCGGCTCTTGTCTGGCAGCATGGCATCTATGCACCTCTCTCACAGTTCAGCGATCGTGCGGCTTTTATGTTGGAAGGCGATTCCGCAGCGGAGTCGGCCGTAAACACAGACGATAAGTGGGAAGTCGAATACGAAACGGGTCACACGTTCCTGCCGCGCACGCCGAACAACTTCTGGGACGGCTACTCGGCCGTTGGCCCGGGTGACCGGATCGACGCGATAGCGATGAATTGGACGTGGAAAGACCTTCCGCTACGCAACGGGCGCTGGGTCAAGGCGGCGCCTGCCATCCGCGAGAACATCTATCCGACAGCCTCGATGGCGAGTTCGCGCGACGTGGCATTCGAGACCTCTTGGGGCCTTGTGCCCGACCCGCTGCCGCAGATGGAATACTCGCCCATAACCGTGGGCCACGTAGTCAGGACCGATCTCGCCGAAGCGCACAAGTTTCCCTCTTCGCCGATCCAAGTTCCAGCGCACACAACCGCCACCTTGTTGCTCGATCTCGGAACCGTGACTACCGCCTATCCGGAGCTGACTCTAAGCGGCGGTAAGGGGGCATCCGTTACGCTTCGCTACGCCGAAGCGCTCTACAACGAGAAGCACGAACGCTACGATCGCAATGCCGTCGGCAACCTCCAAGTGCTCACACCGATTCACGACGAGTTTCTCGCCGATGGAGCACGCCGTACGTTTTCAACGCTGTATTGGCGCACTTGGAGATATCTGGAAGTGGTCGTAAAAACCGCCAACGAGCCGTTGCGACTCGAAGACCTGCATGCCTACTTCAGTGCTTACCCGTTCGTGGAGCGGGCAAAGTTCGATTCTGATGACCCTGAGCTCAAAAAGGTGTGGGAGATCTGCTGGCGGGGAGCGCGTCTCGGCGCACACGAGAATTATGTCGATACGCCGTTCTGGGAACAACTTCAGTATGTCGGTGACACGCGATTGCAATCATTGATCTCGTACACCGTGGCAAACGACGACCGGCTCGCAAAACAGGCCCTGCACGCCTTCGATGATTCCCGGCGTCCGGATGGTCTGACGCAGAGCCGCTACCCGTCGACTCTTCCGCAATACATACCACCCTTTTCCCTTCTCTACGTCAACGTGCTGCACGATTACTGGATGTACCGCCCTGACCCAGCGACGGTTCGCGAACTGTTGCCCGGAACACGCGCCGTGCTGCAGTGGTTCATCGATCGGCAGCGGGCGGATGGATTCCTGAAAAAGCTTCCGTACTGGCGGTTCGTGGATACTCCGACCGGATACAAGGGATGGCCGCCTCCTGAGGTCGGGGAGTGGCCCTCGATGGATAGCGAGGGCAGATCGTCCGTGCACACGCTCCAGTTTGTGGGAGCGCTGCTCGCAGCCGCCGAAATGGAAGAGGCGCTGGGAAATCCAACCATCGCGCAAATGTATCGCAGCAAAGCGAAGTTGGCGTCAGAAGCCGTTTATAGATCCTGTTGGAACCCCGACGTGGGACTGATCGCCGATACGCCGGAGCAGAAGGGCTACAGCCAGCAAGCAAATCTTTACGCTGTTCTTTTTGACGTAGTTCCAGCGAACGATCGCACTGCAGTAATGCGCAAGCTGCTCGCGCCCGACGTCGCGGCGCATCAATCCGAGCGAGCGCCTGCAATGGCTCATGTCAGCTACTTCTTCACTTTTTACCTGGCTCGAGCCATGCAACATGCCGGATTCGGCAACGATTACCTTCAGCTGTTGACCCCGTGGCGCGGGATGCCCGCAAAGGGACTGACCTCGACGCCCGAATACCCCGACCCAACCCGGTCCGACACGCACGCGTGGAGCGCACATCCCATCTACGACATGCTTACCACGGTTGCCGGCATTGCGCCGGCTGCACCCGGGTTTGCCAAGGTGCGAATCGAGCCCAATCTCGGCTCCCTCAAGAACCTCGACGCGACCATGCCCCATCCCGCCGGCATGATTCACGTCCAGTACAAACTGGAAGCAAACAAGCTGCATGCCGCGATTGAGCTTCCAAAAGGAGTTGATGGCACGTTCATCTGGAATGGCAAGCAGCACGTTTTGAACGAGGGCTTTCAAACATTCGTCGCGGAGTAGAAGCGTGTTTCGAGGAGCGCGAGCACCGAGCGCACCGGCCTCGCGCTCATTCCGTTCATACTGGCCGCCCGCTATTTCATGCAGCACCACAAAAGAGAACAGTACCGCCTGAGGTGGTGGTGGCCTGGCCGCCTCTCAATCGGGTGCAGTACAAACTGAAGACTCGCAATTGGCCTTTCGGAAAGTCGTTGCAGTTCCCTTCAAAGCGATTGCAGGGAGACGGAACGTCGGCCCTCCTCGTGCCCTTGTGAGACGGCCATGCCCGTGAAATGAAAATCGGGATGCACGCCCGCTGCGGGCATGCATCCCGGTTGCACTTGCCGCTAGAACTCGAACCGAGCCCCCAGCTGGACGTAGCGGCCGTTGAATGCCGCGACTGACCGGCCGAACTGGGCGTTGCCGATCTTCAACTGGTCACCTGCCATGGGTTGCAGGTTGACGCGATTGAACAGATTGATCGCTTCAACCCGGAATGACAGCACCGATTTCTGGTCACTCACCCAGGGCATCGTGATCTTCTTCGTCAAGCTTGTATCGACGCTGAAGAAGCCCGGGTTGCGGAAGATATTGCGCTGCAGGTCCCCCTGTCCGCCAGTGATTCCGGCAGTCGAGAACATGTCACTGGTCAGGACGCCCGAAATGTACTGGCTCTTGCTCGCACCGCTGATGTATCCGCCTAGATAGTTCGGGTAGTCACGGCCCTTACCATCGTGGTTCAGGTCGACCTCCGAGTAGGGGTTGAACGGAGTGCCGGTCTGAGCCGTGATGACGGACCCAACCTGCCAGCCGCCAACAACCTTGTTTGCAACTGCGTTGGTCAACTTAGGCACTGTGAAGATCCCCGACAGCGCGAAGCGATGGCGGATGTCGTAATTCGCAAAGGTATAGTACTGGTGGGGTTCATACCCGTTCACAACCCCGAAGTTGCCGTCGTTCTCCAATCCCTGATCATCCTTGGTATGAGAGAACGTGTACGTGCTCTGCCACTGGATGCTCTTCCAGTTCTGGCGCACGCTGGCAATCAGGGAGTTGTAATTGGCCACGAGTCCGTTGCGGGTGTACTTGGTTTCGCCAAACGCATCCGTCAAACGTGCCGGGCCGCCATTCACAATCTGGAATGCCACGTTGTAGTCATACTCGTAAGGCTGGTCCCACGAATGTGACGCGGAGTACAACAAGCTGGCCACGAGGCGCGCAGCCATCTCGCGTTCAACTCCGAGGTTCCAGATCATCGTCTTATACGGCTTCAGGCTATAGTCGATACCGTTCAACCCTGCAGGAAGAGGCGTTCCGTCCGCCAAAATGACGCTGCCGCGCTGCGTGATCGTCGGAGTCCCGATGTCGGGGTAGAGGAATCCCCTCGTCGGGGCCGGCGCACCGGGCAGGCCGAACGGATCCTGCGGCTTCGACCAACCCTGGTCAGGGTTGAGGAAGTCGTTATAGAGGTGCAGGCTGATGCGGTTTGGTGGCTGAGTCGGCAGGTTCGCCGTCACTTCAGCCGGAGTCACGCTATCCATGTAGTAGCCGAATCCACCCCTGATGCTGAGCTTCTTATCCTGAGTCGGCGACCAGGCGAAGCCAACGCGGGGCAGGAAATTGCCCTTCTGCCGGCGTCCGAACGCGGCAGGAACGAACTTCGTTGATGTCGCGGCAAAGCCTTCCGGCGTGGCGCCGGCCGGCAGGACGGCCACGAATGGCAGCGAATCGAACGAGTATTTCGAAGGATTCCCGAAGTCGTCCATGCGCAGTCCGAGCGACAGCAGCAAGTTCGGCGTCACCTTCCAGTCATCTGAAATGTACAACCCGTACTGCCAGTTCTTAGAGCCATAGATCTGGCTCTGGTACTGGCCGCTTTGGGCGCTGATGTTCCAGAATTCCTCTTCTGCCGGGTCACCAGTCACGAAGTCCCAATAGTCGTTCCACCACGGCATCGCAGCACGCGCATATTCGCCGTGATTTTGCCAGTAGTCGGGACGCAGAACCTGTCCGCCGACCTTGACGCTATGCCGGCCGGAAACCCAGTTCACGTAGTCACGAACGTTGAAGTTGTGCTCGCGGTTCTGGTTCGGCCCCAGCGGAGCTCCCCAGAACATCGGACCGAGACCGCTGAAGCAGTGATTGTCGCCGTGAGCGCATTTCGCCCAGTCATACGACCATGGACCGTTCCAGCTGCGGACCATGCCGCCAAACGGCATGACACTATAGGGTCCATCGTCGATTCCGCCCCAGTGGCGCAGGAAGCCGAAGCTGGCGAAATTCAACATGTTGTTCGAGAACTGGTGAGTGTAGTTAGCGTTGATATAGGCAGATGTATTGTAGTTCTTGCCGTCCATGCTCGGACGGTCGAACAGCAACCAATCCATCTGCATATCCATGCGGTAGAAATTGAGGTAGAAGCGGTCTTTGCCCTGATTGAAATACTGATCCAGACGCACGTTGTATTGCAGGCCGTTTTGCACCGGGACTTGCTTACTCGTTCCTTCGTCCATAAGGGACATGTCGCAGGGGATGTTTCCGAACTCTGCCGCGTTCACGCCCGTTCCGCAATTGTCGGCCCCCATGTAATCCTGCGCAGTCTGAACGTGGCGAACGAAGTCCATTCGCGACGCGGGCTGGTTGTAGAGGAAGTCAAAAACTCGGCTGTGCCTTGGGAGATTCTGGGATACCCACTGTCCAAACTCCGTAGGCACGTATTGCGATAGACCGTTACTGCTAGTCTGCCAAAACTTCTTCTGCACAGATCCGAAGAAGAAGGTTTTGTCCTTCACAATCGGACCACCGAGTGCGCCCGACAGAAAGTACTTTTTGTAAGGCGCCTTTTCGCTCGCGAATTCACGAGTGGCGGCCAACCGGCGCCCGGCGTACGTGTAATCGATGTCACCGTGGTATCTATTTCCGCCCGATTTGGTGGTCAGATCGGCTTGGATCGACGAGTTAGCACCGGTTTCGACGGAAAATGTAGTGGCTTGGAATGCAGCCTCTTGTACCATGTCCGGACTCGGCAGCAGGTTGATTGTGCCGCGGTCCTGCGAACTCATGACCGCCAGCCCGTCTACGGAAAAGGAATTTGAGCTGGTTGGGCGACCATTCGCATGCATGCCGGGCTTGCCGGGCTCGAATGAGTCCCTGCGCTCCTGGTCTCCTTGCGGCTCAGCCATGATGCCCGGTGTCACTACTGCCAACTGCAGAACACTGCGGTTCATGATCGGGAGCTCGCTCAATTCGCGAGTGCTCATTGTTGCCTGAACACGGGTCTCCTCGGTATTCACGCCCGCAACCTCGGACGTGACCGTCACTTCTTCCGTCTTGCCCGCCACCGCCAACTTGGCGTCGGCCGACGACGTCCCGTTCGTGGTCACCTGGACCGTGATTTCCTTCTTGGCGAATCCGGCGGCTTCAAACTTCACCGCATAACTGCCTGGAGCGATACTGTTGAACCGGAATAACCCCAACTCATTCGATACTGTGTTGAGTTCAATACCTGTTCCGATATTGTGAAGTGTGACCTTCGTGCCGGGCACGACAGCGCCGGCCTGATCCGTCACTGTACCTTGCACGCTACTGTTGAACTGGGCAAAGCAAATGCTTCCCAGTAGCAGCACAAGTGGCAAGTAACTCAGACAACGTCTTAACTGCCTCGACATAAACTGCCTCCGAACGTTCTTCAGAGCCGCGAACTGTGTACTTCGGCCGTTCGCTTGCCCTTACTGCTGGTATTCCGGTCTGAAAAGGTACAAAGGCGTCTCCTTAAAGTCAATACAAATTTGAAATAATTTCTTATAAGAAATACAAGTGACCGGAACAACCCGCGACGCCTCGCTACAAGCCACCAAGAGTGCCAGTTATACGGTCCTACAGCGATGATGAAAGTTCCCAAAGCAGGAAAGCGCACCGAAAAGGTGCGCTTTAAGATCAGCACGAGTATGTTTAAGAAATAATTTCAATACTGTGAGTACCGGCGGGAACCTGGCACTTCAAATACAAAGAGCCCTCCACCGTTGCATTCTCGAACCTGACGTTCCTTCCATCGAGCAGCACCGAGCGCGGTTTCAGCTCCGCTGGCATCAGCAGGTTCACCTCAAACGCCTCCGCGTTGCCGGTCATGTCTATATTCAGCCTGTGCCGGTCAGGATCGTATCCATAGCGGTAAGCAACGTAGCCGTTCGAAGCCGCGTACCTGATCGTGGTTCGCACTTCTTCGACACCCGCGGCCGCCCACCGCGGAGACAGCTGCACACGGGTAAAGGCCGCGCCGGCATCTTTGACCCCCGCGAGGCCTTCAACAAGCGCGTAAACGACGGCTGCCGCTCCCCAGCAGTCCGGTATCCCGAACGAGACATCATCCTTGGGCATAAAGAACACCGGAACGTCGCTCAGCGTCACACCTAAGATCAGCCACTTTGCTCCGTTCCGTAACACGTCGAACTCGATCCGGTCGATCACCTTGTCAGGCTTTGGGTTCGCGTATCCCGCGACGTAGACGCCTACGTTGCCGAACTGCTGGTTCGGACCGTGCCAGGCCACCCGCGCCTGCTTCAGGTCTGCAGGCTCCCACCAGCTGGCCAGTGTTGCCTGATCAATGTGGATTTCCGCTTCGTCGCCATCCTGGTAAATCAACTTGATGTAGCCATATGCAGCCTGCGTTCGCCCGGCCGAGTGCAGTAGATAAATCGAAGTACCCCGCTTGCCCACCGCCACTGTCGCCGATCCGCTGTAGCCCGTCTCCCACGCCAGCCCCAGGCACGTCTTCCGGTCATTCGCGACGGGATCAACGATGTCGAACGGGATGTCCTCGAAGTGCTGCCTGCCTGTCGGCATATTCTCGAGGTAATTGTCTTTTTCGTTGAGCCAGCCCACCACTCCCGGCCCGCCCGCGCCAAGGTCGACGTTGGCGACAGCCTGCAGGCTGATGGTTTCGAAGTTTCTCTGCGGGATTTCCGGCGCTTTGCCGCGCAGGACGACAGGCAAGTAGCCTCCATGCTTTTCGGCCACTTCCTTTTGTCGGCGCAGGATGTCCGCTCCGTACTCTTCGAAGCCGTGTTCGAAGGCTCCGTGCGCAAGCTCTCCGGCCACGATGGAAAGCACGCCGGCATTCATGTACTCCCAAACGCCGTTATCCTTGTCGAACCCTCGTGTATATGGAGGGTAGATCGCATAGAACTCACCTGGAGAGGACTTGGGCATCTCACGGCGGAGTCTCTGATACGTGCGGATGATCGCAGCCGCCCTCTCCTGGCTTGCGCCACGATTCAGTGAATATGAGTTCGACAGCGATACCTGTTCGCTCTCGTTTACCCCAAGGTTGCGCACGAACGACGTGTCTTCGGAGACATGGTGACGGTAGAACTGTCCGTTCCACGCGAGTGCGTCCAGGCGACGCTGCAGTTCATCCGCCAGCTTCGAATAACGAGCGCCATCCTCATGACGACCGCTATACTTCAACATCTCGCCAAGATAACGACAGGCCGCGATCAGACCCGTGTTGTCACCATACATGACACCGAACTTCGTCTGCTTCAGGTCCAACACTTGGTTCTGTCCGCGTACCTGGTCCACCTCGGGAACAAAATCCCATGTGTCTATGGTGTACGCTCGTTTTACCAGCTGATACTTCTCTGACCACCGATACGGATCTGACGTGCTGTAGCGCACTGCTTTGATAGCGCCGTCCAGCTTGCTCTTCATCCACTCGTCATCGCCCGTCGACTTCCAGGTGAAGTAGATAGCCTCAACGAACAGGTATTCGACATCGGCCTCCACAGGCTGCCGGTGCATCTCGAAACGCTTGTCCTTGCTGACGAGGATGAACTTGCCGCCGGCCAGAATCCAATCCCAGTAGTTGTAATCAGACGTACGCCGGTAAATGTTGTCGAACACCATGCCGTCTTCGCGTTGCGTGTCAGCATAGAGATCGACCGCCGACTTGATGTTCGGCCAGAAGTACTTCATCCCCTTCAGCGTGTGAGTATGGTCGCGGAGCCACCCGACGAAGAAATAGTAGGTGTTGTCATTGAATCTGGCTGTGCGAATCGGGGCATCTCCTTCCCACGATTCCATCGTCCATCGCAGCATTTTGAGCAGGCGTGAGTAATATCCACCTTTGTCCTGTATGTTGGTCTCGCAATCTACCGTCAAACACGCATGCCCGACAGGGTGCCCGTCATCGGTTACGGCCGTCACCGTATGTGTTCCGAGTGCCCCTCCGATCGTGAACTCGACGTCGCTGCCGCCCCGCATGTGTGCGTACTCCCGGCCCGCGCCGTCCGTCACAACGAGACCGACATCTTCATCCACTCCCCGAACCTTCACCTTGTCGAGAGGGTGATAGCAAGCCTTCTGGGGCATCACTCTGACGCTTACGGCAGCACGTTCCCGAGCCGACACGGTGGAGGACATCACGGCAGCGCCAGCAACGCAGGCGGGTAGCGATTTCAGCAGTTCGCGGCGGCTTTTCATGATTAAACCAACCTCATATTTCCAATTGGAAATAGTTTCAGATTAGCCGTATCATCATGCCGTCTGTTAGCGGAAAAAGAAAGTTCTTTTTCCACAAGCGCGATTGTTCTAGTTTCAAGTTGTCCCAAATCAAGAAGTGCAGAGGCCAAAATGCGAACGTCGCTGCTCGCCCTCGCAGTTACACTGCTGCTCACCGCCTCACTGAAATCGCAAGAGAAAGCCGTACCTGCTCCCATATTGCTATGGCCGGGCGGCGCCCCGCTGGCGCAGGGATCCTTGCCCGCCGACCAACCGCGCATCACCATCTTTGTCCCCAAGCACCAGACGACTCGCACCGCTGTCGTCGTGTGCCCCGGCGGCGCATACGGCATGCTCGCCACCGATCACGAGGGCCGTCAGATCGCACAATGGCTGAACAATCTCGGAGTGCTGGCCGTGATGCTCGAATACCGCCTCGGCCCCAAGTATCACCATCCGGTCGAGATGATGGACGCGCAGCGTGCAGTCCGCTATGTGCGGGCGCATGCCGCCGACCTGAACGTTTCGCCTGATCGCATTGGAATCTGGGGCTTTTCCGCGGGAGGCCATCTCGCGTCGACCGTCGCGACCCACTTCGACGACGGCGATTCCAACTCGGCCGACCCCATCGACCGCGTCAGCAGCAGGCCCGACTTCGCCGTTTTGACCTACCCCGTGATTCGTCCTGAAGGTCCCGCCTCGGAATGGTCGTTCAAGAACCTCCTGGGCGAGCATCCGGATCCCAAGGTGGTCGAATCGCTTTCGAACGACACCATGGTGACGCCGCGTACACCGCCAACCTTCCTCGTTCATTCCGACGACGATGACGGCGTCTACCCGGAGAACAGCATCAGGTTTTATCTGGCCCTTCGCAAGGCCCACGTTCCCGCCGAATTGCACGTTTATCCCAGCGGTGGTCACGGTTACGGACTTGCGCCTCTGGACCCCGTGCTCTCATCATGGCCGCACCGCCTTGTCGACTGGATGCGCACACGCGGCCTGCTCAACCCCTAATCCCTTAGGAGCATTCATCACATGACCAACAGAATTGTTGTATTCGCATTCATCATTACGCTACTTCTGCCGCTTGCAGCTTGGTCACAAGCGTCCAGCACAGCACCGGACGCGTTCGCATTGAAAGACGGAGACCGCGTTGTCTTCTTCGGCGACAGCATTACGGAGCAGCGTCAATACACGAAATACGTCGAACAGTACGCGATCACCCGGTTCCCTGACCGGCGCTTCACGTTCATCATGTCCGGCGTAGGTGGAGACAAGGTCAGCGGCGGTTGGGCCGGCCCCATCGACCAGCGGCTCCGGCGCGACGTGTTCGCGTACGACCCGACCACCATTACCGTCATGCTCGGCATGAACGATGGCTATTATCGAGCCTTCGACGAAGGCATCCTCTCTACATACGAACAAGGCTACCGCCACATCCTTGATAGTTTCGCTACGCACGCGCCTTCGGCCCGACTGACGCTTATCAAGCCTTCTCCCTTCGATGATGTCACGCGTGACCCGCAGTTCGATGGGGGCTACAACTCGGTGATGCTGCGCTTCAGCGATGTCGTGGCCACTCTCGCAAGCGAGAAGCGCGCCAACGTTGCCGATATGAACACGCCCGTCGTTGCGGCCCTCACCAAGGCCAAGGCTGCCGACCCCTCGCTCGCTATCACTCTCATGTTCGATCGCGTGCACCCCGGTGGTGGTATTCACTGGATCATGGCCGACGCGCTCCTGAAATCGTGGAACGCGCCGGCGATCGTCACCTCCGTCACCATAGACGCCGACAAGGCCACCGTTTCCACCGCTGATAACACCGAAGTGGCGCAACTCAAGAAGACGAAGAAGGATGGTGCGCTGACCTGGATACAGAATGACCGCGCGCTTCCCTTGCCCCTGCCCTCTGCGGCGTCCGACCCGATCACCGCGCTCGCCTTGAAATCGTCGACGGTCATCGACGACCTCGACCAACAGGTGCTCAGAGTCACCGCACTCAAGCCTGGGAACTACGAATTGCGCATCGACGATCGTGCAATCGACACCTTTACCGCCGAAGAACTGCAAAAGGGCGTGAACCTGGCTTTGCTGGAAACTCCCATGCTCGCGCAAGCCCGTCTTGTAGCACTCGACACCGATTACCGGAACAGCTTGGAGGCAACGCGATTCAGTCTCCTGCACAGCGTTCCGACCTCACTCGTGACCCAGGCAATCGCGAAGCTGACACAGGCTTTGACAGCGGCAGTGGACCGGCAGTACGCAGATGCCAAGCCCACTGCTCACAAGTACTCGATCCTTCCGGCATTCGCACCGGCCACTGCGAAGGCCGCCGCGAAATAGAACGTTTGTGCGACAGAAAAGCGCCGCCTGCGAAGAACGGCGCTTTTTCTGCTCTCCATCATCACTGACGCGACTTCATTTAACTCTCAGCAGGGCGACCCCGTGCGGTGCCACGCAGGTTGTGTAACTCGTCATGCTGCCCAGATCTTTCGCTGCCCATACATCTCGAACCTGAACCGGACCTTTGAGACCCAGGTCGCGAAAGTTCACGGTCATCTCCGACGGCGGCGTCCAGTCCTCTCCGCGGTTGAACAATCCGACTGCTTTCGACCCGTCCGCCAGCGATTTCACCCAGATCTCGTGTGGCCCCTCTGCCCACAAGCGGTCACCCTGCATTCCGGCAGCATCCTGATCAATGGCAATGACTTCCTTGTTCAGCAGAATTGACAACGTTTCCGGCGTCATCTTGTTCAAGTCGTTGCCTGCCAGAAGCGGCGCCGCGAGGATCGCCCACAGCGACATATGCGTCCGGTACTCCTCCGGGGTCATGCCGCCGTTGCCGACCTCCAGCATGTCCGGATCGTTCCAGTGTCCCGGTTTCGCGTATTTCGACAATCCCGCCTGGCTGAACCCTATCTCCGCCATCCGCGCGTAGCTGTCTCCGATGTCGCCTGTAGTGCGCCACAGATTTCCGCCAACCGACGCACCCCATCTCCATACTGAATCCAGACCGTACTGGCAGAGGCTCAGAACGATCGGTCGGCCTGTATTCTTCAAAGCAGTGGCCATTTTCGTGTACGCGTCCAGCATCATCCTGTGCGCCTCATCACGGGGCCTTTGCTTCATCATGTCGTTCAGGCTGCACAAGTCGTACTTCACGTAGTCCACGCCCCAGTCGGCGTAGGTCTTTGCATCCTGCTCCTCATGACCGTAGCTGCCTTCGTATCCCCCGCACGTCTTCGGTCCCGGCGAAGAATAGATGCCCAACTTCAGCCTCTTTGAATGGACGTAATCCGCAAGGCCCTTCATGTCGGGAAATTTCTCGTTCGGGTGGACTATGCCGTGCTCGTCACGGTTCCCTTGCCAGGTGTCATCGATATTCACGTAGACGTAACCCGCATCCCGCATGCCGCTGGCGACCATCGCGTCGGCGGCCTCTCGAACCACCTTGTCGTTCACCTTGTCGGCGAAGTGGTTCCAGCTGTTCCATCCCATCGGCGGCGTCGCGGCTGTTGGGCCTGCCTGGCCCCATGATGCGGCGGAGGTAAAACAGCACACAGCAAGGACGACCATCGCGGCGATAGATCGCACTCTCTGCTCCTGCTGGCCAAAATCGCGTGTTGAGCACCGGCCCCCAGCGTATCATAACGACCTTTGAAACTGTTTCATATACGAACATTCGGCGCTACAATTTGCCCACACATAGGCGAGTGCAGGAGGGAGAAGATGAACAGGAGAGAATTCAACCAGATCGCAATCGGCGCAGCTGCGGCCGCGGCGCTGGCCCCTTTGTCGGCCCATGCAACGGCTCGGCCTCAGTACAAGCCTAAGTTCGCTGCACTCTGGCCCGAGGTCGACTCCTTCATCCGCACTCACTGGGACAAGTCGATCGCCAAGTCCGACGAACTCCCAAAGCCCTTTGTGCAAAGTTCTCCCGATTGGAACTTCACGTTTTACTGGGACAACTACTTCATCAACCTGGGACTTCTGCGTCACAAAGGTTTCGAATATCTGGCACGCAATTCAGCCGACAACCTGCTCTTTCTCGTGAAGAAGTACGGCTTCGTTCCGAACTGCAACCTGTCCTGGGGCACGAACCGCTCCCAGCCACCTTATCTCTCCAAAATGGTACGCGAGGTTTACGAGACCTCCGTCACGAAAGACAGGGGCTGGCTGCGGCAGGCTTACGACACGCTCGGCGACGAATATCGCTTCTGGATCGACGACGTCGAGCATCCGATCGAGCGCCACAATACCGATATTCCCGGCCTGCAGCGCTATTCACACCACGCGAGCCGCGAAGACCGCCTGGTGTTCTACCGTGACGTGCTCGTTCCGCGTTTCCACTTCCCCCTCGATGTCTCCGATGACGAAAAGATGAAGGCGGTCGAGCCCTACCTCGCTGAAGCCGCCAGCGGCATGGACTTCACACCGCGTTTCGAGCACCGCTGTGATGAGTTCGCCGCCCTCGACCTCAACGTCCTTCTGTATCTTTACGAAATCAACTTCGACTATTTCGCCCGCGAACTCGGCCTCGCCGGTCAGCCGGATTGGTTTGCCGCAGCCGAAAAGCGCAAGCAGCTGATCCACCAGTATTTCTGGGACGACCGACGCGGCCTCTTCATGGACTACGACAGCACCAACCGACGCACGAGCAAGGTCGCTTGCTGCACGGCTTTCATGCCCATGTGGGCCGGAATCTCGACAACGAAGCAGGCCAACCGCTTGCGTGAAAACCTGTCCTTGTTCGAGTACGCATGGGGCCTCGCAACCTGTGAGAAGACAGAGCAGAAGTTCCGCTATCAATGGGACTACCCCAACGGCTGGGTGCCGCTTCACGCGCTCGTGGTTGGTGCTCTCGAAAACGGCGGTTTCCATGCGGATGCCGTCCGCGTTGCCTCGAAGTACTGCGACCTGGTCGCCCGTAACTACCAGAATCCCACGCCCGCCGAGTCCACGGCCGATGGCAAGACTACGAAGCGCGCTTCCGGTCGTCTTTACGAGAAGTACAACGTCGTAACCGGCGAGATCGCTGATACCGAATACACGGCTTTTGAAGGCCTGGGCTGGACCGCGGGTGTTTTCGTCTTCGCCCACGAAGTAGCCCGCCGTGCGTTGTGACTTCGGCGTACTGCTGTACTGCTAAGTTTTACTGTGTGGAGATAGGGTTGTACCCCGACTTGCTGAACTGAGAAAGGATTCCATGCGCTTCCTGCGTCTGCTAGTGCTCGCAGTCATCACAACCCCGATGACCTTGCTCGCCCAGAACGTCACGGGTTACTGGCGTTCGGTTCGGCTCGGACCCGGCAACGTCGAGATCGAAACCTACTACCATCTCGTGCAAAAAGGCAGCACGATCACCGGCACCGTTCAGTTCGCCTGGGGCGACCTCAACATCTCTGACGGCGTCGTCAATGGCGACACCTTCAAATTCACCGCTAAGAGCGGCGATTTCCCCTTTCGGTTCGAGGGAACCGCCAGCGCGGACACGTTGGAGATGGTGCTCTTCGACCCGAGCGTCCCGCCCATGCAGTTGACCGCCACCCGCGTGAGCGGACCCGGCTTCACTCCCCCGCAACGGATCGAACCGCCTCCGCTGCACGAGGTCGCTGACAACGGGCTGGTACGCACTCCCCCAATGGGCTGGAACAGTTGGAACCACTTCCACGACCGGATCGACGACAAGACTGTTCGCGAGATCGCGGATGCGATGGTCGCCAAGGGCATGAAAGACGCCGGCTACGAATTCATCGTCATTGACGACACGTGGGAAGGCGAGCGGGATGCGCAAGGCAATATCCAGCCCAACAGCAAGTTCCCCGACATGAAAGCGCTCGCCGATTACGTCCATTCCAAGGGGCTTAAACTCGGCATCTACTCGTCACCGGGTCCAAAGACCTGCGGTGCTTACGAGGGCAGCTACGGGCACGAGCAGCAGGATGCAAACACCTTCGCCGCCTGGGGCATCGATTACCTCAAGTACGACTGGTGCACCGCATTCCGTATCTACAAGCCGTCCGAGATGCGAGCCATCTACCAGAAAATGGGCGATGCTCTCCGCGCCACCGGGCGGCCAATCGTTTACAGCCTGTGCCAGTACGGTATGGAAGATGTCTGGAACTGGGGGCCCAAGGTCGGCGGAAATCTCTGGCGTACCACCGGCGATATTCAGGATAAGTGGTCCTCCATGGCGGGAATAGGCTTTTCGCAGGACCGCCTGGCAGCCTTCGCCCAACCCGGGCACTGGAACGACCCGGACATGCTCGAGATCGGTAATGGCGGCATGACTGCCGATGAATACCGCACGCACATGAGCCTGTGGGCCATGCTTGCGGCACCGCTGATGGCCGGCAATGATCTTCGCTCCATGGATGCGACCACTCTCGCCATTCTCACCAACCATGAAGTGATCGCCGTCAATCAGGATCCGCTCGGGAAGCAGGCACGCCGCATACGCAAGGACGGGGACGTCGAGTACTGGACGAAACCGTTGAAGGACGGAGCCACGGCGCTCGCCATTTTCAATCGTAGCGAAGAACCAGTCCAAATGAGCGTGCCATGGTCAAGTCTTGGCCTCTCGAATATCACAGCCGTTCGGGACGTGTGGTCGCACGCAATTTCTAAACCGGACGCCTGGCTCAGCGCTCGTATCGCAAGTCACGGGGTGATAATGCTGCGTTTGCAGACACCAGCCGTGCCATGATCCCGTCCGGTCCTTCACAGCAGCGGACTGCAGGACGTATCAGTGTCGTTCCGTCAGGTCCTTCCATCCGATCAGCTGGATTCCGTTTTCGCCGAGGATTTGATGAAACTCCGGGTTGCTGACCAGGTCGTAGTCGCGTTGCCGGCCCGCAGCGGTGCCCGCATCATTCCTCATGATGGCGCGCAGTTCGGAGTCGTCGTGTCCGAGGTGGACCACCATGATGTACACGCCCGGCCCAAGCGCTGAAAAGTATTCGCGATAGCGTTGCAGCAGATTGCCGCTTTCTTCTAGTTGCAGGCCTGTGGGCATCGGGAGTTCCCGGACATTCACCTCGCCTGCGTAGCCGCTTACCTCGCCTCGCGAAAACGAGACCGGTACACTTGCGCTTCTCCCCAACTCAACGTAAGCCCGGAACAGGGCAGCGTTTTGCGAAAACGCACCCATGTGGTTATCGAGATGCGTGAACCGGATGCCCGCCGACTTCGCCCGCGCAACCTGTGCCGCGATTTCGCCCGCAGCTTCGCTCGCAATGGCCTTCGTGCCGATTCCGCTGGTGTCGCGCGGAAAAAAGCCTTCTTCATCGAGCAGGCTCGCTACGTCCTTCTTCCTTACCGGCCCCCAGCGGTAGTTCTGCCACTCACTGGTCAATGTTAGGTGCAGGCCGAGGTCCAGCTCGGGATGCTGCCGTGCAAATTCGGCGGCCTCATTGAACCACGGACACGGCACCATGATGCTGCCGGATGAGACCCACCCTTTCTGCAGCGCCTCAAAGGAGGCCATGTTCACTGAATGCGACATCCCGATGTCGTCTGCATGAATGATCAACAACTTGGCAGTCTTCGGGTGACCCAATCGCTCCAGCAAGCTAGCTCCGCTCTGCTGTGCCAGCGCGACTGACTGCGTAAGCAGAACGACGATGATGACGGTAAAGTCGAGCATTCGCATAAGTAATCCCAGAAAGAAACTTCGGGTGAGCTGCGATCGCAAGTCTACCGCTTTTATATTTCTAAGAGGAAATAATTTCATATATGATTCCGAACGTGTGAAGCACAGTAGGCCGCTCGAGGCGCACTCTCATGCTCAGAAATTTAGCCCTCTTCTTATGCCTGGTTTCCGCCGTTCTCGCCGCAGCTCAAGCGAAACCGGATGAGAACAAGATCGGATATCACGACGTCCGTAGCGACGGAACAGCCATCGTGCCGTGGTACCATCCCGATCCGTCCGTCGCATACGACCACGCCATTCGCCTCGTCTGGAACTTTTGGGCGGGCGTGCGCAAATGTCCGAACGGCGTTCCCTATTATCTGCAGCATCAGGTCTGGACTCCCGATAAGGACGACTCCCGCGGCATTGGCGGCGATCAGATCCCCATGGCTCTGTCTTCATGGGACCTGCTATATAGCTATCTGGGCGATCCGAAGGTTAAGGCCAACATGATCGAGATGGCCGACTACTGGCTCGATCACGGCGTCTCGAAGTCGGGCCTGCTGTGGGGCGATCTTCCCTACCCCTACAACACGGATCTGCATTCGGGCGTTTACGACGGGGACATGCGCGCCGGCAAAGGCTCATTGCAGCCGGACAAGGCTGGCAGCTTCGGAGCTGAGGTTGTCGTTCTTTTCAAAATGACCGGAAACCGCCGCTATCTCGACGCGGCAACGCGGATCGCCGATACGCTTGCGCGTAACGTCAGGCAGGGCGACTCCGAGCACTCACCGTGGCCGTATCGTGTCAACGCCACGACCGGCGAAGTGCATGTCGACGTGCGCGGAGACAAGAAGTTCACGGCCGACTACACTTCCAATTGGACGCCGACTCTTCGTCTCTTTTCGTCGCTCTGCTCGCTGGGTGCAAAGAACTGCGACTCCTACCAGAACGCCTCCCGAATCGTCAGCGCCTGGCTGAAGGAACACCCTGTTAAGAACAACGCCTGGGGACCGTTCTTCGAAGATATTCCGACCGCGGATTACTCCGATACCGAAATCAACGCCGACACCTTCGCCGCTTACGTACTCGAAATGGGTTCCGCGTGGGATGCAGATTGGAAGCATCAGGCGCGCAGCGCCCTCGACTGGAGCTACCGCACGCTGCAGAACCACGAGTATGACAAATGGGGCGTGGCGGTGCTGAATGAGCAAACCAGGTACATGGTTCCCGGCAACAGCCACACTTCTCGGCATGCCTCGGTCGAACTGATGTACTGCGAAAAGACAGGCGACTGCGAGTCGAAACCGGCGGCCATCCGGCGGCTGAACTGGGCCACCTACACCGTCGACGATGACGGCAAGAACCGCTACATCCGGGATGACATCTGGTTGACGGACGGTTACGGCGATTATGTGCGTCATTACCTCCGCGCCATGGCTGCCGCGCCGGAACTCGCGCCCAACGATCAGGACCACCTGTTGCGTACTTCGTCCGTTATCCAGTCGATAAACTATGGTGCTGATCGCATCGTTTACACGAAGTTCGACCAGTCTTCCACGGAAGTGTTCAAGATCGGCACCATCGCACAGCCGAAATCAGTTCAGGGCGGCACCATGCACTGGGATGCTGCCACGAAACTATTGACCATCTCAGCGCGAAGGAACAAAGTTACGGTGAATCTTCGATAACAGTTGCCGGTCGGAGCGGTACTCGTTTTGTAGCCGGCCGCAGAGGACACCATGAACTTTTCGTACGAACAGGTCGCGAAGACCATCGACCACTCGCTGCTCAATCCAACGCTGACGGTTACCGACCTCGAGCGCGGTTGCGAGCTTGCTTTGCGCTACGATGTCGCCAGCGTTTGCATTCTGCCTTACTACGTTCGCCGCTGCGCTGAGATTCTGAAAGGCTCAGCGGTTGCTGCGAGTACGACGATCGGTTTCCCACACGGCGGTCATGCGACGGCCGTCAAACTCGCCGAGGCTGAAGTCGCTCTCGCAGACGGCGCCATTGAACTGGACATGGTCGTCAACATCAGCAAGGTGCTGAGCGGCGACTATGCTTACGTCGGCGACGAAGTGGCGAAGCTTGCGGAACTGGTTCACCAGCATCGCGCAAAGCTGAAGGTCATTTTCGAGAACTGTTATCTCAATGACGAACAGAAGGTTACGCTGTGCCAGGTGTGCACTGACGCCAAGGCCGATTGGGTCAAGACCTCGACCGGTTACGGTACAGGCGGTGCGACGATGGAGGACCTGGAACTTATGCTGCGGAATGTCGGTCCCGGTGTTCAGGTGAAGGCTGCGGGCGGCGTTCGCGATCTCGATACGCTGCTCAAAGTCAAAGCGATGGGCGTTACTCGTTGCGGAGCAACACGAACGCAGCAGATGCTGGACGAATGCCGTGTTCGCCTCGGGCTGTTGCCCGTCGCGGCAGCTGCACCACGGCCGTAACGTTATTGAACATGCTGGGGTTTGACCGCGGGCAAAGCCTGCAAAGATGACCGACAGGAGAGCAACGGTGATCGACCGAAGACAATTTCTGGGTTCAGCGCTGGCAGTTGCGGCAGCATCAGCGCTCGGTGGCACTGAACTTCTCGCCGCCACAACCGCGAAGCGCGGTATCCTGCAGGCGAAAGGACTCGACATCGTCGACGGCAGCACTCCGGTGCGCCTGCGCGGCGTGAACCTCGGCGGCTGGATGCTGATCGAGGACTACATGATCGGCCTGCCATGGACCGAGTGGCAGATCCGCGGAAATTTCCGGCGAGTGCTTGGCGAAGACAAGTACCACGCGTTCTTCGACGCTTACACGGCTAGCTACGTCGCGGAGCCCGACATTGCCTTCCTGGCCAAGCAGGGTTTCAACCTCGTTCGTCTGCCGTTCAACTACCGGCATTTCGAATCGGATCTCGCACCGGGCGAATGGATCGAGTCAGGGTTCCGCGAACTGAACCG
>JAEZPW010000026.1 GCA_023441255.1 Acidobacteriota bacterium
TTGGGACGGGGCACAGCCCCGTCCCCACACAAGAGCATTGCAGCGGTCAACGTGCGGCGGGAAGCTGCCGCCGCGAGAGCCGGCGAGCAGCCGGCGCTATGTCGGAGAGCACATGGCTACCGGACAAGCAATTACAATGGAGGGTCCTAAGACCCACCCCATGAGACTCAAGCACGTTGTCGAATCGCAGCAGTTCACCGTTCCTCTGCTGATGGAATTGTTCGACCGCACGCGGCAAATGGAAAAGATCGTCGCTCGCGGTGGCACGCTCGATTACCAGAACCGGATCATGGCCATGCTGTTCTACGAGCCGTCCACGCGTACCCGGTTCTCTTTTGAAGCTGCCATGCACAGGCTCGGTGGCCGCGTGCTGTCGACGGAACAGGCGTGCAGCTTTTCGTCAGAAATCGATGGCGAGCAACTGGAAGACACCATTCGCATCATCAGCGGCTATGCGGATGTGATCGTGGTTCGTCCTACCGAAGAGGGAGCTGCGGCGCGAGCGGCGCAGGTCTCGCTTGTTCCGATCATAAATGCCGGAGAGGGGCACGGAGGGCAGCACCCGACCCAGGCACTGCTGGACCTGTATACGATCTACCGCGAGCGTCCGCTGCCAGGCCTAAGCGTGGCGTTCATCGGTGAGTTGGACAAGGGGCGCACCGCACGTTCGCTGGCGTACCTGCTTGCGAAATTTGATCGCGTCAAGATCTATTTCGTTGCGCCTCCGGCGCTGCAGATGAAGCAGGACATTCTTCAGTACCTCGATCGCCACAATGTTCGATACGAACTGGAGAGTGACCTGAACAAGGTGGTGGGCGAAGTTGATGTCGTCTACCAGACGCGCATCAGACCCGAGAGCGTCGCCGGGTCCCCGATATTGAAGCAATACGCGATCGATTCCACTGTTCTCCAGTACATGAAGCAGGATGCGCTGATTCTGCATCCGCTGCCGCGCACGGTTGAGTTGGATAAGAGCGTCGACGCCGATCCGCGGGCAATGTACTTTCGCCAGGCCACGAACGGCCTGTATGTGCGCATGGCGCTGCTGACCATGCTGCTGGAGAGGGAATAGCCGGCGCTCGTCACAAGTTCACTGTTGGAGAAACTATGGCTACTGCAACCGATCACAAGCTGCATACGCAGGATTACGTTCAACTTGAAAACGAATACGGCGCCCACAACTATCATCCGCTTGATGTGGTGATTGACCGCGCCGAGGGCGTGTGGGTCTATGACGTGGATGGCAAGAAGTACCTCGATTGCCTCGCCGCCTACTCGGCCGTGAACCAGGGACACTGTCATCCGGAGATCATGCGCGCGGCCGTTGAGCAGATGCACAAGGTGACGCTGACCTCGAGGGCTTTCCGCAACGAGCAGCTTCCTCTTCTTTATAAGCAGCTGCACGACATGACGGGGTTCGACAAGTTTCTGCCCATGAACTCCGGTGCCGAAGCGGTCGAGACTGCCGTGAAGACCGCCCGCAAGTGGGGTTACAAGAAGAAGCATATTCCCGAGGGCAAGGCCGAGATCATCTGCTGTTCGAACAACTTCCACGGGCGCACCATCACTGTCGTCAGCTTCTCGACGGACGAGCAGTATAAGGACGGCTTCGGGCCGTTCACGCCCGGATTCAAGATCATTCCGTACGGTGACACAAACGCTCTGCGGGAGGCCATCACGCCGAATGCGGCCGCGTTCCTGGTTGAACCCATCCAGGGTGAAGCCGGCATAGTCATTCCTCCGGCAGGCTTCCTGAAAGAGGCAGCCGAAATCTGCAAACAGAACAAGGTCCTGCTGATGTGCGACGAGATACAGTCGGGCCTGGGACGCACGGGCAAACTCTTCGCCTACATGCACGAAGGCATTCGTCCTGACGTGCTGATAGTGGGAAAGGCGCTTGCCGGCGGCTTCTATCCGGTCTCGGGAATTCTGGCCTCCCAGGAGATCATGGATGTCTACAAGCCGGGCGATCACGGATCAACATTCGGCGGCAACCCGCTGGGCTGCGCGATCGCACGTACGGCGCTACGCGTCCTCATCGGCGAAGGCATGGTGGACAAATCGGCCGAATACGGCAAGTATTTCCTCGACAAGCTCAAGACCATCAAGAGCCCGGAGCTGAAGGAAGTGCGCGGTCGTGGCCTGTGGATCGGCATTGAGCTGAAAGGTCCGGCGCGTCCTTACTGCGAGGCCCTGAAGGACGAGGGCATTCTGTGCAAAGAAACGCACGATCACGTGATCCGCATCGCTCCGCCGCTGGTAATCGCCAAGCACGAAATCGACTGGGCGTTCGAGCGGATCAAGAAAGTGATCGAGAACCCGGCGTCTAGAAAGGCAAAAGCGTAACCACGGATCTGCACGGAGAAGGCGCGGTGGGCAAGTTGCCGCGCATTCTAAACCGCCATTGCCAACGTGAGCGCCAGATCCTCGTTTCGCAGAAAAAGCCGCAGAGCCATTGGACTCTGCGGTTTTTTTCTGTCTTGAAAAATCAGGCTATTTTGAATGTGTCTGCGCGAGCTTCTCCAATTGTTCCTTCGTCAGCGGCTTCGCGTACCCGGCGTAATTCAACAGCGGCTTTGCAGGCTGCTCTATCTCTATCCACTTTCCGTCTTTATAGTTCAGGAACGGCAGCCCCCACTCGAATCCTTCTACGACCGGCACAACGCCCTTCGCATTAATCAGCTCAGGAGATGTTTCAGCTTTGCTGTTCAGTCGCACGAGCTTCAGTGTGCCAGTCTGCGCCTCGCGGACAGTTTGGGCTCCGTGGCACTCGTCGCACTTGCGCCCTTGTTTCATGATCGAATGCGGAAATGCGGGCGCGAAGACAATCATGGTCTTGTTCTGGTAAACGAAAGTGTGGATGTTACCGACCGTGACCTTGCCGTTCTTGTTCAACAACAGCAGTGCCCCTGACATCGGCAGAGAGACGCTTTTGCTCTCCTTTATTTTCGTGTCGAAGTGGCAGTTCACGCACGAGGAGACCTCACGAACGTGGCACGCGTTGCAGTCGAGCTTGCCATGGTGCACCGCGTCGGAAGGACACCGTGCGGAGACATCGGTGTGGCACTTTTCGCAGTGGACGTCCACTGCTCCGGCCGACTGCATCGAGTCATACGGCGTGCCATCGCCATGCACATCGCGGGAAGAGTGGCAGTCAAGGCACTTCATCCCCTGTGCGAAATGCACGTCCGCAAGCGAACTCGTCGGGTTCTGGCTGGCGAATTTCTGGCTTTCCATTTCGTGGCACTTATCACAGGCAGTTTCACCCTT
>JAEZPW010000066.1 GCA_023441255.1 Acidobacteriota bacterium
GCATGACCCAAGGTGTCTCGAGCCCGTCAATGGACGGAAGAGCCGCGGGCTTCTGGGTCGGCGGTACGTCCAAATACGGCTCGGCACTCTGGTGGAAGCAATTGGGCGCCAACAGCAACGTCTCGCACTTCACCTACGACCTCTATTTCTACGTCAAGAACACTGCCGCGGCATTCGCGCTGGAATTCGACACTAACCAGACCACCGGCGGCAAGCGTTATGTCATGGGTACGCAGTGCGGGTTGAACTACGACAAGCAGTGGGACGTGTGGGACTCGGCTAACAAGCACTGGGTCAAGACAGGTATACCCTGCACGAACGTGAAGCCCTACACGTGGAACCACCTCGTTGAGGAATACTATCGGGCAAACGGCAAGATCTATTACGTCTCAATCACGCTGAACGGCCAGAAGTACTACATTAACCGCAGCTTCTATGGCATCGGCAACAGTGCGAACGACATCAATGTTGCGTTCCAGATGGACATGAACGGCAACCCAACTCCCTACAACGCCTGGCTCGACAAGGTAAAGCTCACCTACTGGTAGTCGACGGGGCAGCGCAAAATCCTCCTGATAAGGGGCACCGGGGCGTGCCCCCTTTTTTTATTCTTCTCCCTCGTCGCGGTCCGCGCACCTCTCGCGTGCGGAACTTCATTGCTGAGCCCCGACCACTTCTGTAATATCGAGTTTTCCAGATGCCACCCATCATCCAAGTTGAGAACGTCAGCAAGACCTACCATATCGGCAAGGTCGATGTACCTGCTCTTCAGGGTGTCTCGTTCACGGTCGAGCCAGGTGAATTCGTCAGCATCGTTGGGCCGTCGGGCAGCGGAAAGTCAACCCTGTTTTACATTCTGGGCGGCTTGACGCGCGCGGATTCCGGACGCGTCGTCATCGGCGGGGCTGACTTCGCGCAACTGTCCGACGCTGAGCGCACGCGACTGCGCAAAAGCAAGATCGGATTCGTTTTTCAGAAGTTCAATCTGCTTCCGACACTCGATGCCCGCGGCAATATAGAGATAGCCCGCAACATCGCCGGTGCAAACGGCGTCGCTGACGACCCCTATTTCCAGAAGATCACGGACCTGCTGGGCATCGCGCGCCGGCTCAACCACCGGCCATCCGAACTCTCCGGCGGCGAACAGCAGCGGGTTGCGCTCGCGCGGGCTCTTATCAACAAGCCCTCGCTCGTGCTGGCGGATGAACCAACGGGTAATCTCGATACAAAGAATAGCGATATCGTTCTTGGCATGTTGCGCCAGTCCAATAAAGAACTGGGTCAAACCGTGCTAATGATCACGCACAACCCGGAGGCGGCCTCTTTCGGCGACCGAATCATTCATATGCGTGATGGCCAGATTGTCCGTCCGGAAGAAGATCCGCAATGGACAGGTAGACCCGTCATGTAAGCAAAAAGCCGTGCGGCGAGCGCACGGCTTCAACTCTATACCGACCTGACCTCATTCAGGGTCGTGCATCCGGACTGTTAATACCGGGCACTTGGCGTTGCAGACCACGTTGTAGGCCGTGGCCCAGGTAGCGCGTTTTCCCGATTCTTCTTCCGACCTTCTCAATCCCAGCACGATCAGGTCAGGGTTCCAGTGGTCAGCAGTCTTGAGTATGGCCTCAGCCGGATTGCCGAAATCCACGAAGATCTCCGGCGGAGATACCAGCCCCGCATCGGGCGGAATCAGGCCCTCAAGCCGGTGCCTTGAGTCTCGTTCAAGCTGAGCGCGCATCGGTTGCGAGTCTTCAGGAACATCCTTGGCCACATGAATCATCGCCAACTTCGCCTGCTGCCGGCGCGCGATCGAAAACGCATATTGCCCCGCCCGAACTGAATGCGGCGCGAACCCAGTCGAATACAGAACCCTCTTGGGACCAGACTCCGGCGGTATTCCGGTACTAATGCGCGGACCGATGGTCAGTACAGGAATACTCGAGTTTCGAAAGATCTTCTCCGCTGTCGAACCGAGCAACAGCTTCCACACACCAGTACGTCCACGCGTTCCGGTAACAAGCAGGTCGGCTTTGTACTTGTCGATAAGTTTTGAAAGTTCTTCCCACACCTCTCCTTGAGCGACTTCGACGTGATTGTCGACGCCCTCAAGGCGTCCCGCAATCAACTGATTGGTCATCTCAGCATGAGCATCTCGCCAAGCATCGTTGACGCTGCGCTCAACAGCATCGTGGCCCAGAAACTTTGTGCCGGACGGGTTGACCACATGCGCGATGATCACACGTGCTTGATATCGGCGCGCAATGGCCAGCGAATACAACAATGCGGATTGTGACGATGGGCTGAAATCTGTGGCCAGCAAAATGTTCGCAAATTGAGTGCGTTCGCCTTGGGAGGGCTGCATCGCCGTTGTCTCCTGTGCCTGCATTCGAAGCCTCACCTCGAAGATAAATCCGGGTGACATCATATCTCTGCAGGGCACAGCATGAGAAGGACACTAGCCTGAGTTTAAGCCGATTTATCCGGTCGCAGCGCAGGGTCGAAGCCGGGCCCGCCACCGCTCTGCGAGTGCGTTTCACTCAGGCTCGGTGCGTCGAAAACTCCTGAATCGGCTTCGGTAAAAGAAAACCCTGGTCGCGCAAGCGGCAAAGCAGTTCGATTTGAGCGTTCACCGCCATCAGGCGCGCAGCGCGCATGTAGTTGTCGTGAACACCCGAAACGCGGTCGTTCATGACCTCTTCGATGGTTTCGCTCCCCGTATCGGCGATAAGGTCTCGATATGGTTCAAGCGAGTCAGGCAGAACCCAGTACTGCACCTCGTCGCTGAACGCGGAGTCTTGCCAGCAGTCCATCGTTTTCCTTGTGTTCCTTGTGCACCGTTGTGGTTATGTACGGTCGGGTGATACCGCCTCTGATTTCACAATCGGCTCGGATACCGTTCCCCATTAGCCCAAAAATCGCGCCAATATCTATGTCGAGAACGGGTCGGCTCGAGCGGTGGCGACAACTCGATCATCCGTTTTTCATTTGAATGATGAGCATGTACAACTCACGGCCAAGTTGGACCATCGCAACGATGCTCATTTGAAAAGCTCTGGCGACCGTGGTAACGTCTCACATCAATTCGCCGCGAGCGCGGCATGCGTTCCTTCTTTGGCCGCGAAAGGCCATTCGCTCCCAGTGAGCGTTTCGAGCTACAGACGGCTTCTCCGCGGATGAATCGTCCTGCCGTATTCCAAGGGCGGAGATTTCGCGGCTGAACGTGACATCACTTGAGGTAGTGACCTGCGTCACTGCGTCTTGGCCGGTGCTTGGAAACAATCCAGCACACGTCTTTGTGGGGACAGTGGGGAAAGTCAGCAGCTCATTTTGCGGGTAAATCAGGTTTTCTAGCCCTTTTTGGAGCCCAATGTGAAAGGCTTCGGCGCGGCGGGAGTTCCTATACCCAATTCGTCATTCGAACGTTTGTTCGAAGTTTTGCCACTCGCCTGCGCCGACCCCAAGCGCGCCGGAACTGTATTAACCGGCATCCGTCCGATCATCGGTCCGCTCAATTCTCCGGTTTCAAACGCCCCAGGAAACTATCGTTCATTCCGCGTCGCAAACGGCATCATGCGCTCCTCCACGCGAAAAAACGTGGCCAACCGTCATTACTCGGGAGCAAAGGAGGTCCCGGCGATGAACAGGCTTTTGCGATTTGTAATGGGGCTCACGGTCGCGGTCATCTTGACTGCGCCTTTCACAAGTGCTGCCGCTCAATCGAGCGACGCTCAGGACCCGCTCGTGCAGGTGCTGGTCAACAAAGGCATCCTGACGACGGAAGACGCCAAATCTCTCACCGGAACTGCCGCGCAGCAGCATGACCAATTGATACGGTTGCTCCAGCAGAAAGGCGTCCTTTCCGCGGCGGAAGCCAACTCCATCACCCAACCATCCACCCCGCACGTGGCTTCGGTCGTGAACAACTCCGCCCCGGCCCTTGTCCCAGCGGTTCTGACTACCGCAACGCCGCCTGCCCAGGAAGCGAAAAAAGAGGCCGCAAAACCTGCCCCTCCAACCTTCATCCCAGCGGTCGCTCCGTTGCGCGTTCTCCAGCTTGAACCCGCCAAGCCTGGCGGCCTCATCCCGGACATCAAGCTCGGATCCAAAGCCAACTTGAAGCTTTACGGGTTCATCAAGGCCAGTGCCGTTTACGACACGTCCAGCCCGTACGGAGACGACTTCCCACTGCCGGGGTTCATCAGCGACAGCGGCCCGAACGGGTCGCCAGAATTTCACGTTAAAGCCCGTTCGACTCGATTGGGAGCCAACTTCGAGTTCCCCGACGTGTCGCCCAAGGTTGCCATCACGGGTCGAGTCGAACTCGACTTCGAAGGCAACTTCACTCGAGTTGACAACCGGAACATATCGTCCGTTCGTTCCAGCATGCCGTCTCTCCGATTGGCGTGGGGTCGCGTGGACTACAAGAGCACTCCGCAGACCAGCTTCTACTTCCTCGGAGGACAAGACTGGACACCATTCGGTTCCTCCATCCTTCCCAATACGTTGGAAACTACGGGCGTGCAGATCGGCTTCGGCTCTTTGTATGAGCGAGCGCCACAGCTGCGCGTCGGCATGGCGCACGATTTCGGCGGCGAACACCACTTTACCTTCGGTCCAGATTTTGCCATCACACTGCCTGGTTGGGGCAACTTGCCACCCTTCATCGGAACGTTTGTGACGACGTGCCCGACCGCAGGTTCCGGGGTGGCGGCAGTACCCGGAAATCTGACGCAGTGCACAACCACCGTCGGACCCGGCTCCCTCGCAAACCAGCTCGGTTATGGCGAACGACAAGGTCCCGACTCGGGAAAACCCGAAATCCAGGGACGTCTCGTTTTCCAGTGGCAGGCTGACAAGGCGAAGGGCGTCGCTCCCGCCCAGATCGTACTGAGCGGCATGCATGCCAACCGTCAGTTGCTTGTGACTCCGGGCACGTACTCGCTTCTGGGTAGTACAGCCGTCCCGACGTCGGCGGCTGCGCTGCTGAAAACGGCTTTCCCGAACGGCGCTCAGATCGAAAACAGCCGTTACGGCTGGAGTGGCGGGTTCAGTATCCCGACCAGAGCAGTGACGATCGTTGCCAATTACTATCGTGGCACCGGTCTGCGCTGGTACTTCGCCGGGCAGATATACCAGGACTACACCGATCGGACGGGGCTGACCGGAGTATCTGGTTTCACCAACATCGCTGGGAATGTCGTCACTACTCCGACCTTCCTTTCTGTACCTAGCATCGACGGATCTTCCGCCATTCAGTTCGGACTCAACAGCGCGGGTCTTCTGGTTCCGGCGCCTCAGAGCGAACCCCGCTCACAAGGCGGTTTTGTAGAACTCGCGTTCCCGCTTTCCCGCATCTTCAACGCTGAGCCGACTGGCCGCAATGCGGGCTGGACAGCTACGTTCCACTACGGCTACGACGCGGTATGGGCAAACGACGTACGCAAGTTGTCTCCGACCGGCGGTCGCGGAAAGGGTGACGTGGGCTTCGCCAACCTGCAATACAAGATGAGCCAGTTTGTAACGCTTGGTTACGAGCTCTCGTATTACCGCACCCGCGCGGTACGAGGAACGGAAGCGCCGTTCCTGCCCACGTTCCGCGGAGTACCGGCCGCAACATGGCACGATCTCCGATCGGAATTCGCCACTATTTTCACTTTTTGAAAGCGTAAGGCACGAAGTTCCCAAGGAGAACTTTTGATGAGCACTAAGCCAGATGCTTCAGCCGTCGCGAAATCGGGGACCGGCCCTCAGCCGGTCTCCGGTCCCGACGTTTGGGACCGCGTTGCTGCGATGGACGAATTCAAGCTCCTCCTGATCGCGAAGGTCGAGTTCGTGATCCCGGCGGTGATTGCGTTCGTCGTCTATTACTTCCTGCTGCCGATCTCGGTCGGTTATTTCCCGGAGTTCATGGATAAGAAGGTCTGGGGGCCCGTGAACATCGCGTACCTGTTCGCGTTGTCCCAATTTTTCGTCGCCTGGCTGATCGCCGCATTGTACGTGCGCAGGGCGAAAATCTTTGACGATTTCGGAAGCCGAATCATGAAGAACCTGGAACGGGAGGGCAAATAGCATGTCTTCACCGCTTGCGATGTTTCTGGTGTTCATCGCCATCACGCTCGGTATCACCTATTGGGCGGCACGGCGGTCGAGCACGGGCGCTGCATACTTTGCAGCTAATCGGCAGATAAAGGGCTGGCAGAACGGGATCGCAGTAGCCGGTGATTACATGAGCGCCGCATCGTTTCTCGGAATCGCGGGACTCATTGCGTTTTTCGGCTACGACGGTTTTATGTACTCGGTCGGATGGCTGGTCGCCTATCTCACCGTGTTGCTGGTCGTGGCCGAACCGTTGCGCAATGCCGGCAAATACACCATGGCCGACGTGCTTGCGTATCGACTCAGCCCGCGTCCAGTTCGCGCGATGGCTTCGCTGAGCACTTTGACCGTCAGTACGTTCTACATGATCGCGCAGATGGTCGGAGCAGGCGCCCTCGTCGCGCTGTTGTTAAAGGGTTCCGGCATCGGCTTTAGGACCGCGGTCGTGGGAGTGGGCATTCTGATGATCGTGTACGTCGTTTTCGGCGGCATGATCGCAACCACCTGGGTGCAGATCATCAAGGCCATTCTGCTGATGGCGGGAACCGTCCTGCTCAGCATTCTTGTGCTCGCCCACTTCGGCTGGAGCTTTGGAAACTTCTTCAACGCCGTCACTCAGGTCACGTACCACGATAAAGGGGTGGCGATCACAAAGGACTTCCTCCAACCAGGCTTACGTTTCAAGCCGCCTTACGGAGCGCTTGACCTCATATCCCTGGGGATGGCGCTGATCTTCGGCACGGCCGGCTTGCCACATATTCTCGTCCGGTTCTACACCGTTCCAGACGCGAAGACCGCCCGCATCAGCGTGGTCTGGGCCATGGTGCTTATCGGTAGCTTCTACATCATGACCACGTTCCTCGGCTTCGGCGCCGCCACCATCGTGGGTCGCGACTACATCACGGGTAATGGCGGCAATAACATGAGCGCGCCGCTACTGGCCGCCGCGCTCGGAGGCAACATCTTTTTCGCGTTCATCTGCTCGATCGCATTCGCCACCATCCTGGCGGTCGTTGCGGGCCTGACCATCAGCGCCTCAACATCGTTCGCGCACGACTTCTACACGAACGTGATCCACCACGGGAAGGAGCACCGCCCGAACGAGGAACTGGTCGTCGCCAGAATCACGGCGTTCGTGGTGGGTGCGATCGCCATTCTGATCGCGATTGCGCTCGGACCCAAAGCGAACGTAGCCTTTCTTGTCGCTCTTGCGTTCGCGGTAGCCGCATCCGCAAACCTGCCGGTTATCGTGCTTTCCATTTTCTGGAAGCGCTTCAACACGGCAGGCGCAGTCACGGGATTGGCGATCGGCCTGCTCGCGTCCATCGTGCTCATCCTGATCGGACCGAGCCTGATGGGTACCACTCCCGACAAGCTGTTCCACCGGGCGCCCATATTCCCGCTGGAAAACCCCGGTATTCTCAGCATTCCGCTTGGATTTCTCGGCGCATGGCTGGGCACCATCCTCACTGCCCGCGAGCCATACGCTGAACACAAATTCACGGAACTGCAGGTGCGAGCGAATACAGGTCTCGGCGCGGAAAAGGCCACCGCACACTAAGGTGTGAGCGTCACTACTTGGCCTCAGGACGGGCTTTGCCCCGTCCCGCTTCGTTGCAACAAGCACGGCACTCGAAAGGGAGAGCGATGTCATGAGCAGCCCTAGCAAAGGTCCGCAGGAGAACATCTCGAATCTTCTCGCCATTGACGAGGAATATCCCGCACCAAAGATCGTGGTCGAGAATGCGGTTCAGAAAGATTTCGAACGCGAGTACCAGCGCTCAATAGAGGATCCTTCAGGTTTCTGGGGCGATTTCGCCCGACGCTTCACGTGGTCAGGAAAATGGGACCACGTGCTCGAGTGGAACGGCGCCTCGCACAAGTGGTTCGTCGGCGCCCGCCTCAATATCACAGTCAATGCCCTCGACCGTCACGCCAATTCCGACAAGCGAAACAAGGTCGCCTTCATCTGGCTTGGTGAAGACGGCACCGAGCACAAGGTCACCTACGGCGAGCTACACCGTATGGTTTCCCGATTCGCCAACGGGTTGAAATCCGTCGGCGTAAAGAAAGGCGACCGCGTCATCGTTTATATGCCGCTGACGATTGAAGGTGTAGTGTCCATGCTGGCCTGCGCCCGCATCGGCGCGATTCATTCGGTCGTCTACGCCGGCCTTGGTCATGGTGCGCTGCGCGATCGAATTGTGGACGCCCACGCAAAGGTAGTAATCTGCGCCGACTCTGGCTTCCGCCGCGGCAAACCCGTCGACCTCAAGTCCATCGTGGACGAGGCGATCAACGAAGTCGAGTTCGTCGAAAAGGTTGTGGTCTTCTCTCGCCAGGGCCCGTTCGAGCAGAAGAACCCGCGCGAAGTCGATTTCAACTCCCTGTTCAATTTCCCCGCCGATTGCCCCGCTGAAGATATGGACAGCGAGGACCCTGTGTTCATCCTGTACACCTCCGGAACCACAGGCAAACCGAAGGGCGTCGTTCACGTGCACGGCGGCTTCATGGTCGGGACAACCTACCACCTCGGTAATTTCTTCGACGTCGGAGATCGCGACGTGTTCTGGTGCACTTCTGACATCGGCTGGATTGTTGGACATTCCTACATCGTCTACGCCCCACTGTGCGCCGGCGTAACAACGCTCTTCCGGGAAGGCGCCATCGATTACCCCAACCCCGGCGTAGCCTGGGAAATCGTCGAGCGTTATGGCGTCAGCAAGATATTCACCGCGCCAACGGCGATCCGCATGTTCATGCGGTACGGCGAGGAATACCCGAAGAAGTACGACCTCACCAGCCTCCGTGTGCTGGCGTGCGCCGGCGAACCGCTCAACCCCGAAGCGTGGCGCTGGGCCCAGACTCACCTCTGCGGCGACGGCAAGTGGGGCTACTGCGTGGACAACTGGTGGCAGACGGAGATCGCCGGCCCAACCATCGCGACTCATTGCACCATGGCGACTCGACCGGGCAAAGCCGGCGTGTCGCAACCCGGAGTCGAAGCAGACGTCCTCGACGAGGACGGCAAACCGTGCCCCGCGAACCAGGGCGGCCGTCTCGTGCTCAAGCGCCCGTTCCCGCACATGATGCGAACCGTTTGGGGCGATCCCGCGCGCTGGGAAAAGGAATGGAACATTTTCCCCGGCGTGTACAACACCGGCGACGTCGCCATCAAGGACAAGGACGGGTACATCGCCGTCATCGGACGCGCTGATGACGTTCTCAAT
>JAEZPW010000124.1 GCA_023441255.1 Acidobacteriota bacterium
ACCATCCAGGAACTCTTCACCCTGGACTATGGCGGGATGAACGCAACGCTGGGCACGGAACTGCCAAACGTGAATTTCACGAACCAGACGACGATCCCTCTGGGCTACATCGATCCGGCTACGGAAATCATCCGGCAGGGCCAGACACAACTGTGGAAGATCACGCATAACGGCGTGGACACCCACTTCATACACTTCCACCTCTTCAACGTGCAGGTGATCAACCGCGTCGGGTGGGACGGCTCACTGCGCCCGATCGACCCGAACGAAGCGGGATGGAAAGACACGGTGAGGATGAATCCTCTGGAAGATATCGTGGTCGCTTTGCAACCGATCACGCCTGCCGTGCCGTTCCCGATCGCCAACAGCATCCGGCTTCTGGACGTGACAACCGCACAGGGAGCCACGACCAACACGGGTGCCACGTTCAGTGACCTGAACCCCTACACGAACGGAGGTGTGACGACCACCAACGAGCTGCAGAACTTCGGCTGGGAGTACGTCTGGCACTGCCACATTCTGGGTCACGAAGAAAACGACATGATGCGGCCCATCATCTTCCAGGTGCCGCCTCCTGCGCCTTCGAACCTGCTGGCAAGTGTCGTCAATGGCGTGGTGAATCTGGCGTTCACGGATAACTCGGCGAATGAAACCGGATTCGTCATCCAGAGAAGTACAGATCCCAACTTCGTCAATCCTGCCCCAGTCTCAATCGCTGTTGGAGCTAGCGGGACTAGGAACGCGGCAGGAGAGGGAACGGACTGGGGTGCCACGATCAGTGCCACAGATCCTAACCCGGTAGCCGGAACGAACTACTACCGCGTGCAGGCTGTGGACGATGGCTGGCTGACCACTGGCGCTGCCAAACCGATGGCCCAATCCTATACCGAGGCAGTCCTCGGATCTTCTGCGACATGTGGCTTAACGCCTTCCCCTGGCGCTCCCGTTACAGTTGGGAATTGCCCGCTCGTATCGGCGTTTTCGAACACCGCGAGTGTCGGGTTGTTGCCAAACGCCAGTGTGTCGCCCATATCACTAAGCTTCGGAAATCAGCTATTGCTTTCCGCCAGCGCAACACAGGCGGTAACGGTGTCGAATACTGGTGGCGCACCGCTGGGTATTCTTGGTGTCACCTTCACCGGCTTGAACCCCGGTGATTTCGTCCAGACCAATAACTGCACCACCGTAGCTGCGAACTCGACTTGCACGATCAACGTAAGCTTCAAGCCAGTAGCTATCGGTGCGCGCTCCGCGACTCTGACGATCAGTACCAATGACCCGAGCCACCAGACCTTGGGTGTAACGGTTACTGGCACAGGCATCGGACCGGTTGCGGTACTGTCGCCGGTGACCGTGACCTTCGGGAACCAGATGGTGACCACGACCAGCGCCGCCCAGGTCGTCACGCTGACGAATGCCGGCAGCGCGGGTTCAACGCTCACCATCAACACCAAGTCAATCACTGGCGCAAATGCCGGTGACTTTGCGCAAACAAACACCTGCGGCGGGACGCTATCAGCTGGCGCGAGCTGCACGTTCTCTGTAACCTTCAAACCCACTGCGGTCGGTGCTCGAGGAGCTGCCCTGAGTGTCGCTACGTCCGATCCTGTGCACCCAACGGTGAGCTCGGCACTGAGTGGCACCGGAACCGCACCGGTCGCGGTGGTGTCGCCAACTTCGCTCAACTTCGGCAACCAGAAACAGAACACAACCAGCGCACCACAGACGGTTACCCTCTCCAACACGGGTACGGCGCCGCTGACCATCAGCAGCATCCTGCTTGGCGGCACGAACGCCGGTGATTTCTCGCGCACCACGACCTGCGGCGCAACCCTCGCGGCAGGCGCGAACTGCACGATCAGCGTGACGTTCAGGCCGGGCAAGAAGGGCACGCGAACGGCAACGCTGACAATCACCGACAACTCCAACGCAGTCCCGAATTCCAGACAGACAGTCTCACTGACTGGAAATGGGCAATAAGGGCTGAGAAGCTAGACCATGCTGCTGGCTCACAATGGGTCAGCAGCATGGTGCTTCGGTCACGAGGGGAGACTGATCTCCCCTCAAGTTTTGTTGCACGGAGCCATGCAGACCCGTCATTTGTGCTCGGAATGAGCATGGCGCGTGATCGGCCGCTTCGGCCATTGGTCGTGTGATCCTGACATGATGGCTTACATGAGTAACTACATCGTGCAGTGCCAAATCTTGGAGCATGAAGATCACGGGATGATGGCGCAATTGAAAGTCATGTCGTGATCTGGCGCATGATGACCGGCCAGTGTTGCGCGATATTGTAGGCGGATGTGGTTTCCCGAAGTGTAATCGGAGAATGCCATGAGTACTGCAGCTCGGCTTGCCCTTGACCGCAACCCGCACCATTCCAGCCGGGAGCGAATCCTGGCTGCTGCCGCCGAACTATTCGCGGCGTATGGCTATGAGAATACATCAACGCTGAGTATCACTCGCGCCGCGGGCACGAGTGAAACTCAATTGATGAAACACTTCAGAAATAAGGAGGGCCTGCTCGAAGCGATCTTCGCGGAACTGGTCGCGAAGATGTTGAAGTTCCTGAACGATGTGAGTCATCTCCCATCACCTCGCGAACGCCTGCGCGAGTTCTTCCGCATGGCCGTCGCGTGGCTCGAGCAGCACCCCGACCAGAAGATCCTCTTCCTTCTTGATCTCAGGCGTGTTCGTAGCAAACACACCGGAGAGGTCCTTGCCGGTATTTGTGCGCGCGATTTCGTGACCCAGATTGACGAGCTTCTCAAGGAAGCAACCGCCGCTGGGGAACTCAAGTGTGGCATCAAAGTTTCGCTGCTTCGATCCGTGATATTCGGTGCGGTAAGCGAGTTATTGCGGGATGCTATGCTTTCGCATGATTACGCATCCCGTGCGAGCTCCGATCAAATCGACAACATGGTGACGTATATCTTCTCTATCGTGTTTGAGTCGGCATCAGTTGTCTGAATTCCCAGCTAAGTGACGCCAATCGCGTCGAATCCACCGGGCGACCATTGACCGAGAGCCGCGACTGCTGGGACCAGCTATGGACTGCGACGTAAAAGATGCGGCTGCGCTCTCCGCTATATGGCGCGGAGGTGACATCAGCGCCACGTTGGTGAGCGACGGTGAAGCCAGTGGATACTGTAAGACATCACCGTCTCACGTCGCTGAGGCAGGAACCGCGTACGCTACGAACGCACTGGAGTGCTTTGCAAACCACGCCAGCACGCGCCGGCTGAACTCCCGCAGCGCAACTGTGACCACTGTCCAGCGTCCAAACTGTCGGTTAGGCTTGTGAGCGCAAAGCGAGTCCTAGAAGTGTGTGCGATAAGTCTACGCAGCGGCCTTATCAGCAGCGTCTTCAGCAAGACGGCGCAAATCGGCTTCAGGTAGGGAGAACTGTGAGAACCCACAATCCATGCAGACCACAAGCTGCGGGAACGCGAACACGGCTGGTCTGTTCAGGTTCTCAAAGCCGGGAAAATGAATGCAAAGCTCGGCGGGGAAGGAATGCTGGTCGGGTGATCCGCATGACTTACACAACATGGGACGCTCCCTTCGTACTAGCAATAATGCCAACACTAAACCATCTCTGGCGCAAGAACAATCCAGAGTCAAATGAACTCACATTGCAGGATGGAAACCACTAGTCGCATTTCCCGTCTTCTGGAGGACGAGATAGGTTTTGAAGA
>JAEZPW010000136.1 GCA_023441255.1 Acidobacteriota bacterium
TTCCCGCACTTTCAAAGCGGCCAGCTCGCCGCGATCCACTTCAGCGCTCACGCAAATCCCCGGTAACAGCGCGACTCCGTTTCGTTGAGCGACGAACCGCTTGATGGCTTCGATCGAGGGCAGCTCGACGTCCATGTGCAGGGGGATCTTCTTCTTCTTGAAGGTGTCGATCACGCGGGCACGGTACGGAGACGGCACGTTATGGGCGATGAAACATTCGGCCCCGAGCTGCCGGATGCTGATCTCCTTGTAGCGGGCGAGTGGATGTTCCGGGGGCACGATGAATGCAACATCATCGCGGTATACGGCGATGGACCTCACCAGCGCGTCTTCGGGCTTGAAGGTAAGCACGCCGAGTTCGGTAGTGTGGTTGATGAGCTCGTCAGTGATGCGGCTTGCCAGCGAACGCTGCACCGTCACTTTTACCATGGGGCAGAGCCGGCGATATTCGTCGATGAGCGGAAGCAGATAAAGGCACGTGAATTCGTTTGCGGCGATCGTAAGACGTCCGAATTGCAGCTGGCGCAGGTCGGAAAGGGCGGTATGCGCCTCTTCACGAACGTTCAGCAGGCGCCGCGCATAGGCCTGCAGCACCTTGCCGGCATCCGTAAGAACGCCTTCGCGCGAGGCACGGTCGAAAAGCGGCTCGCCGAGTTCGAGTTCGAGTTTGCGCACGGTCTGGCTGATCGCCGGCTGTGTTCGATAGAGCTTCTTCGCGGCGCGCGAGAAGCCGCCTTCCTCAGCTACTGCAAGGAACGTCTCCAGCTGAAATAGATCCATCACTCACCATTCACGAGACTGACAGCCCTGCAACGCTCAACTTATAGCATAAGCACTTGTTATTGTCCCGCAATAATTATTACTTTGCATTATGCGCAGCCCGGCTGGAATGCTACCTCAATCCACCAACGGGAGGACCCTGCATGGTGCATGAGCGAGTAGCGATCTTCGACACCACGCTGCGAGATGGAGAGCAGTCTCCGGGCTGCAGCATGAATCTGGAAGAGAAGCTTTGCATGGCGCGCCAGCTGGAACGCCTCGGTGCGGACGTAATCGAGGCGGGCTTTCCCATCGCGTCTGACGGCGATTTCGAATCCGTGCAGGCTATTGCCAGCGAGATTCGAAAGCCGCGAATAGCGGGTTTGGCCCGCGCCAGCGAAGCCGATATCGATCGCGCGTGGCAGGCACTGAAAGGCGCTTCTCGCCCCCGTATTCACGTGTTCCTGGCATCGTCCGACATTCATCTTCACTATAAGCTGCGCATGTCGCGCGAGCAGATGCTGCGCAAGGCCGTGGAGGCCGTGAGGTACGCGCACACGCTGTGCCAGGACATTGAGTTCTCTCCCGAGGACGCCACACGCACCGACCTCGGTTTTTTGTGTGAAGTCTCGCAGGCCGTTGTCGAGGCGGGTGCCTCCACGGTCAACATCCCTGACACGGTCGGCTACGTGATTCCGACCGAAATGACGCGAATCATTTCTACGGTTCACCAGCGGCTAACCGCGGTGGGCAGCGCCGTTATCTCCGTCCATTGCCACAATGATCTGGGTCTGGCCGTGGCCAACTCGCTGGCGGCCGTGGCAGCGGGCGCGCGACAGGTCGAGTGCACCATCAATGGCATCGGTGAGCGGGCCGGCAATGCATCCCTGGAAGAGTTCGTGATGGCGCTGCGCGTGCGCCCCGATGCGATGCCTTACAGCACCGGGATCGACTCGCAGCAGCTGTTCCCGTCCAGCCGCATGCTGACCGAGATCACGAATGTTGCTGTGCAGCCGAACAAGGCCATTGTTGGCCGCAACGCATTTGCGCACGAAGCCGGCATTCATCAGGACGGCGTGATCAAGAATCCGCTGACCTACGAGATCATGACGCCGCAATCCGTGGGCGTGCCCGACAGCAAACTTGTTTTGGGCAAACACTCCGGACGCCACGCGCTCGGCAAGCGCTACGCCGAACTCGGCTACGAATTCGACCGACGTGACCTTGATCGGGTGTATCGCCGCTTCGTCGCTCTCGCTGACGAGGTGAAGCACGTACAGGACCGCGATCTGCTGGCGATTGCGCGCGAGGAGTTTCCCGAGCGCAGTGCCGTGCGGGTACAGAGCGCCGCGGCAGAAACGGCGCGCAACTCGATCGGGATCGCATAATACCGCGGGTGTGTGTAGCGCCGGGTCTCTTACCCGGCGCGTCGCATGCTCTGAACGAGTGCATGCCGGGTCGAAGATCCGGCACTACACGAGATTACCCTCGCGGGCGCCCCACGCTTTCGAAGCTGACATGGGCCTATTCCCGCCCGATAAAGTAAAGTGTGAGCATGCATCTGAAGATCGCAGTTCTTGGCGGTGACGGGATCGGGCCGGAAGTGACGCAACAGGCCGTGCGCGTGTTGCGTCGTGTGGCATCTGCCTTCGGCCACCATTTCGAGTTTGAGAACGCCGCAATGGGCGGCGCGGCCATCCGCGAGTTCGGCTCACCCTTCCCGAAGGAAACGCAGGAAGTTTGTCTCGCGGCCGACGCCGTGCTGCTGGGGGCTGTCGGCTCACCCGAATTCGACCACCTTCCTTCCGGCAAGAAACCCGAGTCGGGCCTGCTCGCCCTGCGGAAAGCCCTGGGCGGCTTCGGCAATCTTCGTCCCGTCATCTGCCACGATGCGCTGCTTGAGGGCGCGCCGCTGAAGTCTCAGATCGCCGCCGGCACCGACGTGATGATCGTCCGCGAACTGCTCGGCGGGCTTTACTTTGGCGAGCCACGCGGATTCGATGCGGAACGCGCTTCGGCGCACAACACGATGCGCTACTCCCGGCAGGAGGTTGAACGCGTTGCCCGTGTCGCCTTCGACCTGGCCCGCAAACGGCGCGGCAAGCTGACTTCAGTCGACAAGGCGAACGTGCTGGAAACGTCGCAGCTGTGGCGTGAGGTCGTGACCGCGCTCGGCCGCGAGTACCCGGAAGTCGCGCTCGATCACACGTACGTCGATGCCTGCGCGATGAAGCTTGTCACCAAGCCGAACAGCTTTGACGTGATCGTGACCGAGAACCTTTTCGGCGATATTTTGTCGGACGAGGCGGCGGTCATCACCGGATCGCTCGGGATGCTCGCTTCCGCCACGATCGGCGGCGACGTGGATCTTTACGAGCCAGTGCATGGCTCGGCGCCCGACATCGCCGGAAAAGGGTTGGCCAATCCGCTGGGCGCGATCGCGTCGGCTGCCATGCTGTTGCGGCACACCGCCGCATTGGAGCAGGAAGCAAAACATGTCGAGGCTGCCGTCAGCGGCGCGCTGCACAGCGGCCTTCGCACGCCAGACATCGCCGCACCGGGTGAGATCACTGTCGGAACGGAGCAGATGGGCGCGGCCGTGGAACAGGCGGTTGCGGCGGCAGCTGCAGCAGTGCACTAACATCTTGTGTAGGGGCGGGTCTCTGACCCGTCCTCGTCGGGTCGAACGCCCGGCGCTACAGAATCAATTGAGACGTATGCCAAGAACTCTTTTCGACAAACTATGGGACGAGCATGTGGTGTGCCAGCCTGAAGGCGAACCGGCGTTGCTCTATATCGACCTGCACCTGGTGCACGAGGTCACGTCGCCTCAAGCGTTCGACGGTCTGCGCGAAGCCGGACGCCGCGTGCGCCGCGCCGATCGGACCTTCGCTACAGTCGATCACAACGTGCCGACTACGCCTAACCATCTGCCCATCACCGACCCGGTTGCAGCCACGCAGATCGAAACGTTACGCCGTAATTGTGCGGAGTTCGGGGTCACGCTGTTTGATATGAACTCGCCCGAGCAGGGCATCGTGCACGTGATCGGCCCTGAGTTGGGCCTCACGCAGCCGGGCATGACGATCGTCTGCGGCGACAGCCATACCAGCACCCACGGAGCGTTCGGCGCGCTCGCCTTCGGTATCGGCACCAGCGAGGTGGAGCACGTGCTCGCCACGCAGTGTCTGCCGCAACAGAAGCCGCGTACCATGCTGGTGAAAGTGGATGGCAAGCTGCCATCGGGCGTGACGGCCAAGGACCTTGCGCTGGCGGTGATCGGTGAGATCGGCACGGACGGCGGGACCGGGTATGTGATCGAGTATGCCGGAGATGCCATTCGTGCGCTCTCGATGGAAGCACGCATGACGCTCTGCAATATGAGCATTGAGGCTGGCGCGCGCGCCGGCCTCGTGGCGCCAGACGAGACTACGTTTGAGTACGTGCGCGGCCGGCGCTTCGCGCCGAAGGACGAGGCGTTCGAGAAGGCCGTCGCGCGGTGGCGTCAGCTTGCGTCGGAGCCGGGCGCGCATTATGACCGTGTGGTGGAGATCAATGCCGCCGAGGTTGCGCCGCATGTGACATGGGGTACAAGTCCGGGAATGGTGGTTCCTGTCACGGGCATTGTGCCGCAGCCTGGGTCAGCCGCAGCTCACATCGAGAAGAGTGCAGCCGAGC
>JAEZPW010000200.1 GCA_023441255.1 Acidobacteriota bacterium
CCCGCAGAAGGTCTCTATAAAACAACTGCAACTCTCCATCGGTGCGCTCGTGGGGGCGGCGCGCCAGAAACACCGGCAGCTTTACCTTGCGTCCCTCGAACTGACCTTCGTGGAACAACCGCGCGCCGGGAAGCGTTGCGATGGTGAGAGCCGCGGCCCGCTCTTTCGCGGGCGAAAAAGTGGCCGCTGCGCGCGGTGCGTCGTGGGTCTCGATGAACCGGAAAAGCTTGTCCTGGTATGTGGCTTCAGCGCAGAGGTGAAGCCGCACCTCCTCCGCGGTGCTGTCCTTGATCCGGTCATAGAGTTTCTTGTCGTAGCAGAAGTCGAAACCGCACTGCTGCAAGTCCCACTCCATGTCCCAATAAGCTTCAGCGATGAAAAGGAATCGGGGGTGCTTCGCTTTCACGGCGGGGATCAAGTTCTGCCAATATTCGGTTGGTGGACGCGAACCCGCGCGTGCGCCCCAGGTGCGTTCGAAGACTGAGTTGAGCAGGAGCATGGCCATGTCGCAGCGAATGCCGTCGCATTGATCCGCGATCGCGTTGACGGTTTCGACTGCCGCGCTGCGCAGGCCTTCATTGAACGCGTTTAACTGCAGAACGTCCTGCCAAGCTGGAAAGTAGGGGTCCCGACCGCACGCGAAAACGTTCCCACCCACCTGCAGGTAGGAAGACGGATCGGCACGGAGGTCATCTTCATGGCCTCTAATGAAGTACTCCGGATGCGTCGAAACCCACGGGTGATCGGGGGCCACGTGGTTCGGCACGAAGTCGAGCACAAGTCTGATGCCGCGCTTTGCGAGTTCTTTCCGGGCTACCGCAAGACCTTCCGGGCCGCCAAGGTGCCGGTCGACAGTGTAGTTTCGAACACAGTAGGGCGAGCCTACGTTGTCGTCGGGACGAAAATCAGGAAGTGCGCGCCTGAACTCCGCAAGCAATTCCCTATTGCGATTGGAGATCGCAATGCCGGCTGGGCTTCGCTGCCAGACGCCCATGAACCATACAGCGTCGAAGCCATACTCGGAGATGGCGTCCCACTCGACAGCAGGAACACTAGACAGATCGATGTGCCTGCCGTACTTCGCACCGAGTTCGCCCAGCCACACCCAGGTGTTGATCTCGTAAACGAAGGGGTACGCGGGCCAAGCTGAGTCTGCTGACATTCTTTCACCGCCGAGCAACAACGCTTTCTGATGCCGACCAGCCAGGCAGAGTGGCTGGGGCGGCACGCAGGACGGGTCCGAAAACTGGTGTTCCCGATTAGGAACGGAAACCGGAGGATCTAAGCGCAACGTTGTCGGGCAACGCAGCTTCGTATCAGAATTAGGGTTACAGGTGGTAAGGAGCGGGTTATGAGCCGGACTGTTGTTGTAAACCGCTTCAGGAATGGCGTTCTCGCAGTCTGCCTGCTTTTGATATCAGTTAGTGCGCTTGCGCAGGACGCAACCGAAACCGCACCCCCAATGACGATTCAGCCGGGTACTACGCTGACCGTTCGCGTGACCGAGTGGCTCTCGTCGGACCGGAATGAGCCAGGTGACCTTTTTTCCGGCACACTTACGCAACCAGTCGTTGTTCGCGGGATCGTGGTGGCAAGGCGTGGCCAGCCGGTTACGGGACGTGTAGTGGAGGCAAAGAAGGCTGGCATGGTCTCCGGCGTTTCGCGGCTGGGAGTCGCGCTCACGAGCCTGACACTGGTTGACGGTCAGAACGTTCCGATCCAGTCGGAGCTGGTGGTCCGGAAAGGCCGGACTTCGACGGAACGCGACGCCGCTGCCATTGCCGGAACGACTGGACTTGGAGCTGCGATTGGAGGCGCGGTCGGCTGGGGCGAGGGCGCTGCGATCGGCGCCGGTGCGGGGGCGGTTGCGGGCACGATTGGCGTGCTGCTGACGCGGGGACACTCGACTGTCATTTATCCGGAAACGAGACTGACGTTCCAGATTACCGCGCCAGTGACGTTTTACACCGACGATGCGCCGCAGGCTTTCCATGCGGTGACGGCCGAGGATTATCCAGAACCGAAACCAGAACGCGAGCGCGCAGAAGCTCCTCCGGAGGAGTCGGCGCCGGAATACCCGCGTGACGGGCGCGTTTACTATGCTCCTCCTTATTACGTCTATCCTTACCCTTATCCCTACCCGTTCGCCTACTTCGGGTATCCATATGTTTACGGACCGTCGTTCAGCGTGTTCTTCGGCTATCCACGGTATTACGGCTATCCCCGGTATTTTTACGGAAATTTCCGCTACTACGGCGGGGGTGGATACTACGTACACAGTCGTCGTTTCTCCGGTCCCTATGTTTACGGCCACGCCGGTCCCTCTTTTTACGGCCACGGCCATGTAGGCGGGCCAGCGCCGCATCGCGACTTCTTCGCGCCACACAGTCGCGGGTTCGGGCCGCACAGTCGTGGAGAACACCACCGGTAAGTAAAGCGTCGGCCGAGACCGATGCTTGGGATGAAGACGCAGCATTCTGCGCTCGTCTGCGTGGGCGCGATTTGCACTAAGGGTCGCTGCTACACTGTCTGGTCACTTGCGGAAGCAGCCGTTATACTTACGCATACAAAAGCGACATCGAGGAGCAATGAATGCCGAAGAGCGTGAACAAGGTAATCCTAGTCGGGCACCTAGGTAAGGATCCGGAAGTCAAATACACGCAAAGTGGAACGCCAGTCGCCAGTTTCAGTTTGGCGACGAGCGAGAGATTCAAAGACAAGGATGGGAACTGGCAGGACCGCACCGAGTGGCACAACGTGGTGCTCTGGCAGCGGCTAGCCGAGATTGCAGGCGAGTACCTGAAGAAGGGCCGCATGGTCTACGTTGAAGGGCGAATACAGACTCGTTCGTGGGACGACAAGAACACCGGCGAAAAGAAGTACCGGACCGAAATTGTGGGCAACGACATTGTGCTGCTCGGTGGCGGACAGCGCGAAAGCTCGGAGGAAGGCGGCGGATTCCAGCGCCGTGCCGCGGCGTCTCGCGGAGACAGCGGGTTTGACCAGCGGCCATCAACCGACGAGGCAGCGTCCACGCAGATTACGGACGAAGACATACCGTTCTAGTTTTTGCAGGTTCTTACGGAAGTCGCCCAGCCATGTTCGGCTGGGCTTTTGTTTTCTTCGTTCGGCAGAGTTTCTGTCGTGAGCTGACAATGTGGGACATTCCAGCACACTCGTTGCCGTACACGTTGAGCTTTGTTGTGGGACATGGGAGTCAGCCACTCACGCCCTCACCTCTGACCAACATTGAATGGCAGTTTCATCATCCAAGTAGTTGAGTTATCTCGCAGAGAGTTTGTTGAAGAATGCGACTGCCTAAAACCTCTTTCCGTATGTTCGCTATCGTGCTGCCAGCAGCTCTGTTTTTTGTGTTTTCCGGCTGTTCGAAGGCCAGCTACAACATGCACCAGACGCTTCGCGCCAGCAGCCTTCAGGCGCCGCAGGGCGGCTTTCCTGAGATGCTGGCCGTCTACCAGGCATGGTTCGGTGAAAAACAGCACATTGACGTCGGCTATTCGTCGCACGACAAGGTGAACATGGAGAGGCAGATTGCCGAAGCAAAGAACCTTGGCATCTCCGGTTTCGTCGTGAACTGGTATGGACCGCGGAAGCAGTTCATGGACCAGAGCTACGCGTTCATGCAGGACGTGGCGGCGAACAACAATTTCAAGGTGGCTATCCAGTACGACGAGGCGGTCGATAATCCCGGGCATGAGACCGACGCGGTGATCGTCGATCTGCAGTATGCGTACGACCGTTACATCTCGCCGCATGGCGTTCCGTCGCGCTCGGCTTATCTTCGCTATCAGGGCAGGCCGGTAATCTTCATCTTCCCGAAGACTCACAAAACGGACTGGAACCGGGTGCGGCAGGTTACGAACTCGTGGTCCGAT
>JAEZPW010000268.1 GCA_023441255.1 Acidobacteriota bacterium
CTATAAGATAGCCCTGGCGACGGGTGGATCACTGTGGCGGCGTCTGCTGGGCAGGCGTCGCCTGCTCGTCAGGCAATGGCGGAATGACAGGCGGACGCTGCGGCTTGGTGACGGGGGCCGCAGCTGGCGCGGCAGACGTTGGCTCAGCCACGCCAGGCTGCGCGGAGTCGGGTTGCTGAGCGGTTTCAGGAGCGGGAGCGTTCGCGGCAGCACCCGCGGTTCCAGCTGCAGAACCGGCTTCGGTTCCGCTGGCCGAGGCCGTCGGCTGTGATGTAAGCGAAGAAACGGGTGGTTCAGGGGGGCGCGGACGGTCCACGACAGGCGTGTTGTCACGGTTCATCAGCTGAATCGGGCCGCCTTCGCGTGCGCGGGCTTCGCGTGCCTTTTCCATCTGCGCCGAAACGTTCTGGTCGCCGAAATCGGCGACTTCGGAAATCTTGCGGCCTTCCATGTCACGTCGCGTGGCGACGTCGACTTTGGCATTGTTGCGTTTGGCCTCAGCGGCCTTGGCGTAGTAGAAATCGGCGGTTTCCTTGTCGCCGTCCATTTCGGCGAGGTACCCCATATTGTTCAGCGTGAATGCATCGTTGGGGTCCAAGTCATATGCCTGCTGGAAGTAGTTTTTGGCCGTCCTGTGGTCATTGCGATTGATGGCTGACACGCCCTGAAGGTTCAGCCGGGCAACGCGGGCTGAGAGTGTTTGCCGCTTACCCATGTCCTTCTGAAGCGTCTTCGCATTGTTCGCTGCGACTTCGCTGATCGGTTTGCCGCGCCAGTCTTTGTTGATCGTGACTACGATGGGTTCGCTCGAGCCGATAGCGGCCGCGGCATTGTAGTAGCTCAGGGCCGACTCGAGTTCGCCTTCCTTCTCTTTCGTATAACCCATGTTGTTAAGGGTGAACGGATTCTTCGGGGCGAGTGAGAGCGCCTTCTGGAGGAGCAAATCCGCTTCGGGCGCGCGGTCCTTCTGGATAAGGCCGATCGCCTCAACGTTCAGGCGATTTATCTTCATGCCGGTATTGGCGAAGTTTCCGGCGACATTGGCCACCGGCTTGCCTTTTAAGCTCTCATCGTTGCTTGCATCGACGAGTGCGTCGGATTCCTGTTGCGTTGCCAGATCGTAGTAACGCTGCGCCCGCTCGATGTTGCCTTCCAGTTCGGAGATGTAGCCCAGGTTATTCAGCGTGAACGGGTCATTCGGATCGAGCAGGTAAGCCTTGTAAAACAGTTTCTTAGCCTTCTCGTAATCATGCTTCTCCACGGCTTTTACGCCATCACGGTTCAGTGCCTGAACCGGCGTGGGCTTGGTCCGCTTCGGAATGGTGATGCGAAGGTCTTTTGCGTACGCCGTGCCGAGTGCAATTGATGCTGAGAGCAAACTCAAACCGAGTACACGGCGAAAGTGATGCAACAGGTCCATACGGCCTCCGCGACGCTGTTCTCGGTTCCCGGTGAGAAGCAACTTAGGTCCGGGAACACGGAACTGCGCTCGCTTCCTGTAGTTGGATGGAAACCAGAGAAACACGTTGCCAGAGAGGATGAAAGCAGTTCCGGTGCACAGCGCGTAGGGCGACTCGTTTGTTCACGGCCTCGTGCTACCGTGGCGGGCAGAACGGGCATCCAAACTTGCCGGATGAAAAAGACGAAGAGGTCCGAACCGGGTTGGGGCCGTATCATGCGTTTCCCCTTGTCACTGTCGTTTGTTGTAGCTGTCTTAGTTTCGGCTTGCCTTGCCCAGCAGACATCGTCTTCCCCCGCCGGTGTTGGCCAGGCGGCGGTTGGGTCGGCGTCGGCAACCGCACCAGCGAAGCCATCGACGGATTCTGCTCCTGATCCGCTGCTGGATGTGCCGCCATTGCCGAAAACCAGAGTCACTCTGGTTGGCGGCGTCGTGACCGGGATCGACCGTGTGCGCAACAAGCTTTCGGTGGAGGCATTCGGCGGCAAAAAGATGAAGTTCGTCTTCGACGAGCGCACCCACATCTACCTCAACGGCGTGGAGACGACGCAGCTGGGCATAAAGAAAGGCGACCGCGTATACGTTGACACGCAACTGGATGGCGCTAATGTTTTCGCGCGAAACATTCGAGTGGAGAACAAGTCGGGTCCAGCCGACGCCGCGGGGCAGGTTGTCAGCTACGATGCCGGAAAGGGCACGCTGGTAGTGCGCGATCAACTATCCACCGCACCAGTCTCGTTCAGGCTCACCAAGGAGACGAGTTTTGAGAAGAACAGCAGTGCGGCAGACCTGGTGCCGGGAACGCTGGTAAAGCTGACGTTCGCACCGGGTAAGGGAGACCCCGCCGCCGTGGAGCGCGTACAGATCGAGGCGAAATCAGGCGAGATTTTCACGTTCGCGGGTCAGGTTACTTATCTTGACGTGAGCCGAGGAGTGTTGGCGCTTCGGAATCAGGTTGACAACAAGACTTACGACATAAGGTTCGACCCAGCTTCACCACAGGCTGCAGTCCTGAGACTGGGCTCCGAAGCTACGATCACGGCGGCGTTCGAGGACTCTGGATACGTCAGCCGCAGCATTAGCGTGCATCAGGCCCAAGCTCAGCAGCACTGAAAGCGATGAACGCAAATACGAAGAGGCTTCCGTGATCGCGGAAGCCTTCTTTCGTTTCTGAACGGCTAAGCACTCGTTCTTTTCAGCAGGATGCCGGCGATGAAGGCCACGATCGATGCGAGCAGCCACTCGATGCGCCATATCTGAACGGCCTGCCAGTCCAGCACTGTGGAGGCTGTGTAGAGGAACCCGGTCGCAACAGCGGCTCCTACGCAGACCAGACCGACGATGAAGGCGACGAGCGCGGGAACGGTGAGACCGAGCTTTTCGCGGAGACGCTGGAAATCCAGCATTCGCGCGAGAGGCCCTTCCGCCACTTCGGGCAAGGGCTCGCGTTCTGCTCCGCAGACATAACAGAAACGTGAGCCGACAATGAACTCCGTGTTGCACCGGTCGCAGATTTCCGTTCTTACGCGCTCAGGCTCTGCGACGGCAGCATGCACCGGTGGGCGCCAGAATTCATGATCGAGTTGATGGGCTGTTTCCGACATGGGACCGACTCCAGCCAACATCAGGGCAACTATGATGCCAAACGGTTTTCGTCTGCAAGTCGTTGAAAAATCGACCAGAGTGGTCCATATGCGACATTAATGAGAGCGGATTGCGGAAAATTCTTCCAGAAAATGCAGATTAATTAGCGTAGGTTTGAACTGAACCGCGCGCTGGGCGCGGTTCTCAGGGACGCTTGGGCATTCGAACTACCTTTGGGTTTGGCGTGCTGCGGTGCCAGAAACCCAAAAGCGTGATGTCAGACGGAGTAAATGTAAGTTCTTCTGGTCGATTGGAGCCGTCGTTGAAAATATGCTCGTCCAGCAGGAGGTGCAGACGAGCGACTGAAATTCCAATCGCCTCCGCAGCCTCGTCCTCGTTGTAGAACTCTTTGGCCGGTCTTGTCGTGTTCTGCATTCTCTTGCTTTCACCCGGGCCGCCGACAGCCCGCTCCCGGGACAGATCGAAGTGCGCATCAAACTTGGCATTTTGTTTGTAGACCTTCTACTCTGGATGGAGAATCAGGTAAACTGCTCAATAGACCACGGCCATGAAACCTTATCGATGTACGCGCAGGGCAGGCGTCTACTACTGCGCAGCCCTGATTTTTGTTTTAGTTACCCCGTTTACTCCTGCTCGTGCCTCGAAACAAACTCCCACACGAAAGCCAGAAAGCGCCGTTTTCAGCGCGAAAATGGGCACGGATGCGGGTACCCGCAGAGGATTCGAGCACTTTTACAACATGGAATACGACCGCTCGATCCGCGAGTTCGAGCAGGTGGTACAGGCGCATCCAGACGATCCTTTTGCCATAAATCACCTGATTACCGGAGTAATGTGGAAGGAGTTATACCGGATCGGGGCACTCGACTCGGAACTCTATGCGAAGGACGCGTTCCTTACCAGCCAGCAGTTCCCGCCGGATCCCAAGGTCAGAGCGCGACTTAAGGAACTGATTGACCGAGCGCTGGTGATTGAAGAAAAGCGTCTGCAGGAGAACGCGAACGATGTGGCCGCCCTTTACGCACGCGGAACTACGAAGGGTATTCGGTCTACGTACATGGCGCTGGTGGAGAAATCGTGGCTCGGTGCATTGCGCAACGCGCTGGCTGCCCGCCGCGATCATGAACGGGTTCTTGAGATTGATGCCAACTACCAGGACGCGAAATTTGTGGTCGGGGTGCACCAATACGTGGTTGGCAGCCTGAACTGGGCCTGGAAGGCAGCGGTAGCCGTGGTCGGTGTGAGCGGGAACAAGAGCAAGGGAATCCAGTATCTCTACGAAGCCTCAAACGCTGACGGCGAGACCAGCGTGGACGCCAAGATTGCGCTCTCGCTGTTTCTCCGGCGTGAACAGCGCTACAAGGAGGCTATCGAACTGGTGGGCGGACTCATGCACCAGTACCAGCGCAACTACCTGGTTGCACTGGAACACGCAAACCTGCTGAACGCCGCCGGCAGGGGACCGGAGGCAATCGAGGCTTACCGCCGGCTGCTGCAGCTTGGTGGCGCGAATTTCCCGGATGCACGGTTGGAGCAGGCCGCCTGGGGCCTGGGAGAGGCACTGCGCGGTCAGCGCGACTTCAAGGGCGCTGCTGAAGCTTACGAGCTGGTTTCAAGTTATAAGAATGTCGAACCTGACCTCCACGACCGGTCAAACCTCGCCGCCGGTGAAATGTACGACGTACTGCAAAAGCGTGAGATGGCGGTAAAAAAATATCAGGAGGTACTCGCGTCTGGCGGAGGTCAGTCGCAGTACGCCGATGTGGCTCGGAAGCATCTGAAGAAGCCGTACCAGCACAAACAAGTCTAGGGACCTCTCCGACTGCCCAGAACTTTTTCCTGGCGGCATCCGTATGTATTATTGGAAGAGGGAGGGGGCGACATGTACTGCAACTACTGCGGCAAAGTGATCCAAGAGGACGCGAATCTGTGTGCCTATTGCGGCAAGCGGGTTGCCGCCGTGCGCACCCGTCACAAGCTGATGCGGCCCCGGGTGGACCGGAAGATTGCGGGCGTGTGTGCCGGGTTTGCGGAGTACTTTGACTTCGATGTCACCGTCGTGCGCATCATTTGGGTGCTGCTGGCCATATTCGGATTCCCGTTCGGCGTGATCGCGTACATCATCGCCTGGGTGGTGATGCCGGAAGTGCCGGAGGTCGTCGCAATTGTGCCCCAGGGGGCGCAGAACGCGCCAAATCCGCAATAGACATTCGCCGAAACGAGCTTTTGCCGTTCTACGCAGCTCAGAGTAGATTGTTGCCAACACGGCGACGATCATCTGGGCTGTTCTGTTTTTCGGACGGCGCAAACTAGCCGATTTTTGAGCGGCGCAACCCAGCCGAGTTTCTCCCCGGTTTTCCACTTCCGCGCTCTCGCCCTGCGAACTAAAATCAACTCAGACCTCAAATGCCTGAATTCGTACATCTTCACCTGCACAGCGAGTACTCGCTTCTGGACGGCGCCAGCGACCTGGAAAAGCTCGTCGGGCGCGTCAAGGACCTCGGCATGCCCGCGGTGGCCGTGACCGACCATGGCAACATCTTCGGAGCAGTGCATTTCACGAACTACGCCAAGGCCAAAGGCATTCGCCCGATCATCGGGTGCGAGCTGTACATCTGCCAAAAGCCGGACCACAACGTGGACCGGATGGCGCCCGAGGGCGACCAGTACAACCATCTGGTGGTACTGGCCGAGAACGATGAGGGCTATCGCAACCTGGTGAAGATCGTTTCCGAGGCCTCGCTGCATGGTTTCTACTACAAGCCGCGCATCAGCAAGGAATTTCTTAACGCTCACAGCAATGGTCTGATCGGGCTTTCGGCGTGCCTGAAGGGCGAGGTGGCCGAGAACCTGATGTACCAGAAATACGAGCAGGCCAAGACAGCGGCGGGGCAGTTCAACGAGATCTTCGGGGCGGGGAATTTTTACGTCGAAGTTCAGAATCAGGGGATTGCAGCCGAGCAGGAAATACTGCCGGCACAGTTTCGCCTGGCCAAGGAACTCGGCATCCCTACGGTTGCGACAAACGACAGCCACTATCTGTGCGAAGACGATGCGAACGCGCACGACATCCTGCTCTGCGTTGGCACGGGCAAGACGCGCAACGACCCTGACCGGCTTAAGTTCCACGGCAATCAGTTTTTCGTGAAGTCAGCGGAAGAGATGGCGCGCGTTTTCGGGGAGTCGCCTGAGTCGCTCGCCGCTACGGTAGCCATCGCGGAACGCTGCAATGCGAAGATCGGCAAAGTGGAGTCGATCCCTGACTTCGCCGTCCCGCCGGGGTTCACGGCCGAGACTTATTTCGAGCACGTCGCGCGCGAGGGCTTTGCGCAGCGCATGGAGCAACTGAAGCCCCGCCGCGAGCAGGGCCTGATCAAGTATCCGGAAGAGAAGTACCTCGAGCGTCTGAACTTCGAACTCGACATCATCAAGCGCATGAAGTACCCGGGGTACTTCCTTATTGTCTGGGACTTTATACGTTACGGAAAAGAGCGCGGCATCCCGGTAGGGCCTGGGCGTGGATCCGCTGCAGGTTCGGTCGTGGCCTGGGCGATGAGCATCACCGACATCGACCCGCTGCAGAACGAACTGCTGTTCGAGCGCTTCCTAAATCCGGAGCGCGTGTCCATGCCTGATATCGACGTGGACTTCTGCATGAACCGGCGCGGCGAAGTCATCGAGTACGTCACGCGCAAGTACGGCCGCGAGAACGTCGCCCAGATCATTACTTTCGGTACGATGGCTTGCAAGGCGGCTATCAAGGATGTCGGCCGCGTGCTCGAGATTCCGTATTCCGACGTCGATCGCGTCGCCAAAATGGTTCCGGCGACGCTCGGGATCACGATCGAAAAAGCGCTTGCCGAGTCTCCGCAGATGCAGGAGGCCTACGAGAAAGAGCCGTGGGTGAAGGAACTGCTCGACACGGCCAAGCGGCTTGAAGGACTGGCGCGTAACCCCGGTGTCCACGCCGCCGGAGTGGTGATTTCGCCGAAGCCGCTCACCGAACTGGTACCCGTCTTCAAGACCAAGAACGAGGAAATCGTAACGGCCTTCGACATGAAGGCCGTCGAAAAGCTTGGGCTGCTGAAGATGGACTTCCTCGGCCTGACGACGCTGACGATTCTCGACGACTGCCTGAAGATGATCAAGGAGGGCAAGGGCAAGGCGGTCGACTTGAAGACAATTCCGCTGAACGACACGGATACCTACGAAAGAGTCTTCCACTCGGGACTGACCAACGGCGTCTTCCAGTTTGAATCGTCGGGCATGCGCGATGTGCTGCGCCGGTACAAGCCGAATTCCGTCGAAGACCTCACGGCGTTGAATGCGCTCTACCGCCCCGGCCCGATCCAGGGCGGAATGATCGATGACTTCATCGAGCGTAAATGGGGTCGCCGCAAAGTCGACTACATCCTGCCGGAACTTGAAGAAGTACTTAAAGAAACACTCGGCGTCATCGTCTACCAGGAACAGGTGATGCAGATTGCGAACCGTCTTGCGGGATACTCGCTGGGTGACGCCGATTTGCTCCGCCGCGCCATGGGCAAGAAGATCGCCGAGGAGATGGCCAAGCAGCGCGAACGGTTTGTGAGTGGCGCGCTTAAGAACGGCTATCCCAAGGACAAGGTCGAGCACATCTTCGACCTGATGGCCGAGTTCGCCGGGTATGGCTTCAACAAATCGCATTCGGCTGCTTACGCACTGCTGGCTTACCAGACGGCTTATCTGAAAACGCACTATCCGGTCGAGTTCATGGCCGCATTGCTGACTTCGGTGGCGAGCAGCACCGATGACGTGGTGAAGTACGTGAACGAGTGCCGTGAAATGGGCATCGGGGTGGAACCGCCTGATGTCAACGTGAGCAACTCGCAGTTCACGCCCGACGGCCCGAACATCCGCTTTGGACTGGCGGCGGTAAAGAACGTCGGCCACAGCGCGATCGAATCGGTCGTTGAGGGGCGGAAGAAAGAGAAGTACACGTCGATCTTTCAGTTCTGCGAGAACGTAGACCTGCGGCTGCTCAACAAGCGTGTGCTGGAGTCGCTCGTTAAGGCTGGCGCGATGGATGCGTTCGGCGGTCGTTCACAAGTGATGGCCGTTCTCGACAAGGCCATTGAGCGTGCACAAAAGTCGCAGCGCGATGCCGAAGCCGGTCAGCATGGGCTTTTCGGCATGTTCGATGAAGAGCCAAATGCGAACGGCAATGGCAATGACAAACTTCCCGACCTGCCCGAATGGGAACCTGCCCAGAAACTGGCGGGTGAGAAGGAAGTTCTGGGTTTCTTCATCACTGGCCATCCGCTGGATAAGTATCGGGACAAGCTGCTCGATCTCGGGGCCATGACGATCGAGGAAATCTGTGCGATCAAACAGAGCTCCGGCAAAGGCGAAACGCTTCTGGCGGGAGGAGTCATCAGTGGCGCGAAGATCGCGAAATCGAAGAAGGGTGACATGTATGCCCAGGCCACTCTCGAAGACTTCACCGGATCGATGGCGCTGTTCGTTTTCTCGCGAGAGTTCGACAAGCTGAAGGACAAAATACGCATCGAAGCGCCGGTGCTCGTGCGGGGGCAGGTCATGGTGGAGGAGGGCGCGAACCCGAAACTGAGCGCCACCGAAATCACCGAACTCGACAAGGCACAGCCGAAGCTTCCGCGCAACATCCGCATCTGTGTGCCGGTCGATCGTGCGACAGAAGCCGATATTGATGCGTTGCACGAACTTTGTCGCGAGCGCAAGGGCGACGCGAAAATCCTGTTCAACATGGAACGCAAGGGCGACTTCATGGCCGTAATGGAAGCCGCCGGATATAATGTCACCGCAGACCGGGCTTTTATCCGCCGAGTGGAAGAGCTATTCGGACCCCGCTGTGTGGTAGTGATCGATTGAACCGAGTTCAGGAAGGGAAGTAGCTTGGCTGCACCTGGGGCTTCACTGGTATATGAGTTGATGTCGCAGCGGATGCAATCGCTGCGTGAGTGGGCGCAGGGACCTCACGACAAAATGGAAACAGCACAGAGAGCACAGCAGGAACTCGAGCGCATCGAGAAACAGATCGCCCAGCTTGAGGCCGTGGCGGGCGGAAACCAGGAAGCTCGTCGTAACCTGTCGCAACTACATGACCAGGTGAACGCGCTCCGGCAACAGATTTTCGCGTACCTCAACGCGTGGCAGAAGACCGAACTGGCCCGCCATCCGCAGCGTCCATACACGCTGGACTACGTTGAACACATGTTCAGCGACTTCAGCGAGATCCACGGGGATCGCGGTTTCGCTGACGACGCGGCCTTGATCTGCGGCATGGCGAAGTTTGATGGCGACGAAGTGATGGTCGTCGGAATGCAAAAAGGGCGCGATACCAAACAGAAGATCTATCGCAATTTTGGGATGCCGAATCCCGAGGGCTACCGCAAGGCCCTACGCTGCATGCAGATGGCAGAAAAGTTTGGAAGGCCCATCATAACCCTGGTCGATACGCCTGGTGCTTATCCCGGGCTCGGAGCGGAAGAGCGAGGCCAGGCGGAAGCTATTGCGTACAACTTGCGCGAAATGGCGAAGCTCAAGGTGCCAATCGTTACCATCATCACGGGCGAGGGCGGCAGCGGCGGAGCGCTGGCCATCGCCGTAGGCAACCGTGTACTGATGATGGAAAACTCGATCTACTCCGTCATTTCGCCGGAAGGGTGTGCTTCCATCATGTGGCGAGACGCCCGAAAGAGAGAAGAAGCTGCTGAAGCCCTGAAGATAACGGCGAAGGACCTTACTGGTCTCGGCCTGGTTGATGGCGTGATCCCGGAGCCTCCGGGCGGAGCGCACACGGACCACAGAGCAGCGGCGGAACTGGTGGCCAAGGCAATCAAGGAGAACCTGGCTGAGTTGCGCAAGCTCTCGCCGCAACAACTCGAAGACGATCGTTACGAGAAGTATCGGAAGATGACGGATTTCTTCAAAGTTATCTAGTAGCATCGCTCAGAGACAAAGTGCCGGTCGCTTTTGCGGCCGGTTTCTTTTTTGCTCAACGTGATGGGGGCTGGGCGAGTGGGCGAGTGATGGCTGTCACGTATCCATGTGATAATAACGACGTGCAATCCCACATCGGTTCGAACTGTATGTTCGTGAACTTATTTCCGAGTCTCACGATCCAGAGCTGCATCCATGAAAGGTGGCCCTTGTATCTAACAGTACAGTCATCTTCCGAAAGGACTCACATAAATGGCCAGCGGTGAAACAGCAGTGCAGGAGATATCTGCGCTGAACGAGCGCGATCGCATAGTCAACGATCTCAGCATTCAGGTCGCGACCGTCAACGGTTCGGGGTCGCAGTCGGCGAATACGGTCCTTCTTCGCACTATCTTTCAGATGGGCGTGCCGGTGAGCGGCAAGAACCTCTTTCCGTCGAACATTGCCGGACTGCCGACGTGGTACACGATTCGCGCAAACAAGAAGGGCTATATTGCGCGCAAGAAAGAGATCGATTTTCTCATCGCCATGAACTCTGAAACGGCGGGCGAGGACGTGCTGGGACTGGCGCCGGGGGCGGTCGTACTCTACGACGAGCCGATGAACCTCGGCACGCTGCGACAGGACCTCACGTTCTACTCCATCCCGTTCGACAAGCTTGTGGCCACAGTGACTACGGACGCCAAGTTGCGCAAGCTGCTCAAGAACATGATGTACGTCGGAGTGGCGGCGCACCTGCTGGGTCTCGACATGGCGCAGGTCGAAAAGGCGATAACGAAGCAGTTCCCGACCAAGAAAAAGGCGGCTGACCTGAACATCGCGACCGCTCGCGCTGGGTACGACTATGCGAAAGCTACGCTGACGAAGGCTGACCCGTACTGGGTCGAGCCGATGAACGAGAACGAAGGCAAGATCATCATTGACGGCAACTCGGCCGCGGCGCTCGGAGCGATGTTCGGCGGCGTGACGGTCGTGACGTGGTATCCGATCACGCCGTCGTCGTCGTTGTGTGAAACGCTGATCGAGTACCTCAAGGAGTACCGCATCACACCGGATGGCAAAGCGACTTTCGCCGTGGTGCAGGCGGAAGACGAATTGGCGGCCATAGGAATGGTTATTGGCGCCGGTTGGGCTGGCGCGCGATCTATGACGGCCACGTCCGGCCCCGGCATATCGCTAATGGCGGAATTCACCGGTCTCAGCTACTACGTAGAAGTACCGGCGGTGGTCTGGGACATACAGCGCGTAGGGCCATCAACGGGGCTGCCTACGAGGACATCGCAGGGCGACATCCTCAAGAACGCCTACCTTTCGCACGGCGACACAAAGCACATTCTGCTGATACCGAATTCGGTGAGCGAATGTTTCGACTTCGCGATCGAGGCGTTCGAATTGGCTGAGAAGTTCCAGACGCCCGTGTTCGTGATGTCGGATCTCGATCTTGGGATGAACAACTGGATGAGCGAGCCGTTCAAGTATCCGGAGAAACCGATAGACCGGGGAAAGGTTTTAACCAAGCAAGACCTCGAACGGCTGGGCGGATTCGCGCGTTACAAGGACGTGGACGGCGATGGTGTCGGGTATAGAACGCTGCCGGGAACGGATCATCCGCTCGCGGCGTATTTCGCGCGGGGCAGCGGCCACAACGAGAAGGGGCAATACTCGGAGCGCCCGGACGACTTCGAACGCAACATGGCCCGCATTCTGAAGAAGTTCGAAACGGCGAAGGCGTTTGTTCCGCAACCGGCGCTGGAAGGTGACGGCGCCAGCGTCGGCATCCTGGCATACGGCACGACTCACTGGGCGATAACGGAGAGCCGCGACCAGCTTCGGGATGAACATGATGTTGAGACCGACTACCTGCGCGTTCGCGCATTCCCGTTTACGGATGAAGTGGAGGAGTTCATCCGCAAGCATGATGTGGTCTTCGTCGTTGAGCAGAACCGTGACGCGCAGATGCTCAACCTGCTGAAGATCGAAATGCCGTCGGAGCTTGCGACAAGACTGAAGAGCATCGCGCACATCCACGGGTTGCCGATCGACGCCCGATCGGTGACGGACGAGATCGTGGCGAACTTGCAATCGTCGCGCCAGGCGACAGGCAAGGCACGAGCAGCTGGGAACGGCAACGCAAGGGAGGGCAGATAATGGCCAGCACACCTACATCACAACCGCCGCAGAAGACGAATCGCATTGGGCTTACGGTGCTGGAATACAAGGGCGGAAAAACCACGCTCTGTGCGGGTTGCGGTCACAACGCCATCTCCGAGCGCATTGTCGACGCCATGTACGAGATGGGTGTTAAGCCCGAGCAGGTGATTAAGCCTTCGGGCATAGGCTGCTCGTCGAAGAGCCCGGCGTACTTCATGAGCCGGTCGCACAGCTTCAACGGTGTCCACGGGCGCATGCCGTCGTTGGCAACCGGAGCAGTGCTGGCAAATCACAAACTAATTGCGCTCGGGGTGAGCGGCGACGGCGATACAGCTTCGATCGGCATCGGCCAATTCGTTCACCTGATGCGACGCAACCTGCCGATCCTTTACATCATCGAGGACAACGGCGTCTACGGGCTGACGAAGGGGCAATTCTCGGCTACTGCTGACATCGGGTCGAAGCTGAAAACTGGCGTGGTGAACGACCTGCCACCAATCGACACGTGTTCACTGGCCGTTATGCTTGGAGCCACCTTCGTTGGACGTTCTTTCTCCGGCGACAAGAAGCAGCTGCTCACGATGCTGAAGGCGGCGATTGCACACAAGGGTACGGTGATGCTGGACGTGATTTCGCCCTGCGTGACGTTCAATGATCATGAAGGCTCGACGAAGTCGTACAAATTCATGAAGGACCACGATGAGCCGATCACGGACGTGAACTTTGTGCCGGCCTTCGAGGAGATCGAGGCCGACTACGGTCCGGGCGAAGTACTGGACGTAACGATGCATGACGGCTCTCGCCTGAAACTGCGCAAGCTGGAAGAAGATTACGACCCCACGAATAAGGCAGTTGCTTTGAAACGCCTGGCTGAAGCGCGGGAGAAAGACGAGATTCTGACCGGTATCTTCTACGTCGACACGAAGGCGCCTAGCTTCATCGACATGCTGAATCTCACGGATGATCCGTTGGCGACCTTGTCTGAATCGGTTGTGCGTCCGGGCAGGGAAGTGCTTGAGAAGTGCATGGAAGAACTTCGGTAAGGCGAAAGGCAGAAGGAAGAAGGCAGAAGGAAGAAGGTGCACTTGGGAGTATGCGGTTGTCTCCTTTGCCCTCTTTCTTCTGCCTTCGTTCTTCTTGCTTTCGCTACGCTGCTAGCGGATCATCTTTCTCCTGGTTCTGGTTTCTTCGCTGGCGATCACCCGGTTCCTGGTCCACGTCGTCCTGTACCTGATCGGCTTCACGTTCCAGCCGTTCGCGGTCGTCATTCTGCTGCTTTTGCGATTTCTGCTCCATGAGTTCACCACTATGTTCCGGGTTCTCGCCCGGCTCGGGGAAATCAGTGTCCTGCGTGTTCACGATGGGGCCCTTGTTGCGGTGACCGATCTGCCCCGTTAGTGAAGTATTGGTCGGTTGTTCGGGCCTGTCCTGTTCAACCGCGCCTTTGCCGCTGAATTCGTCGCCTTTCAATGGATCTGTCATAGGTTGTGCAAGGGGAGATGAGAGACAGGAAGTGTCTGTTGCCCGTGGCATGCGGCCGGGCACGAACAGCAAAGGAAAAGACCCTCCGGGCGGAGGGCCGTTGGGTAGTTAGTTGCGAATGTCTACGGTCGTCTTTTTGCGGCGCTTGGTTTAGCTGTGCTGCTAACGCCGAGCTTTCGCAGCTGATCGCGCGCCGTGGTGGCCTCGATTGAGCGCGGATAGCGCTGAATCAGGCTTTGCAGCTCTTTTGCACCGGCCTGTTTGTCCCCGAGCTGAATGAGGGCCAGACCCTTCTTCAATTGTGCGGCTGACGCCTTGTTGCCGCCGGGATACTGCTCGAGCACCTTGTCGTAGTCCTTTACTGCCTGCTCGAAGTTGCCCTGTCGATACTCGATGTCGGCGGTGTAGAACTGGGCGTTTCCGGCGAGATCGTGCGTCGGATAGTACTTCAGAAAGTCGGAAAATTCTCCCGATGCAAGGTCGTACTTACCAGCGTTGTAGTCGCGAAGGGCATTGTTGTAGAGGACCTCCGGAGGAGGAGCCTGCGCCGGCGCGGCTTGCGTGCCTGCCGGGGCGCCGGGTGCGCCAGGGGTCGTGCCTTGAGATGGGAGATTCTGCTGCTGCTGAGCGAACTGATCGAGCTGCGTGCTGATCTTCGCCATGCGACCCTTCAACTCGTCAATGCTGTCGTTGAGGGCCTGAATCTGGCCTGAGAGCTGATCGTTGCGCCCGGCGACGTCGGTGTGCTGCTGGTTCAGAGCTTTCTGCAGTTCCTGCATCGACGCGGTGATCTTGTTCATACCGTCGGTATTCTGCTCCACCAGGTTGCGCATGACGCCCATTCGTTCGTCGAACGTCTGTTGCATGCGAGCAATCTGGTCCTGTAATGCCTGCACCTGCGTCTGTAGCTGAATGATTTCCTTGCTGACGGCGAATGCCGGGGTGGCGGCGGACATGGCCATGGCAGCAACTGCGATCACGACGACGATTCGATTTATCTTCATGATGACTTCCTGATTGGATGCTGAAACTGATTTCAACAGCCGAACCGAACAATGTAGCAGAACCAAGCCCGCGGGTGGGAACTGCTGTTGATTCCCCGAGATTATTAGAACTCACCTGCTGGGTGTGGCAGCAGGCTGTAATGTGCAACAGGCACGGCTCGCGCCGTGCCTGTCCATGACTGCCGAACGTCCTACTTCTGCCCGAAAACGAAGTGGGCGCGCCGGTTCTGCTGCCAGCACTGCTCGGTCTCTTCCGTGCAGGAGGGCTTTTCCTTGCCGTAGCTGATGGTCTTGATGCGGTTCGCATCAATGCCTGCGCTGACAAGGGCCTGCTTCACGGTGTTGGCGCGGTTATCGCCAAGGGCCAGGTTGTACTCGGTCGAGCCACGGCTGTCGCAGTGACCTTCGACGGTGAACGTGAAGTTCGGATGCTGCTGCAGGAACTGGATGTTGGCCTGCAGAGCTGCCTGCTGATCCGGTCTTACATCGTACTTGTCGTAATCGAAGAAAATATCCTTAACATTCTGGCTGAAGAGTTGCTCGTCGGTCACGGTAGGCGCCGGCGGCGGAGGCGGCGGGGGCTGCGTCACGGTTACGCGAGCCGTGGCGTCCTGCGTTCCACCTGCACCTTTGGCCACCAGGCGATAGGTGGTCGAATCCGTGGGTGAGACGCTCTGAGATCCGCTCGGCTGCACGGAGCCGATGCCCTCGATGGTCACGTCGGTAGCGTTCGTCGTCTCCCAAGTCAGCGTGGTGGACTGACCCTTCTCAATCGAAGCCGGATTCGCAGAGAGCGAAGCCGTCGGGGCCGGCGGCGGTGGCGGCGGGGGTGGCGGCGGAGCAACCGTTTTCTTCTTGCAGGCGCCCAGCGTCAAGATCATCGCCAGCGCTACTGCAAGCGTGACTAAATTCAGCTTTCTATTCACCTCATCCTCCTAAAAGTCCCTTCCAGGCACCTACAGGGGCCAGTAATCAGATCCCGAGTTCCAGGGCGGGACCGAAATTGCGAGTGAGAACTCGCCCAATACACAACGGGCGTAGTGCTTGCCCGAAATTTTGGCCTGTTTGTGCCTGCTACTATCGAAGCACGAAACGGCCAGAGTTGCTACTAAAAACGATTCCGTATTCGAAGTAGAGCCTACTTGCTGCTCCAGTTGGGTTGCGTGTTCCTGCCCACAGTCGTGAGCTGTTTCTGCTGCGTTCCGTCGGCGAGCATGCTCCAGATCTGGTCGTCCGCCTGGAAGACGATGTGTCTTCCATCCGGAGACCAGGACGGAAAATCGTTCCTGCGGCCATTGTGCGTCAGCTGCACGAATTTCCGCGTCGTGATGTCCATTACGTAAATGTCCTGCGCCCCGGGAGCACCCGGACCGTAATGACGAATCCAGGCAAAGGCCAGGAATTGTCCATTGGGCGACCATGAGGGCGATACCGCATAGCCCTGGTCGGTGAGCTTCTGCACGTTAGTGCCGTCGGCTTCCATGGTGTAGATCTGCGGTAGACCGGTGCGCCCGCTCACCCAGCCGATCTGTGCGTTGGTCTTGGGATTCCAGGTGGGTGAAACGTCCGGTCCCTTGTACGCTGTTACCCGGCGCAGATTGGTGCCGTTGGCATCTAGAAGGTAGATTTCCGGGTCACCCGTTCGAGAGGATGAAAGCGCAAGCTTCTGACCATCCGCCGACCACGACGGTGAAAGATTCGTTCCGCCGAAGCGCGGGAATGAAACCAGCCGGTTCAGTTCGTTAGACCACATCAGGATTTCCCAGGCACCTTTAGAAAGCGCACTGAATGCAACGCGGGAGCCGTCGGGCGATACGTGAGGCGAGAGCGCAATCGTGTTCAAGTGCGTCAACTGGTGCTGGTTCGCGCCGTCGTAGTCCATGACCCAGATTTCCTTGGCGCCGCTTCGCGAACTGACGAAATAAATCTTCGTCTGCGAGATTCCCTGCACGCCGCCGCCGAGCCTGAAAATAATTTCATCGGCAAACTGATGGGCAATCTTGCGTGCGTTTTCCTCCGTCGCTGTTTCGCGATATTGCTTACCCAGCACCTGGGGCGAGGCCGTGTTGTGAACGTCGTAAAGCCAGCCCTGTACCTGCAGATTGTTTTGTGCATCCACGCCCAAGTTGCCGAAGGCGACCATGCCGGCGTTCACCGGAGCGTTCGCCCAGTTCACAAGCTGCAGTTCTTCCGGGCGGCCTGGAACCTGCAGCGGGTAGAAGCTCTTGGAAACGACGTCGAAGATTCCGGCGTTGTCGAGATCACTGAACAACGTGTCGTTGAAGACTTTCAGCAGATCGCCGGGCTGCCCCTGGCTGGTTTTGAAATCGGGAACGGCAAGCCGGGGTCGTTCCTGACCAAGGCCGGTTCCGGTTCGGATCCAGTCTGGGCCCTGGCCGAAGGCGGCCAGAGAGGTTCCGAGCGTTAGCAGAATTGCGAAGGCAAATAGTCTTTTCATCACAGTTTCGCGTTCTTTTCCGCGACGGGACCGAAAGTCCGGTCGATGATACGCTGGGACACAACGCGACTGGCTGTGCCCTGTATCAAGTTAGTTACTGCTTAGTTAACGCCTGTAGTCGAACCAGAATTCGACATTCACACTGCCACCCCGATAATCTGGCGGCAACGGTCCGAAAGTATCAATGCGCTGCAGAGCCCTGACGGCCGATTGGTCAAGGGAAGGAACGCCGCTGGACTGCTCGACCTGAATTTTCTGCGGCTGGCCATTGCGCTGGATTTCGAACGTGATGTACACGCGGCGCGCGTCACGAATGTTCGGGTCTACTTCATACTTCAGCCAGTTCTCCGATACCTTCTGGCGCACAACCTGCACGTACCATGAGTATCGGCTGCCAAAATCGCCGCCTCCGCCGTTGAAGCCAAAGCCGCCTTTCGCGCCGCCTGCGTTAAAGGACGCGTAGGGGCCGCTGACCGGGCCGCCCTGACCGAACGGGATCACATTCGTAGCCGTTTGGACCGGTTGTGGCGGCTTCTTTTCCTGTGGCGTCGTACGCGTGACCTTATCCAGTTTCCTGGCGTCCTTCGCTGGAATGGGAATCGATTTTGGCTCGGGCTTTTCTTCTACTTTCGGCTGCGACTGCGAAAGGCCCTTCGACTCGTTAGCCAGAATGTTTTCTGATTCGGTCTGCCGATGGGGCAGGGGAATGCTGCTGACGAGGGTGGCGCTCATTGCGCCGCCGCCTCCGCCGATGCCTCCCCAGTTTTCGCCGCCCATTCGGCCGAGCACGGTCGCGTAAAGCAGCATGCCGCCGAACAGCGCGACATGAAGCCCTATTGAGACGGCGATCGGCTTCGAGAACTGGTCGCGTTCCGTATAGATGTCAGCGCTTACTGCCATTCTGATCCATGGGCTGGGTGACGATGCTTACGTTCGTGATGCCGGACTGTTTGACGGCATCCATCACCGCTGCGAAAGCGCCGAAGGGTACGTCCTGGTCGGCGCGAATAAATATCGATTGCCGTTCCGGATCGCGCACCTTCTGCTGCAGCTGCGGGGCGATCTCGTTGACGTTGATGGGGTCGTTTCCGAGAAAGACGCGCTGCTTGCGGTCGATGCTGATGACGATCCGCTCTTCCGTGATCTCCTTCACGGTATGGGTCTTCGGCACTTCTACGTCGATGCCACTCTGGAGAATCGGCGCCGTCAGCATGAATATGATCAGCAGCACGAGGACCACGTCGACGAACGGCGTGACGTTGATGTCCGCCAGCGCGCGGTGACCACGGCCGGCGCCGGAAGATGTCGTCATTGCCATTGTTAGCTCCGGTACTCGGTTTCGGCCATAACGCGCGTGGTGGCCTGCTGCGGCGTGCGCTCGAACAGGTTCAGCAGTTCGAGCGTGAAGTCGTCCATGCGCGAACCGAACTCGCGAATCTGGTTGTTCAGCAGGTTGTAGGCGATCACGGCCGGAATGGCGGCGAACAAGCCCATGGCAGTCGTGATGAGCGCTTCCGAAATGCCGGGAGCTACTGCGCGCAGAGTTGCAGCGCCTGCGGTGCCAAGTCCGTGGAAGGCATCGATGATGCCCCAAACGGTGCCGAAGAGTCCGATGAACGGCGTCACCGCGCCTGTGGTTGCGAGCCACGGCAGGCGGCGTTCAAGACGCGTCAACTCCTCGGAGGTCGCAATCTGGCCGGCACGTTGAACGGCCACAATCTTCCGGTCCAGCGGCGTCGCCGAAGCGCTCTGGCGGCGATACTCCTCGAAAGCACTTTCAAATACCGGGATCAGCGGCGACGGCTTGAACTGGTCGGAAACAGTGGCGATGTCCTGTAGCCGTTGTGCTTTGCGGAACGCGCGCATGAACCTCGCGCTCTGGGTTTGGGCGCGCCTGAAGAGTCCCCACTTGGAGACGATGATCGCCCAGGAAAAAATGCTGAAGGCCAGCAAAATGACGAGGACGAGTTTTGCGACAGGACCGCTCTGCCAGAGCAGATTAACGATCTCACCGCCTATGGCAGCGGAAAAGAGAAGAGAGTTCGGCATTTCCTTTTCTACGACTTACAGGCAACTCTGTTTGTTGCAGGTGTCTCCCTGCTGCTCGGGGCAGGAAGCGATTTCGGCAAAAAACGTGAACACCCCAAATTATAGACCTTGGGTTGGCCGCTTTCTAATCCGGCGTTGCACTTAGCACGTTACTCAAGGGAGTACGCCCCTGCCGCAGTTGCGAATGCCGGTGCTGAGTGCGAAAATCAGGAGAAGCTCTCATCTCGCCTCGCAGCTAGAAGGATTTCTTGGACCCAAGCGTCATGCAGGCAGAACCACAGGCCCAAGGGGGCGACACGCGACCGGCCATCCGGCGCGCTCTGCTAGACGTGTCCGTCGTGTCCGGCGCCGGCTTGGTGTACCTGCTCGCCGCCCTTGTGGGGCTTCAGTTCTTTGCGACAGCGCGTGTCCCAGCCGCCATCTGGATCTCAAGCGGTATTGCGCTGGCTATTCTCACCGTCGCACCTCGCCGCCTGTGGCCGGGCATGCTCGTCGCATTCTTCATCGCCGGAGCGACGGGAAACTGGATTTCCGGAAAGACTGCTTCGGTATCTTTGGGCTTAGGTGTGGCGGACGCTCTCGAGGCGTTCCTGACGGCGGCGTTGCTGCGCTGGTGGTGCCGGGAACGGTGCGACTTCACGCGCCTGCGTCACTTCGGCGGCCTGGTGTTAATGTCTGCAATCGTGGGAAATGGGATCGCTGCAGCATACGGCGCGGCCGTTTTTCACTTCGGAGCCGGAGCTCCCTTTCTTCAGTCCTGGGCCATGTGGTTCCTCTCCAACGGCGTGGGAATACTCGTGGTGACGCCCTGCATCGTTTCGATCGTTTACCGGGACGAGCACCAGGTAGCACTCACTGCACCACGCTTGATCGAAGCTGTACTTCTCATCGGCAGCCTGGCCGCAATTGCCATCACGGTCTTTGGGCACATTTCCACGACTGTGCTCGTGTTGCCCTATGGCGTGTTCCCGTTCCTGATTTGGGCAGCATTGCGGTTTGGCGTACCCGGTGCTTCGATTGCGGCCCTTGTTTTGTCAGTCATCGCGGTTTGGGAAACCGCTCGCGGCATGGGCCCACTGGCGTTTGCCTCGGGCTCCATGACGGAGGCCCTGCTGCAGGTTCAGTCGTTCATTGGCGCAGGCCTGGCATGTTCGCTCGTTCCGGCTACTGTGATCACGGAGCGGCAGCGGACTGAGCGGCGCCTGCGCCAAAGCGAAACGCGCATTGTTCTGGCCCAGGAGATAGCCGGTCTCGGAAGCTTCATTCTGGATTCTCGGGCACCGAAAGGTACGTGGTCGAAGCAGATGTTCCGCATCATGGGACGGGAGCGCTCTCTCGGTGAACCCACTGTCGCGGAATACCTTGAGTGTATTCATCCGGAAGACCGTGAGCGCTTTCGGCAGAGCATTGCAGACGTGTTCCAACTTCGGAAACCGTTCGACATCGATTATCGCTACATATGCGGCGATGGTTCGCTGCGCTATCTCCATGCCATAGGGCGCCCAGTCAGCGAAAGCAAGTCGAAGAGCGTGAAACTGGTCGGCACGGTTATGGATATGACCGAGCGCAGGCGCATGGAGGATGAACTTCGCCAGGCGCAAAAAATGGAAGCGGTCGGCCGGCTTGCCGGGGGAGTCGCGCACGATTTCAACAATCTGCTGGGCATCATTCTCGGTTATGCGGAACTCTCGCTGGCTACCCTTCGCGAAAGCGACCCCATGCGCGGCAAGGTGGAGGCAATCTCGAAGGCCGCTTCCCGCGCCGCGAGTCTCACCAGTCAACTGCTTGCATTCAGCAGAAAACAGGTGCTCAAGCCGGAGCTGCTGAACCTCAACACCGTTGTCAGCGACCTTGCCAAAATGTTGCGCCGGGTCATCGGAGAGCAGATCGAACTCGAGCTCAACCTGAGTCCCTTCCTGCCCGTGGTCAAGGCCGATCCGGGCCAGGTCGAGCAGGTTGTGCTCAACCTTGCAGTCAACGCCAAAGATGCCATGCCGGATGGCGGCAAGCTTGTTATACGAACTTCGGAGCTGCGCGTTTCCGCGCCTGACACTTCGCGACCTGTTTACCTGCCGTCCGGCAAGTATGCCGTGCTCACGGTCAGCGACTCCGGGCACGGAATGGACGAGTTCACCAAGGCGCACATCTTTGAGCCCTTCTTCACGACGAAGGACAAGCACAAGGGAACGGGCCTGGGGCTTGCGACCGTGTATGGCATCGTGAGCCAGAGCCAGGGCTACATCTGGGTCGAAAGTGCGCCCGGCGCGGGCGCCACGTTCTACGTGTGTCTGCCCGGGTTGGACCAGAAGATTGCCGACTCCGAACAGCAGGACCTGAATCTTGCCGCCCGCCGCCGGTCCGAAACCGTGCTTCTGGTGGAAGACGAGGAACCACTGAGGGAACTGATCCGCGACGTCCTGATCAGCATGGGGTGCAAAGTGATCGAGGCCCGGACCGGAGACGAAGCGATTCGCATCGCCAAGCGCCCGGACCGTATTGATGTGCTTTTGACCGACGTGATCATGCCGCGAATGAACGGATTCGAACTCACGCGCCGCATTGCCGAAATCCGTCCAACCTTGAAAGTCCTGTATATGTCAGGGTACTCGGACGAACTCATCAACAAACACGACATGACAGGCAAGCAGCCCAATTTCATTCAGAAGCCGTTCAAGCCGGAGGAACTGCGGGACAAGTTACACGAGCTCTCGCAACCGGCCGCCTCGACGGACTGAAATCGGCTGCTTTCGTGTTATTCTGCGCTCGCCCTTATGCTGACCGAACTGCGCGTCGAAAACTATGCCGTCATTGACAGCGTTGTTGTGGAGTTCTGTCCGGGACTGAACCTGCTGACGGGGGAAACAGGGGCGGGAAAATCCATCCTGATTGACGCCCTGGCGCTGCTGATGGGAGAGAAGGCCTCCTCCGAACTGGTGCGTCATGGAGCGGACAGGGCGGTCATTGCCGCAGTTTTCGAGACGGATGGCAAGGTCATCAACGAAGTGCTCGAAGCCAACGGTCTCGACGGCAACGGTACCGAACTGATTCTTCGCCGCGAAATCGCGGCTAACGGCAAGGGACGGGTTTTCATCAACAACCAGGCCGCGGCTGTGCAGGTACTGAAGCAACTTGCGCCAGCGCTGACGGCAATTCACGCCCAGAATGAGTCCATTCTCTCGTTCGATGCGGGTTCCCGCCTGAATCTGCTCGATGAGTATGCTGCGGTCGATCGAAAGCCGACAGTTGATGCATTCGCGAAATGGTCGTCCATCAAGTCGCGCATTGCCGAACTGGAGCAGGGAGAACAGGACCGTCTGCGGCTTGTGGATCTCTGGACATTCCAGAAGAAAGAGATCGACGACGCGAACCTTCGTCCCGCAGAAGACGCGAAACTCGAGGCTGAAAAGCGTGTCCTGGCCAATTCCGAGAAGATATTCACGGCCGCAATGAGCGCTTACGACCAGCTCTATGAGGGGGAGAACTCGGCGGCCGCGGCATTGCGGTCAGCCTGCAGGCACATTGAAGAGCTGGGCCGGTTCGATTCGTCTCTTGCAGAGTTGAAAGCCGGCCTTGAGTCCGCTCGAATAACGGTCGAGGACGCCGGCATTACTCTTCGCGACTACGCAGACCGTATCGACGCATCTCCCGAACGTCTCGCAGAGGTTGAGGACCGCCTTGCCACCATCGAGCGGCTCAAGCGCAAGTACGGTCCGACGCTAGACGACGCTATAGCCTTCGGCAGCGAAGTCTCACGTAAACTCGACGAGATGGAGAACAAGGACGACATCCTGAAACAGCTGCGGGCGGATTTGGGCCGGGCTGCCGCCGAATACCTCAGCGCGGCGCGTGCCCTCTCGCGTCAGCGTTTTGAAGCGGCACGTAAGCTGGAGAAGATCGTCGAGACCGAAATCAACGCGCTTGCCATGAAGGCTCGCTTCAAGATCGAAGTGTCTGGCGAAGACCAGCAGGGGAACTGGACCGCGTCGGGTTTCGATTCGGTTCAGTACTTGATCTCGGCAAATCCTGGCGAGCCGCTCGGGCCGGTCGAACACATCGCCAGCGGCGGAGAACTCTCACGCGTGATGCTCGCGCTGAAGTCGGTTGTCGCGCTTGGGCACACGGGCGGAAAAGCGAAGAAGAACGGCGCTGTCAAAACGCTTGTGTTCGACGAGATTGACTCAGGCATCAGTGGCCGTGCAGCGGAGGCTGTAGGCCGAAAGCTCAAGTCGCTCGCCGGGTCGAACCAGGTGCTGTGCGTCACACACCTACCCCAGATTGCCTCGTTCGCCGATCATCACTACCTCATTGAGAAAAGAGAGTCGGCTGGACGTACGCGCACTAGCATTCACCTGCTGCAAGGCAATGAAAGAACCGAAGAGGTCGCACGAATGCTGAGCGGGGCGAAGCTCACGGAAGCTTCGCTGAAAAACGCCGAGGCTATGATCAACGCGGCCAGCGCTTGAGCCCTTTCGCCATAATAAAGTGACCGGCGGAAAGGGCTTGTTGCGTGAGGCACAGCCCTGTCTGCCGGTCAATCCAGATGACAACCCTCATCAGTCGCTAGCTTACTTGGGTTGCGGTTTCGGTTTTTCGGACTCGCTTGGCGCCGTTTTCGGGGTGGTGGGTGCACCACTCTGGGGCGCGTCGGGGCCCGGCAGCAGTTGGGTCGCGGCCGGTGGTGGACCGAAGTACTGCTCGTTCAGCACCGGCGTCGATTCCTTCAGCATGGCTTCCATTGCCGTCTGAAGCTTCTCCTGCAACAAACGCTGCTTGATCTCGTTTTTGACCTGATCGAGCGGGATGGGGGCCTTGGAATCCATTTTGTAAATGAAATAGCCGGCAGGTTCGGAGATAACCTGGGACACCTCTCCAGGTTTCAGGTCGAATACTGAAGCCTGTTCGGGAGGCAGGCTGCCCTTCTGCACGGTGACCTTCGTGTCTGGTGCAGCCTTTGCGGCGGTACCAACAATGGCCTCTTTCTGGAGTGCTTCGAAGGACTCACCTGCGACAGCTCGTGCGCGGAGTTTATCGACCTTGGCTTTGTCGGCGTCATCGGCCGTCTTTGCGTCGGTCGCATTTCCCTCGGCCGTCTTTGCGTTTGCGGACTTGG
>JAEZPW010000271.1 GCA_023441255.1 Acidobacteriota bacterium
GTCCCAAGTATTTCAGCAAAACTCGGCACAACGCACATTCGGGTTTCCCGACCCAGGCTGGTTTGCCGTGAGCCCAACAGAACCTCGCCGTGGCTGTGCCGATTCGCTCAGCGAGTGCTCGCGTCGCCTTTGTCACCTCCGGTCCGAGCTTTGGACCGGCTGGCTGTAACAATCATGCCCATGGAGCTCCATACATGACATACCGTGAACGGGGTATTTGCGGGGGAAAATGGGGGTAAAGAGACCAACGCATCAGGCGATGATCTTTTTTCGAACCGCGTACAAGACGATTTCGGCGGAACTGTGCAGGTTGAGCTTCTGCATGATATGAGTGCGATGAGTTTCCACCGTATAGGGACTGAGGTTCAGGATGGCGGCGACATCCTTGTTAGATTTGCCTTCCGCGAGCAGCTGCAGTATTTCCTTTTCGCGGTCCGTCAGCAGTTCGTAGGAGTCCTGCAGGCCTCGCTGCTGCAGTTGCCGCATGTAGTCCTCGAGCAAGGTGTTCGCGATAGTCGGACTAAAGAACGGCTTTCCCTGTGCAACGACCTGGACAGCGCGAAGAAGATCAACATCAGCCGTGTCTTTCAACAGGTACCCCTTCGCGCCCGCAGCAAGAGTCCTGGTCAGATAACTTTCATCCGAATGCATGCTGAGCATGATGACGCCGATCTGAGGATTTCGCTTCACGAGTTGCGTTGTCGCGTCGATGCCATTGAGGTTTGGCATGGCGATATCCATGATTACGACGTCCGGTTGCAACTCCTCAGCCATACGGACGGCCTCGCGACCATCTGCAGCTTCCCCGACTACCTGAAACCTTTCGTCTTGCTCCAGCTGAAGACGCAGCCCTCGTCTTACGATTCCGTGATCGTCTGCGATCAGGATTCTGGTCTTTTTCATACAGTAGCTGTCATCTCCACGGGGATCTGTACTCGCAGTGTAGTGCCACTGCCTGGTTGCGACTCTAGCGTCACCTTGCCTTCAAGGGCCTGAACGCGTTCCTGGATGCCAAGCAGCCCCAGTCCGGACCGACGCGCTCCGGGAATGAAACCTGCTCCGTCGTCCTGGACCAGCACGTCGACATTACCTTGATGGCCGCTCACGGAAACTGTCACGTGATTCGCTTTGGCGTGTTTGGCGCAATTGGTGAGCGCCTCCTGCACTACCCGGTAAACGCAGGTGCGATGTGCTTCGGGCAGATCGTCAGGCACGTTGTCCACAGTGACTGTCGTGGATACTCCAGTGTGCCTCGAGAACTCTCTGCCTTGCCACTCGAGAGCCGGCCCAAGGCCAAGATCATCGAGCATGGATGGCCGCAGGCCCATGGCCAAATCGCGTATCACCCGCATGGCGTCAGCGTTAAGGCGCTTCAGTTCCTCGATGCGCGATCGAAAGCTGTCTGGATCTGAGCTCTTAAGAGAATGGAGATTGCCCAATTCAATGCCAACAGCAGTAAGCGTCTGTCCGACTTCGTCATGCAGTTCGCGAGAGAGCGACTTGCGTTCGGTTTCGTGCGCCTGCACGAGCTTTCGAGAAAGCCGGCGCAGGTCATTCTCAGTCGCTTCAATACGTCTTGTCTGCTCGTCATGGCGACGTTCGAGGATGCCGACGCGGTAAATGGTCACAAAGGCAACAAATGCGCCGAGCGGGATTGTGAACCACATCATGCGGATCAGGAAAGTACGGAAGACCTGCTGACTTTCCTTGATCCGCTTGCGCTCTTTCTCGAGATTGTCTTTGTTCAGCTTTGCAACTTCGCGAGCAAGTTCCACCACGGCCTTTCGGCGCGGAAACACCTTATGACGGAGAAATGACCAGCTCAACTCGGATTTCTGCTGCGGCGTCCAATCGAAAATTGGGTCGAGGGAATCCCAGTAGCCCTGGACTTCGTCGTTAAGGCGCGCCAATCCGGGGTGTTCCGATTCTCCCGGTTTCCCCGAAAGAGTGTCCAACCTCGACTGCAATGACGAACGGATCTCAAGCAGTTCCTGCCGGTGGCGGGGAGCATTTTGCGGAGAGGGATCCAACAGATAGTCTCTTACGAGTATGTCCGCGAGATACATGTCGGCGGCAATGTCGCGTCGGAAAGCCTCTGTCTCAAGATAGGTCTCCTGCGTCGCTTCCATCTCGGCATAGATCGCGCGAGCACGACGGATCGCGCCGAATCCTAGAACTCCGATCAGGACTATAACAATGCCGAAACCGAACGCGAGCACCAGAGACGAGCGTGATCTCATACTTGTCCAGCCTATCGTCCACTTCAGAGCTGCGGGTATGCGAGTGCATACCGCCAGTCCTGCCTAGTTTAGCTAAGGGAGCTTCTTCAGGTTAATACCGCCCATGCTGTAGGCGGAGACGCACACACGTGCGTGGGCAACTTCGAATTTGCGGACGCAGAGGGAGCCCAGGCGGTCAGCATTGGCCAGAGATGGCGGGCACATGCATCAAAGCAGACTGGCGCGCAGTATGCAGCTCAGGACAATTTGTCAGAAAGGAGCACTGCCTCTAAATGACTGAACAAGAGTTGAAGAACAAATATCAGCCTGTGGCCAATTTCATGTCAGCTAATGCGTTCCAAGTGGAACACTTTCACGTCGACAAAGGAAAAGTCGTGCTTACAGCAGTGGCCCCGACGGAGTATCTAAAGAACCGCGCCTGGGACGAGATAAAGAAGATAGACCCCAATTTTGCCGATTTGCAGCACAACATCACAGTCGGGGCTGGTGCAATGTATGTCGTCAAGTCGGGCGATAACTTGTCGAAGATCAGCAGGAACTTTTACGGCAGCCCCGATGAATACCCCAAGATCGCGAAGGCGAACAGCATCGCCGATCCCAACAAGATTCAGGTCGGACAACAGTTGAAGATTCCGGCCGCATAGGCCGAAACTAACCGAAGCATCAGACGGATAACATTCCTCTTTCAATCGTGAATCCGGATGACGGTCCGGATTCACGATTCCTGAAATCCCCGAAAACCACAAAAAAGGCCCTGCCTTTGAGCAGGGCCGAATGATGGAGGCAATCGACGAAAGGAGGTCAAGAACATGCATGAGTCGCCATGGCCGAGGTCCATGGCGGTTCGGTTGGAAGCAGCTTTTCGAATTCCGAGATCAGTTCGGCCTCGTATTCACGCGTGTATGCACCCTGAAGAAAACGCTCGGCGACTTCCTCAAAGAAGAGTTCCCATGAACCATCTTCGAACCCTGGTTTCACAGGGAAGAACAGAGCACCATTAGCGCGCGCTGCGTTCAGGTCGCCGGGAGCGTCGCCGATCATGAGTACCCGATCTTTCTGGTAACGACCGGAATTCGCTAGCGCGATGTGTTCTTTCTTGCTTCCCATTTCCTGTCCGGCGATCACGGCTACGCACTTGTCAATGCCGTGCTGGTTCCACTCGCGTACGAGAGCTTCGCCCGGGGTGGCCGAGCACACGATCAGATCTGCCCATCTGCTGATCTTCTCAAGGCTATCGCGGACAAAAGGAAAAGGCGGAACGTTGTGTACAACGTCCGCGATAGTGGCGTTCACGCCTTCACTCCAGCACAATGCCCGCGCAAGTACCGGATCGTGTGTTCTCTGTACCTCGGCCTTCAACGCAGGATTGCCTAGCTTGCTTTCTCGTTTGATCCAGTCGCGCAGCGAATCGGCTTCAGGGATACTCGCGCCCCGCCTCTGTACATCGGGCCAGCCCCGAAGGAGATCGAAGGTCATGGTCAGAGCCGGAAAACGATTCGTGCCGCGCCACTGCGAGTAGAGGTTTACGAATTCCGCCGCTGCCCGAGCGTACTTCGAGACCGGTTGCAGGTCCCAGTGCTTGACGATGTTGGGGATGAAGCACTCCTTGTGCTTGATCTCCATCGTATCGAACGCGCAGCCGTCCGAGTCGATGCAGATGAGGAAATCGTGCTTCTTCTCGAAACGTTTCAGAGCGTGTTGTGGATCATTCGGCATAGATCGCGAATTCCTGCATTGGGGTTACATTCGTAAACAACCACATGCCAGACTACGAAAGCCAATCAGAGTGAAACGTCTGTCCGCGCGGGCGGTCGATGCGCTCATAGCGGTGCGCACCGAAACAGTCGCGCTGGGCCTGAAGTAGATTGGCCGGCAAGCGCCCGTGGCTGTAACTGTCGAGATAACCGAGCGAGGCTGCGAAGGCCAGGCATGGAACACCGCAAGCGATAGCGTCGGCGGTCACGCGACGAAGCGCTGGCCAAAGTTCGTTAGCCATCGACGCGAAATGCTCGTCAACAAAGAGGTTCTGCAGATCAGGTTGCGCCGCAAAAAGAGTGCTGATGCTGTCCAGAACTTTGGCACGGATGATGCACCCGCCCTTCCAGATGCGAGCGATGCGTGCGAAATCGAGGTCGAAGCCGTACTCGACGGACGCTGCACGCGTAAGCGAGAAGCCTTGTGCGTAACACGAGATAATGGCCAGACGGAGACCGTCGCGAAGTTCGACGAGAACGTCGGCAGTGCGCTCAATGTTTGCAGTCGGTCGAGCCAGGATCTGCGATGCATTGACTCGCTCATCTTTCATGGCTGACAAAATTCGTGCTTCAAGTGCGGCATTGATGGTGGGAACGGCGATGCCGAGATCGAGCGCATTTTGCGAGGTCCATTTACCGGTGCCTTTCTGGCCGGCGGTATCGAGGACCACGTCAACGAGCGGCTGGTTCGTGTCCGGGTCTGTCTTGCCAAGCACGGTAGCGGTGATCTCGACGAGGTAGGAACTTAAGTCACCCTGGTTCCACTCAGAAAACACCTTCTGCATGTCAGCCGCGGTCATCCCGAGGCCGGACTTCATGAAGTCGTAAGCCTCGCACAGCAATTGCATAATGGCGTACTCGATGCCATTGTGGACCATTTTGACGTAGTGTCCGGCGCCACCCTTCCCGAGGTAAGCGCAGCAGGGCTCGCCATCGGCCTTCGCCGCAATAGACGTGAGCGCCGGCGCAACAAGTTCGTAGGCGTCCTTCGGGCCGCCGGGCATCAGGGCCGGGCCGTGCAAAGCCCCTTCTTCGCCCCCGCTGACGCCAAGGCCGATGTAGTGAATGCCGCTCGTCTCGAGCTCTTTTCCGCGTCGAATCGTGTCTTGGAAAAAGGAGTTTCCACCATCGAGAACGATATCGCCGGGCTGAAGCAGCGGGGAAAGTTCTCTTATAACCGCATCCACGGCTGAACCGGCGGGCACCATGATGAGAATGCGCCGCGGTCTTTGTAGTCCCCGCACAAGTTCCTCGGGCGAGCTCGCCACCGCCATGCGTTTGCCGGCCCAGGAACGCGACGCAGCCGACGACTTCTGCTGATCGAGATCGAAGCCCAGGACGGAGAGTCCCTTGCTGGCCATGTTCAGGGCCAGATTGCTGCCCATCACGCCAAGGCCAATCACTGCGAAATCGAAACTTTCCGGCACAGTATCTCCTTGTGGGCCGCAGTCATGTGTTGCGCGGCGCATGCCAGCCAGTTAAACCAAGGTGTCCGGCCATCATGGCGGAATGCAATGAGGAAAGCAATTGAATGTTCTTCAATCATCATTCACTTTGTTTGAAGGACATTGCGGCGTCTTTTATGGAATGATTTGGGGTCTGAAGTGCGACATTGCGTTCAACAAGAGGCGACGCGCAAGACGGGATGAATCACATCGATCGAGGTGGGCGCGAATACATCGTGTATGCAGGCACATACACGAACGGGACCAGTAAGGGGATCTACGGATTCCGTTTCGACGCGACCTGCGGCACATTGCGTTCGATCGGCTTGGTTGCCGAGACCGTAAGTCCGGCTTTTCTTGCAGTTCACCCCAACCGCGAGTTCCTGTACGCCGTTAATGAAATCAAGCAGCACGCAGGCGAAGCAACAGGGCTGGTCAGCGCTTACTCAATCTGTCGCCGCACTGGCGCACTATCGCATATTGGAACGGTGCGGTCCCGCGGAGCCGGACCTTGCCACATTGCGGTCGACCGACTGGGCAAGTTCGCCGTTGCGTCTAACTACGTCGGCGGGAGCGTTGCATCATTTCCTATTCGGCAGGACTGCGGCCTCGAAGAAGCAAGCTCCTGCATACAGCACGTGGACTCGTGTGCGTCTTCGCAGGGGCAGAGGCGAGCACATCCACATGGAGCGTTTTTCTCCCCTGACGATCGTGTCGTTGTGGTACCGGACCTTGGCCTTGAGAAGTTGTTCGTTTATTCGATAGGGAGCGGCGCGTCTCTTCAGTCGATGGCTGACAGCCTCGAACTCCCGACCGGTTTCGGTCCGCGTCAGTTTGCATTTCATCCATCCCGACGTTTCGGCTATTCGGTTAACCAATGCAATGCGACGGTGACGGCATTTCACTGTAATAGTGCGTCGTTGCCGATCGGCCCGTTTCAGACGGTCTCGACTTTGCCGCCCGGTTTTACTGGCGCTAATGAGACGGCGCAGATCGAAATCGACCCGCAAGGCCGTTTTCTCTACGTTTCAAATCGCGGCGCAGACTCGATCGCGGTGTTTGCCGTTGGCGAAGAGGGCGGTCTGCGCGTAGTTCAACATGCTCCGACACAGGGGCAATATCCACGGCATTTCGCGATTGATCCCAGCGGACGGTTTCTGCTGGTCGCGAACCAGTACTCGGGCAACCTCGTCACATTCGTGGTCGACGAGGAGAACGGGAAAATCTCGCCGATAGCGCAGGTCGAGGGCATTGATACTCCGGCGTGCGTTGTCTTTGTGCCGATGACGTAGAGCACAAGAATGTTTTTCGTTGATGATTGTCGCTCCGAGCACCGAGGAATTGCTCACTGCGTGAACAGTCGTCATGGCCAGAGGGGTTCCTCGCTTCGCTCGGAATGACAACTCTACGGTGCAGGGAATTGGCGGCATATAGTGGCTGATTCTCCTTGTGCTCGATGGCGTCAACGGAGGTAGCGGCACTATTATGAGGTCCGCGCGGGAGGTTCGCGCGTGAGGACACCGGCGCTACATCTACTGGGCCACGGCAAGCAGCGGCTCAACGCAAAAGCGGCCATAGGGCAAATAGCGGGTTCAACGCACATCTCCGGTGTGGTACTTTGGCCTCGTGGAACTCCGTGAACTGCGCAGTCTACTGTCGCTTGCCGAACTGGGAAGCATATCGCTGACCGGCGAGCAGTTGCATTTAAGCGCCGCCGCCATTCACAAGCAGCTCAAACTGCTTGAGGGAGAATTGGGCGTTCGCCTTTACGAAAAGGTGGGCCGCAAGCTGCAACTGACCCAGGCCGCTGAGATCCTTATTCCATACGTCCGTGACATGCTGGTGCAGTACGATTCGGCTCTTTCAGCCATCCAGGAATGGAAGGGCATGGGCCGTGGGACCATACGCATTGGTACCGGACCCAGCAGTTACATCTTGCCCGCCATCCTGAAGAAGTTCCGGCGCGCTAACCCGGCGGTTGAAGTCCTGGTCGAGACAGGCAATACGCCTGTTCTTCTGAATGACCTGCAGAAAGGCTCACTCGATCTGGCCCTCATAGTCTCGGCAGACCTGACGGAAGAACGGGAGTTCTGTGTCGAGAGCCACTGGGCGTTTGAACTTGTGCTGGTATCTCATCAGAAAGCGACGTCGCGCCGGCCGCACCTCAGGGATTTGAAGCACAATCGCTTCATCCTGTTCCGCAAGGGATCGCGCATGCAGGCGCCGATTGACCGTTACTTCGCGGCGAACGGGTTTGAGCCGAACGTAACGATGCGCTTTGATAACGCTGAGTTCATTCGCGCCATGGTGCGGGCTGGCATGGGTGTTTCCATGCTTCCGCTCTGGGTGGTCGATAAGGACGTTCGGGAGCGTAGCCTGAGCGTCATACGACAGGCGGAGGCGCCCCTGTATTCCAAGATCGCGCTGATCCGCCGCAAATCGAACTACGTGCCGCGACCGGTGCAAGGCTTTATCGAGTTGGCCCGCAGCCTCGATGGCAAGAGCTTGCGGCTTCTTACCACTCAGAGCAGGAAGCTTTAGCCAGAAGCAAAACACTCCTCACGTCTTTCGAATCGGCGTCCTGCACGACGCAGTGCTAAGGTCGGTACGGCTGAGCGGTGTATCTGTGTTTGGCCAGCGATCTGATATGAGCACTTATCCAACTGCTGAAATCGCGAACGGCCGCATTGCAGTCAAACTGTATCTGCCGGATCCAGACTACGGGTACTACCAGGGAACGCGCTTTGACTGGTCGGGAGTGATGGCCAGCCTGCGATACGCTGGCCACGAGTACTTCGGCGAATGGTTTGAAACATACGTTCCCAGAAAACACGATGCCATCGTTGGTCCCGTTGAGGAGTTTGTACCCGAAGGCGGCGGATTAGGTTACTCCGAAGCGAAGAGTGGAGAAACCTTCATTCGGATCGGAGTCGGAGTCGTGCGGAAGCCGGAGGAGCCAGAGTACAGGAAGTTTGGTACGTACGAGATCGTCGACCCGGGTAAATGGACCGTCACGAAAGCAGCCGATTGGGTTACCTTCAGGCACGAACTTGAGGGTCTATCGGGGTACGCCTATGAGTACACCAAGACGGTGCGCCTTGACGAACGCAGTCCGAAGCTGTGCATTGAGCATACGCTGAAGAACACGGGGACTCGGCCGATCATCACCGAGCAATACAACCACAACTTTTTCGTTATGGACAGCCAGATAACCGGTCCGGAAATTCTGGTGCGTTTTCCTTTTGAACTGCGTGCGGAGGACGACCTTAAAGAACTGGCCGAAGTTCGCGGCGGCGGAATCGTTTTCCTGCGGGAGTTTGAAAAAGGCGCGAGCGTGTTGACCGGGCTGAAAGGTTTCGGCGCAAGCGATGGGAACCATTGCATCGCGGTTGAGAACCTCAGGACCGGTGCCGGTGTGCACATCAGAGGCGATCGACCGCTGTTACGTCTGGTGTTTTGGGCGATGCGAAAAACGGTCTGCCCCGAGCCATACATCGCTCTGAGCGCGGAGCCTGGATGCGAAACGAAATGGCAGTGGCTATATGAATGTTACGAGTTGCCGTTAACAAACGGAGATTAATTCGCTGGAAGGGATTCGCAGTTCATCTTTCACCAAAAGTGAATAGTCATTCCAAATTATTGCATTGCGTTAACGTGTGTGCTGACCGAATATGTCGAAGCTAAATGAAGACGCGGGAATCACGCCTTCCGGTCCAAAGTTCCGTTGGAGTGCGTTGATCTCAGTTGACCTGGATAAGAGACAAGCGGATCCTTTATGGCATTTGGGCTGAGCTACAAGAGAATGAGGTGGGTGATCGCCGGCTGGCTGACTCTCTCCACCGTTCTCAACCTCATCGATCGCCAGACGCTTTCAATCCTTGCTCCCGTCCTCCGCGACAAGTTCAACCTGAGCCCGCAGGGATACTCGAATGTTGTCACGGCGTTCCTGATCTCCTACACGGTCATGTACACCGTGGGCGGCAGGTTCGAGGACTGGATCGGTGAGCGGGTCGGAATGGCCGTCTGCATCGCATGGTGGTCTATCTGCACGATGCTCACGGCGTTGGCGCGCGGGGCTTGGAGCCTGGGTGCTTTTCGCTTCCTGCTCGGACTGGGCGAACCAGGAAACTATCCGGCGGCTCTTCGCGCCACTTCGCGCTGGTTTCCGCCGGAAGAGCGCGGGCTTCCCATCGCGCTCTTTTCTTCAGGCGGTGCCGTTGGGAACGTGCTTGCGCCACCGCTGATCGCCGGACTGACATACTTGTTCGGTTGGCGCGCGACGTTTGTCGTCACTGGCGCTCTCGGACTGGTGTGGCTCGTCGTATGGCTTGTCATCTATCGGGTTCCTAAAGACTACCCAGAGATTACGGCGGAGGAACTGAACCGGCTTGAATCGGCTGAGCGCAGCAAGACGAACGGGGTGGCCCCGAGTTGGCTTTCGCTGCTGAAGGACCGGCGAGTGCTTGCGCTGGTGCTCTCGCGATTTGTATCGGATCCGGTCTGGTACTTCTATCTGTTCTGGATGCCCGAATATCTGAAGCGCGAGCGCGGGTTCAGCCTCAACGATATCGGGCTGTACGCGTGGATCCCATTTGTGGCGGGAGCCATCGGCGGAATGCTGGGCGGGCGGGCGTCCGACATGCTGATCGCGCGCGGTGTTCCGTCCGTGAAGGCGAGAACGCGCGTGCTCTATATCTGTGCCGCGATGGCGCCGTTCGGCATGTTGACCAGCCAGGTGCACTCGGCGGCTGCCGCGATCGCGATGATCGCCATCGTGGCGTTCGTCGTGTACTCGTGGTTCATCAACACGGCCGCCATCATTCCCGACCTGTTTCCGGAGAGCGTGGTCGGTTCCGTGCTCGGGTTCATTGGTACCGCCGGCAGCGGCGGCGGTGTTCTCTTCTCGATGCTGGTGGGATATGTACTTTCACATTATTCCTACGGCGTCATGTTCGTGATTGCCGGATCTCTGCACGTGGTGGGCGCGTTGATTCTGTGGTCTCTTCTGAGAAAGAGCACGCCGACCGCCGTGGCGCAGACAGCAACGGCGTGACAGGGAAAATGAGCATGAGGTTAGAGGGAAAAGTCGCGATTGTAACTGGCGCAGGGCGGGGGATCGGCAGGACCCTTGCTGCAGGACTGGCACGCGAGGGCGCTGCTGTGATCGTGAACTACAACCGGTCAGCAGAAGCCGCCGATGACGTAGTGAAGTCTATTCGTGAGGCCGGCGGAAAGGCGCTCGCGGTCCGGGCTGATCTGTCGAAGGTCGCTGAGCACGGTCTGCTCATCGATGCGGCGACTAAGGAGTTCGGCGGACTCGACATCCTGATTAACAATGCCGGGATTGAGTTCAATGAGGCAGTCCTCGACTCCCGGGAAGAGACGTGGGACCAGACGGTCGATGTGAACCTCAAGGGTGCTTACTTCCTGAGTTGCAAGGCGGCTGAGGTGATGGTGGCTTCCGGCCACGGAAAGATCATCAACATCTCCAGCGTGCATGACGTGCAGCCCTTACGGAATCGTGCGATCTATTCGGTCACCAAGGGCGGCATGTTGATGATGACGAAGTCGCTGGCGCTGGAGCTGGCTGACAAGAACGTCCAGGTAAACTCACTCTCCCCCGGAGCGATCCTGACGGACATGAACCGAAAGCACCTGACGGAACCGGAACGGCGCGCGCGCATGATAGATCGTATCCCGATGCATAAGATCGGGGAGCCGGAGGATTTAATCGGCGCGGTTGTTTTTCTGGCTTCGTCAGATTCGGATTACGTAACAGGCACGACCATTTATGTGGATGGCGGTCTCATTTTGGTTTAGTGGAACACAAGGGTGAACAAACATGAAGACAACACCGACGAGCGAACCTGCGAAAACGCAGACCCCCACGATGGAGGAGATCTGCGAGCGTTACAAACACCTTTACGCAGGAGCAGTCTACGACGTACTGGAAGAAATGGGATTTCCTGACCAGGCGGTCTCCCACGAGATCGTTGCGCTCCAGCCCGGGATGAAGCTCGCCGGCCCCGCATTTACCGTGAAGGGCACTGTGACTGCCGAGCGTGATGAGGCGGGACGGCACCAGCGGATGAGGATGGTGTGCAGCATGACTCATCCATGTATCGAGGTCAGAGATCACGGGACGGCGTTCAACGTAGCGATCTACGGAGAATTGAGCGCGACTACTGCGCGGGCGCATGGAGCCGTCGGCGCCCTGATCGACGGTGGAACGCGGGACACCGGTCACCTCATCGCGATGGGCTACCCGGTGTTCGCCCGTTATCGCTGCCCCGTTGAGGCCTTTGGTCGCTACACCATGATCAAGACGCAAGTTCCCATCCGGATCGCGGGCGAAACGACCGAGACCGTTATCGTCAACCCCGGTGATTTCATCTTCGGCGAGGAAGACGGCGTTATCGTGGTTCCGCAGGAACTGACGCTGCAGGTTCTTGAGCACTGCGAGCGTATCAAGGGCCTCGAAAACCAGGCGCGGCACGACTTCGCTCGCGGCGACGATCCTGTCGAAGTTTTCCAGCGTTATAAGCGGTTCTGAAGCTTGTTTCCGTGGAGTGCGATGGCGCACTCATGTTGCAGGTGCGTGGAGCTCTGGATGGACTTATTCGGACTTGATGGAAAAGTGGCAATCGTAACCGGCGCGACCAGGGGAATCGGTCGCGCCGCTGCCGTCGGCTTGGCGGAAGCGGGCGCTGACGTGGTCGTTCTTGGCAATGCTCGTGCTCCGGAGGAAACTAGGAAGGCGATCATCGACCTCGGGCGACGCTGCCTGACGTTCCAGGGAGACCTGTGCGAAAAGGCCTTCCGCGACAAGGTAGTGGACGAGACGCTTGCGGCCTGGGGACATATCGACATCCTGGTGAACAATGCCGGTACAACGGTTCGTACGCCAGCGGTGGACTTTTCAGACGCCGATTGGGACAGGGTGATCGACGTTAACCTCACGGCCGTCTTCCGCATGTGCCAGCGGGTTGGCCGCGAGATGCTAAGGCAGGGCAGCGGCAAGATTATCAACATGGCTTCGCTGCAGAGCTTCACTGGCGGCATCACCATTCCCGCCTACGCTGCCAGCAAGGGCGGCGTGGCGCAGATCACCAAGGCGCTCGCCAACGAATGGGCACGGCACAATGTCAACGTTAACGCGATTGCGCCGGGGTACATCCTCACAGAACTGACCCAGCCCTTGTACGACGATCCCGTGCGGTCGAAGGAAATCATTGACCGCATTCCGGTACAGCGCTGGGGACGTCCTGAGGATATGAAGGGCGCAGTTATTTTCCTTGCCGCGCCTGCTTCGGACTTTGTACACGGCCAGATCATGCTGGTGGATGGCGGCTGGATGGGACGTTAACAAGCAGAGGATCTGGAGGGAATCATGCGAGCGGCTGTGTTTTGTGGAGTTGAGGACATTCAGGTACGCGAAGTCCCCAAGCCGGTGATAGGGGCCGGCGAGATTCTCGTGCGCGTGCAGTACGGCGGTATCTGTGGCGGCGACATGTCGATCTATGCGGGCAAGCATCCGCGTGCCAAAGCACCGCTGGTGCCCGGCCACGAGGTGATCGGCAGGATCGAAGAGATTGGAAGTGCGGTGCGGGGCAACTGGAAGCAGGGTTCGCGCGTCGTGCTTTATCCCGTCATCGCCTGTGGTAAGTGCGCGCCTTGCCGGGAAGGCAATAATTACGTCTGCGAAACACTTCGCGTCGTCGGCATCGACCGGGACGGTGGGTTCGCCGAGTATGTGAAGGTCGAGCCAGACAAACTCATTCCGATCCCGGACACTATCAGCGACGAAGAGGCTGCCGTCATCGAGCCCCTTGCCGTATGTGTGCACGCGGTTGAGAACTCGGCGTTCCGTGCCGGCGACACAGCGCTGGTGATCGGTGGTGGTCCTATCGGCAACCTGCTGGCTCAAGTCCTGCGTGCTTCAGGCGCCAGGGATGTAGTCGTTTCTGAAGTGAAGCCCTACAGGCGAGCATTGGCTGCGCGGCTCGGGTTTCCCGTCATCGATCCGTCCGTTGAAAGCGTCAACGAAGGCCTGGAGCGAATCGTCGGTTGGCGCTTCGTTGATACCGTGTTTGAGGCGACTGGGTTCGGCGGAGCCTACAAAGACGCGTTGCAGGCCTGCAAGGTGCGTGGGCATGTCAGCTTCGTGGGCATTCCGAAATCGGTCCCGGAAGTCGACGTTCTAACCATTGTCTTCAAAGAAATTTTCACGAGCAGCGCCCGCATGTACAAGGTTCGCGACTACATGGGCGCGATCGCGTTGCTGTCACGCCGGGCGATCAATGTCGCTCCGCTTATCGAGCGCATGCCGCTCAACGAGGCACCCGCCGGCTTCCACAAGATGAAGGCTGCGGACACCAGTTTGAAAGTATTGTTGGTCCCGTGAAACTTGCCCCCGTAGAATCAAGGGCGACGCGCGCTCGTGTCGCCCGTTTTTCATTAGGAAGGCGTGAACTGAATGTCTAGCGCGAATGGCAACCACTCTGTAGTGACCACCTCCGAAACCGGCGCCGCGAAATGCGCTCGAGAAAGCCAGCGGAAAGGTTTTCAGTTGTCTGAATTGTTCGCGCTCGATGACCCACGGAAGATTCGGCTTGCCAGCCAGGTTGGGGTGACGCACGCGATTGCCATCACCAGGCCAGTGTTGCAGGAGGTTCCGCGCGGCCATTACTTTGAAGTTCTCTCCAAGATCAAGACGGATTTCAATGCTGCAGGCATGGTGTTCGCCGGCGTGGAGAGCCATCCGGTTCCAGCCGAGAAGATCAAACTCGGTGTGCCGGGCCGAGACGAAGAAATTGAAAACTACATCGCGGTAATCAAGGCTCTGGCCCAGGTGGGCGTTCGCCTAATCTGCTACAACTGGATGGCCGGAATCGGGTGGTACCGTACGCGCGTTGATGTGCCAGAGCGCGGAGGCGCGCTCACCAGTGAATTCGATTATGAAACGGCAGAAAAGCAGGGCCTGACGGAGTGGGGTTATGTAAGCGAGGAACGGCTCTGGCGAAATCTGGAGTACTTTCTCAGGATCGTGGTGCCCGTGGCCGAAGAGGTGGGAGTCAAACTAGCGTTACATCCCGACGATCCGCCGGTCTCACCTCTGCGTGGCATCTCGCGCATCCTCATCACGGCCGCGGCATTCCGAAAAGTTCTGAACCTGGTACCCAGCCCGGTGAACGGTATCACCTTCTGCCAGGCCAATTTCAAGTTGATGGGCGAAGACATCGCCGCACTTGCCCGCGAGTGGTGTGCCCAGAACAAAGTATTCTTCGTTCACTTCCGCGACGTCCTCGGAACTCCCGAACATTTCCACGAGACGTTCCACGATAACGGGCCCACCGACCTCGCACACATGCTCACCGTGTACAACGAGGCGGGTTTCGAGGGTCCCATCCGACCTGATCATGCCCCGACACTTGAAGGTGAAACGAACGATCGGCCCGGCTATTCAATGGGTGGCAAGCTGTTCGCGGTCGGCTACATGAAAGGCGTGATGGACGCGCTCAAGATCCCGTACGTCAAAGGCTGATCGAGCGCACATGCCATTCTAATTGCTTTGCGCCAGTATTCTCTCGCCTCGATGGGGCCTCCCTCACCCAAGGTGTTTTCCCGGTGCTCCTAAGGTTCTCTTAGGGACTTTCTTTTCGTACCATGTGAACAAAACGTTCTACAAACAAAGTTTTCTTGGACTGAGCGGCTCGCCCAAAGTCGCGGGGCGGCCGTGTCTGTACACGCGACGAGGGCATTTTGAGCGGGAAATAGCGGGTGGATTTACCGATGCGGATAGTTTTCCAAAAGTGAATGATGCTTGAGAACTATTGAATTGCTTTCCGCTCCGTCAAAACATACTATCCCCCCGGTTTCCACCCAGCATTGGAGCATTTTGTAGTTTCAGCGAGGAGGCGGGAGTGCAAACGCTTAGGATTACTCTCGTGCTGTTGATATGTAGCGTTCTTGCGTTGCCAGTGGTAGCGCAGACGACAACAGGCACTATCTCAGGTACGGTGGTCGATGCTCAAGGCGCAGTGATTCCCGATGCGACTGTCAGCGCGCGGAATGTAGCGCAGAATACCGTCAGTAAAGCCACCACCGATAATACGGGCAAGTTTTTCTTCAACCAGATGCTGCCGTCCACGTACGTGCTTTCGATCGAGCGCGACGGCTTCCGCAAAACCGAAGTCAAGAACATTGTCCTGACGGCCAACGCCAACAT
>JAEZPW010000284.1 GCA_023441255.1 Acidobacteriota bacterium
GCCCAAGGCTGGATTGCTGCCGTCGATTCGAGTGTTCGCCGAAAGCGGCGAAGGTTGGGCCGCTGTACGCGACGCATACCGGAATGCTCTCATAGACTCAGTTCGAATCGCCGGCAACGTCCAGACCGCTGCTGCTGCCATCACGACCGGCACTGACGAAGACAAAATGCGCGCAGCATACAGATTCGTCACCACTCGCGTACGGCAGACCTCTCCTCTTTTTGGCCCAAACGCAAGGTCTGCGGAAAACACCCTTTCCGCTTACGCAGGCAGCAGGACGGCCGTACTCGTTGCCCTCGCGCGCGCGTTGGGCGTGAGAGCCGACGTTCTGATGGCTCGAGATGCCGCTGTTCCGAAGCCGCAGGCGGTGAGCGCGAACGCCTACACGCGTCCACTTGTTCTCCTGCGATTGAGGGATGGGGCGCTCGCAAAGGAAATTCTGCTTGATGCTGAGACTGAAGGGATTGGATTCGGCGGCATCGCGCCCACCATCGCCCGCAGCGACGCTATTCTCGTGGGTATCGATCAGGCAGACGAAACCGTGGTCGTGAGTGTTCCGGCGCCAACACTCGATGACCGCAGCACCGCCGTTGCAGACGTATCATTTGACGAGCAGGGAAATCTGTCCGCAAGCCTCGAGATCCGCATGGGCGCTTCCCGAAGCGCACAGATGCGTTCCATCCTGTCCAGCATTGAGAATGTCAACCGCAAGCACTTCTTTGAGCAGCTCGCGAGCAGGATTTTTCCCGGCGCAACGGATGCGTCCGGCGAGGTACACAATGAGTTCGACCCCGACCATCCGCTGGAACTGGTTGTGCGGTGCAGGGCGCCTCATTTCGCAAATTTCGGCACAAACGTTGTCGATATTGATCAGCTTGCACCTGCGCTGGGGCTAAGGAAACTCTACGCTGCTGGCGGTTCACGGCGTGAACCGCTGTTCATCGATACGCCCTTGATCGAAACGGCAACTTTTCGAGTTCGTGTTCCGGAGACAATGCGGTTCACGAGTGTGCCTGCGGGTATGGCGGAAGAAAATCAGTTTGGGAGTTACGCCGTCGCCTTTTCGCTCCAGGCTCCAAACCTCGTCTATATCCGACGCGATTTTCGGGTACCTGTTCAGACGGTAGAGGCCGGCAATTTCGATGCGTTCAGCCGGTTCGCGAGACGCATCGACGATGCCGAGCGTCAGCGGCTGACTGTCGAGCGCTTTAGCCAGGTCTCCTCAGCCGCAACGCACTAGCTCTACGCGCCGTATTCTTCGGTAATCTCGCGATAAGCCACCGCGCCTCGCGCCGCTGCCTGCTCCGCGAAGCGCTCCGCAATCTGTGACAGCGTCTGGAAAATCTGTACGCCGCGTGTAACGTATTCGGGCGCGTTCTCCCAAACACCTTCGAAGGTCTCCGGATGCTCAGTGGCGAGGACCGCTAGCCCTACCGTTGCAGAGGCGATGCCTGCCGGCCGCCTGCCGGTAAAGAACAGGACGGCGCCAACACCGATCGACCCGAAAATTAACGCTTTCTTCCAATTCGTCATGAGGAACAATTTCTCCATTGCGCGGCCGGAATAGTCAAAGCAAGCTTGGTTAGAAGAGTTCCGCCCCCAGTTCGTTGTCCACGGTATATGCAGGGGTGAGCGCGGCGCCCGGAAAGCCGAGTTTGGTGGCGCTTCCGCCTCCTATGCTTCCCATTCGGCGCGAGCACGTTATAATGTTTCTCGAGCGCGCCCGTAGCTCAGCTGGATAGAGCGAATGCCTCCGGAGCATTAGGTCGGGAGTTCGAATCTCTCCGGGCGCGCCAGGTTTTTCCTTCACTCTGTTGCATCCTGGCGATTCGCCATTCCCAAACCGAGTTCCGTATAGCACACTTGTCTCTCCGCCTGCCACCGGAGAGCCGATGGTCGAGAATACCAGCTTGCTTAGCTCGCGATTTCTTCTTTTGTTCGTGCTGCTGTTTGCCATCTGCTGCGGGCTTGGATATCCGGCTCTGAATCGCGGCGGGGAGCGCGTCCCCGGCCTTTCTGATGCGCAAACATATGCGGCCATGGTGCGCGGCGCCGAGCTCGACACTCCGAACCGGCACATGCAGTTTCGTGTTCTTGTGCCCTACATGGCTAAACCGTTCTATTGGATGGGGCAGGGCCGGGTGGGAACCTGGGATCCCGCGATGTTCGGGCTGCTCGTTGTGAATGCGCTCTTTACGGCGGCAACGGCGATGCTGTTGTTAGTTATCGTGCTCAGGCGCTTTGGGAACTACCAGGCAGCTCTCGGCGCCTCGCTCCTTTTTCTGCTCAACTTCGCGGTTCCCAACCTCCGGCTTGCGGGCCTGATAGATGCCGGCGAGGGCTTTTTTCTTCTGCTCATGATCTCGGCACTGCTTGAGGAGAAGTGGCGAACCCTACCGATCTGGGCCATTCTCGGGACCATAACCAAGGAATCGTTCGTCCCGTTCATGATCGTCCTGACATCGTCATGGTATGTGGTCTCGAGAAGAACTCTGAGTGAGTCTGCGCGTGCGCTAGCCTGGATCGTTACGGCGTGTGGCGCCAGCCTGCTGACCATCACAATCCTGCACTGGAGCATCACAGGCGTCCTGCAGTCACCATGGCAATTTGGTAGCGAACTTCACCACAACTCCCGTTATCTGGCCCACTTCGCTGGGTCGATCGTTGACCGCCAGCTCTGGTACATTTTCATCTGGTTGCTGCCGCTTTCCTTGTTCCGGTTGACCGATTTTCCGCGGAGTTGGCGAGTAGCGACCGCCACGACCGCAGCAGCAGCCTTCGCCATGAACAGCTTCTACGGCGGCGCTCCGGGAACTGTCGGAAGAGCTCTATTCAGCATAGCCGGACCGCTGCTGAGTGCTTCTGTTGCCATGTTCCTGTTCACCGCGCCTATCGTAAAAGTTCATCACGGTAGGGTCATGGTGAATAGCGCAGACGAGACGCCCCTAAAAACCTCACTCTAGTCCTAGACCTTAAAACCTCTGCTATGCTTCCGGATGGACACTGGGAATCGGAATGCAGCCTGGGGTAAAACAGAACAGTCTTAGAGCGATACTCTTCGACGTCGGAAACACGCTCGTTTTTCCTGATCGTCAGATCACTCTGCGCCCGATGCATGACCGCGGGTTCTTTCCTGCCGAGTCGCAGATCAAACTAGCCGAGAGCGTCGCAAGGAGAACTCTCGACGATCAATTACTCAACAACGGCGCTGTATCCGTCGACCGCGGCTATTGGGACATCTACTACGAAACACTGCTTCGGGAAGCCGGTATCGACGACGAAGAGCTGAAATCGCAACTCGCAACACTTTCGGGCCAGTCGAGGAATTGGAGCATCCTGGCCGAGGGAGCACAAGAAGTCCTCGGATCACTTCGCCAGAATTATGCTCTCGGTATAGTCAGCAACTCAGACGAGCGCCTCTCAGTTCTGCTCGCCCGACTTGGCATTGAGCCGTTCTTTGAGTGCGTTATTGCGTCGTCTGTTGTCGGGTGCGAAAAACCCCACCAGCGCATCTTTGAGGCAGCTCTTCAACGCATGGGCGTGAAGGCGGAACAGGCCGTCTACGCTGGCGACATCTATTCAGTTGATTACTTGGGTGCTACCGGCGCTGGTATCCCCGCCGTGCTGATGGATGTGTACGACGTCTACAACCAGGTTGACGTGCCGCGGGTAAGGTCATTGCGCGAGTTGCACAAACTCATTGAAGAACGCGAAGGGCTAGGCTAAAGCGGCAGGACGGCACATCGGCAGTGGCGCTTCCAGCCCCCAAATTTCGAAGCTAGCGAACGTGAAAAATCCGCAGCCGGAGCTGCGGATCGAGAAAAGCCGGTGTGAGAGCCCTAGACGTTTGCTTTCTGGTGGCACTCGGCGCACTTGGTCGGAGTCTTTTTCCCCGCAGCGGCTTCCTTCTTGTGACAGTCGATGCAAAGGCCGGCCGTCGCCGAAGGATTGTGGAACGCCGCCTGTAACTTCGTCTTCATCGGGGCTGTTGCGGTCTTGGTGTGGCAGTCCGCGCAAGGCTGAGTCGCCGATTTGGACGGCTTCTCAGGCTTCGAAGCGTGGTGGCAAGTGGTGCAAGCGACATTGTGCTGCGAATGAAGGAACTTCACCCCGCCCATCGGGGCGCCCTTCAGAATGATTGGGTTCTGCGGAGCCTTCTCCGCAAACGCGATGCCCGTGATCATGACAGCGATGAACAGACAGAGAATGACAGCAAATACCCGACGAGACGTCATGGTCTCCTCCCGGTAGCCTGGTTTCACTGCTTAACTGCCAATTACGAATGCGAGTAGCCAGATTATATAAAACCGCCTTGCCGCGGTCAGCAGGAATCGCTGCCCGCCCGGCACACTGAATTCAGCATGCCATGGGCCGTGTGAGCGTAGTCGAGACATGCGAACTACGAACTCATACGCTTCAGGAATTTACGGGCGGCGGTGTGCGCCGCATCACACGACACAGGTGCCGAATAACACCAGCAGATTTTTCCCGGCAGGCAGCCAAAGCAGGAAACATCTACATGATCTTCGGCTGGCATCAGCGTGCGCCTTTAAAGAAGTTCCACGGATGCTCGAAGCTGAGATACAGAATCACGCCCTTGTCTCCGCCGCTCGGCCCCGCGCCGATGGGCACGGCGATACCAGGCACGATCTGCAGTCCACTAGAGAAGTTGTGTGCCCACCGTACGCCCGGACTCACGTATACGCTGTGCGCGCGCTGAGCGTTGTTCTCGCCGACCACCGACTCGGCGCCGGTCCAGAGTGTCTCGAGCATCACGTTGAAACGCGGTTTGGCCAGCCAGATGATGCTTTGCCCCAGGTTGTATCCGGTCACGAGCGCGCGGTTCCCCGCTGCATTCTTTGCGTTCGGAACGATAGTTGCACCAGCATTCCAGTGCGTTACAAACCTTTTTCCCAGCGCGACACTCAGGGGCAGGTTCGTCTGAACGCCCCACGCGCCAAGGGAACGACCCTCGCGAACGTTGCCCGTCGGCGCCAGCGCGGTAAACCGCGGAGCAAAGGCGAACTTCGTGTCGCCGTTGCCGATGAGTTGATAACGGTAGTTGATGGCCGTGTCGCCGACCCCTGCGCCTGCGGGCACTCCTCCAACTCTCATCATGGAGAGCGTATAGCTCAACTGGTGCTTCTGACTGTGGACCGGAAACTCCTGGGTGAAGCTGTAGGACCAACCACTGCCCTGCCAGAGCCGCGTAAAGGCGCTGATGTGCTGCACGACCCCGTTTTCCTGGTTGTATGCTTCCTCGACAAGAAAGCTGTTGTCCTGGATGGGGCGAGGTTCCCCGGTATTTTGTTGTGCGGGCGCCAAAGTCGCAGCGGCAACCGTAAGGATTACAACCATTGCGCGAATGCCTGACCTGCGCAGGATGAGAGCGGCAACATAACTCATGACTTGTCCCATGATGAAAATGACTTTCAATTCCATGTGCATGGTAGTCGCTACTAACCCCGGGACCAACGCTGTTGATCACGCTTCGCGGTGAGCAATGTCACAGGATGGCGCAGGTCGACGTTCCAGCCGAAGGCGGCAAATCTCTCCGGAATTGCGCTGCTCCGCCACGTTCCCTGCTAAATTAGGTGGCTTGATATGAACGGTAGAGACGTGATCGCCGTGGTGGGCGGTGGCCCGGCAGGGGCCCTGGCTGCCGAAATGCTGGCTCACGCCGGACGCAACGTCGTTCTCTTCGACGAAAAACTCGCGTGGGAGAAGCCGTGCGGCGGCGGCATAACGCAGAAGGCGTTACAGCAGTATCCGTTCCTGCATGATGCGACAGTGCAACGCAACATGGTGAGCGCCTGCGAATTTATCTCCCCCTCTGGACGCCGCACCACGCTGGAACTCGACCAGCCTATCGCGATCTTCTCGCGGCGAATCCTTAATTCCCTGTTGCTGGACCGGGCTCAACGGTCGGGAGCTGACCTGCGCAACGAACGCGTTACCGCCATCGAGCGGGTGAACAGCCATTTCGCGGTCCATGCCGCAAACACGACGGTTCACGCCAACTTCGTCGTCCTCGCCGCAGGTGCGCGTAATTCGTTTCGATCACAGTTTTACCAGGCTTTCCAGCCCGCCGACCTGATGGCGACTGTCGGCTACTTCATCCCCGGCAGCAGTACGGCAATGCAGATCCGATTCCTTCCGAGACTCGACGGATACATTTGGACGTTCCCCCGGTGCGACCACTTCTCCGCCGGGATATGCGGGCGCATGAACGAAATACCGACCGCGGAACTCCGGCGCCAACTGGATAGTTTCCTTGCGCAGGAAAACTACTCTCTGACAGGCGCCACCGTCTACGCGCATATCCTGCCGGCGCCTCGAGCATCGACACTGAAGCGGATTCGCCCGGTCGGAGACGGCTGGGCCCTCATCGGCGACGCCGCAGGCTACGTCGATCCGATCACGGGTGAAGGACTGTACTACGCCCTGCGCTCGGCAGACCTACTCGCACAGGCGATCATCTCGGGGAAGCCGCAATCGTATTACGACCTGCTGCACCGGGATTTCCTTCCTGACCTCATCGAAGGCGCTCATTACGCCGAACGCTTCTACCACGGCACATTTCTGGGCGAGCACATCCTCGAGCGAATGGTGCAGTTCGCGAGCGAAAGCGCGAAGTTCGGCGACCTGCTGCGCGACCTGTTCTCAGGGGCGCAGGGATACATCGGACTGCGTAGCCGTGCATACCGCTCGCTGCCGCGTGTCATCTGCGACTTTGTGGCCAGTGTCGGCGGATGGAACAGCGTTCGGAAGCGCGCCTGAAATCACGACCAAAGAAAAACGCCGGGCGAGCAGCCCGGCGCTACACGGAACAAGAAACACGCGCTAGCGTTTGGTAGTTGCCGCCCCGAGCGTTACCAGGTCCGGCGTGCTGGGCTTTTCAATACCATGCACCTGCTTGTTGTATTCGTCGATTTTGCCCGAATAATTCATCGAGCAGAATTTCGGACCACACATCGAGCAGAAGTGCGCTTCCTTGTACTGCTCGTCCGGAAGCGTTTCGTCGTGCATAGCGCGGGCCGTTTCCGGATCGAGTGAAAGTTCAAACTGCTTCTCCCAGTCGAACTTGTACCGTGCCGTGCTCAGAGCGTCATCACGGTCGCGTGCACCGGGACGATGCCGCGCGACGTCGGCGGCGTGGGCTGCGATTTTGTACGCAATGATGCCGTCCTTTACGTCCTTTTCATTCGGCAGGCCGAGGTGCTCTTTGGGCGTCACGTAACACAGCATTGACGCGCCATACCAGCCGATCATGGCTGCGCCAATGGCTGAGGTGATGTGGTCGTACCCGGGTGCAATGTCGGTTACGAGCGGTCCAAGCGTGTAAAACGGCGCGCCGAAGCACCACTCGACTTCCTTGTCCACCTGCTCCTTGATCTTGTCGATGGGAACGTGTCCCGGACCTTCGATCATGACCTGCACGTCATACTTCCATGCGCGAGCAGTCAGTTCGCCAAGAGTTCGAAGCTCCGCGAACTGAGCTTCATCGCTGGCGTCGGCCACGCAGCCCGGACGAAGACCGTCTCCCAGTGAGAACGACACGTCGTATTTCTGGAAGATCTTGCAGATATCGTCGAACCGGTCGTAAAGGAAGTTTTGCTTGCGATGGTGTGCCATCCACTGCGCCATGATCGCGCCACCGCGGCTCACGATGCCGGTAATGCGTTTCGACACGAGCGGCAGGTACTGAAGCAGCACCCCCGCGTGAATGGTCATGTAATCGACGCCTTGCGCGGCCTGCTCCTCGATTACCTCCAGCATCAGGTCGGCCGTGAGGTCCTCGAGCCGTCGCACGCGAGCAATCGCCTCGTATATCGGCACGGTGCCGATGGGCACAGGCGAGTGGCGCAGAATAGCTTCTCGAATCTGGTGTATCTCGCCTCCGGTCGACAGATCCATCGCCGTGTCGGCGCCGTAGTGCACAGCCGTGTGGAGCTTCTTCAACTCCTCATCAACGTTCGAGGTCACCGCCGAGTTGCCGATATTCGCGTTGATCTTGCAAGTCGCCGCCACTCCGATCGCCATCGGCTCAAGTTCGGGGTGATTGATGTTGGCCGGGATAATCATTCTTCCCGCAGCGACTTCTTCCCGAACCTTCTCTGCCGGGATCCGCTCGCGCTGGGCTACATAAGACATCTCCTCCGTGATGGTTCCCTTGCGTGCATAGTGCATTTGGGAGAAATTTCCGTCTCCCTCGGCGACCGCCGTTTCGCGGCGGTGTGCGATCCATTCCGCCCGCGGCTTCTGAATCCAACCGCTCTGCCCGTTCCCATTCCCGCTATCAAGCTTGGGGTCCATTGTTCCTGCCTTCCCTCGTGAAAAAACAATCATTATACCTTTCCCGCTCTGCTGCAATCGGTTCGCAACGCCGGACCATGTTGCTGAAAACAGTGAAACTCTGGTCATCTTCTTGCATCTGAACAGGGTGTCGCCTTGACCCGTGGCGAACGACCGCTTTACATTCTTGGACAATGGTTTTCAGCTCTCCGCCAGTCTGCGGGCGAGCCATGTGGGGTTCGAAATCATGTCGAAACAGGGCAGCAGGTATCTGCGCTTCGGCGCTGCCGTGGGTGTAATCCTCATTTCCTTGGGTTATCTCGCGTGGACGGGAGTCCAGGAGAGCAAGAGCTATTACGTCACGATCAAAGAACTCCAGACGATGGATTCCAGTCGTTACTCGAAACGCTTGCGGGTGGCCGGAAATGTCGTGCCAGGATCTATAAAACGCGCCGGTACGCGGGTGGAGTTCTCGCTGAAGGAAAACGACTTGACGCTGCCGGTGATCTACAACGGTACAGAGGCGCCGCCCGACACTTTCAAGGATGACTCGCAAGCCCTTGCAGAAGGACAGTTTGGACGCGACGGCGTTTTCCACGCGAAGCAGTTACAGGCAAAGTGCGCGTCCAAGTACGCACCGAAGAAAGATGGAGCGCCCGACAGCGCCCCCGCACAGGCTCCAAAGTCGCAGCCTGGCAATGCGTTGCAGAAGGCACAGGCGGATACGCCTTCAATTCCCAAGTGAGCTGCATCACGCTGCAAACCGACAACACCAACCCGTCTGAGAGCTCCGGAACCATTCAGGTTTCCGCCATTTCGCTCCATCAGGTGACAAAGCATTTTGGGCGATTCGCAGCTCTGCGCGGAGTCAGCGCCGATTTCTCTCCGGGACGCCTCTATACCGTTCTTGGCGACAACGGCGCCGGAAAATCCACTCTGCTCCGCATCGTAGCCGGATTGCTGCAGGCGACGCGGGGCAAGGTCGAGGTTCTCGGGACCACGGACTTGCGTTCGATTCGTCCACAACTGGGGTACATGGCGCACGCCACGCTGCTGTATGACGAGTTGGACGCGATGGAAAATCTGCGCTACTTCGCCGGGCTTTATGGAATGACGAACCGTGCTGCCGATGCCGAGCAGCGCGCCGAATCCGTTTGCCGCCGCGCCATTCAAACAGTCGGACTGGATCCCACCCTGAAGCGTCGCGTCGGCGCGTACTCGCAGGGAATGCGACAACGCCTGTCACTGGCGCGCGCCGTCCTCCACGATCCCAGGATTCTTCTGCTCGATGAGCCGTTCTCGAACGTAGACATCGCTTCGGCCCGCGAGATGGTGCGCCTGCTCGGTCACATGCGCGACGAGGGCAAAACAATCTTTCTTGTGACCCATCAACCGTCATTGCTCGAGGGGACGGCGGATGAGTTCGTTCACATGTCGCTAGGACGAATCGTGGCGCTGACGACTTCCTCCATCCTCGACGGCACGGCACGCCGACCCGGCGCCACAGACTACGCGGAGGTTCGCCGATGACGGCTTTGGCCTCCGTGCTGAAATCGACGCTTGCAAAAGACCTGCGGCTGGAGTGGCGATCGAAGGACGCCATCAACTCCATGGTCTTCTTCGCGCTGCTGGTTGTCGTCATTTTCAGCTTTGCATTCAATCCCACGGCCGAAGAATCGCGGCAGATCGCGGGCGGACTTATCTGGGTGGCGTTCCTGTTCGCAGCCGTCGTGGCTTTGAACCAGACCTGGGCTCGCGAACTCCGCAACCAGGTACTGGACGCTTACCGCATCTCGCCTGCACCGGCGAACTCGCTGTTTCTTGCGAAGACTATCGGCAACTTCATATTCGTGGCGGTTCTGGAAGTGCTGATGGCGCCTTTGTTCGTCGTCTTCTACAACCTGCGGCCGATCGGACCGGCGTGGCAGTTGGCGCTGGTCGGTGCGCTCGCCACCTGGGCGCTTGTTGTGAATGGCACCTTTTTTGCGGCAATGTCCATCCGTACACGCAGCCGCGAAGTAATGCTGCCGCTTATCCTTTTCCCTGTTTCAATCCCGGCCCTGCTTTCGATGGTGGAATCCACCACGGCCATTTTGACCGGCGATGCATCGCCCGTCTTCTGGATCAACCTGCTCGCGGTTTACGACCTGGTTTTTACGACCGCCTGCTTGCTCCTGTTTGAAACAGTTTTGAACGCTGAATAACCATGCGCACCAAACTTACGATTCTGTCGATTATTGCTTTCGTCCTGCTGAGCTACGGTCTCTACGAAGCTCTGGTCGGCGCACCAACGGAACAGACCATGGGCGACGTCCAGCGTATCTTCTACTACCACGTGCCTTCAGCATGGACGGCGTTCCTGCTGTTCTTTGCCAACTTCGTGGCTTCGGTCTTCTACATCATCAGGCGCGGCCCGCGTGCTGACGCGTTCGCGCTTGCGTCCGCTGAAGTCGGAGTTGTCTTCTGCACCATCGTCCTTATCACCGGACCGCTCTGGGCGCGGCCGGTTTGGGGGATCTGGTGGACTTGGGACGCCCGTCTTACGACCACCCTCATCCTGTGGCTAATTTACGTGAGCTACCTGATTCTTCGCCGCTACTCCAGCGGCAGCCAGACAGCTGTGCTCGCCGCTGCGCTCGCCATCTTCGGTTTCATCGACGTGCCTATCGTCTACCTGTCGATCCGTTACTTCCGCACGCAGCACCCGCAACCGGTGATCGCCGGCGGAGAAGGATCGGGGATTGATCCCATGATGATGAAGGCCCTGCTGATCAACTGGGCTGCCTTCATGTTGTTCGCCGGCATCGTGGTCTTTGTGCGTTACATGCTGGAACGTGCTCGTCAGCAGGTCGAGTTGGCACACGCGCTCCGCGAAGAACGTCGCCAAGACAACGAGACTCCCCAGGAAAGACCCATTGTCGACACGAGGGCACTGCGATGAAATTTCTATATGCCGCTTACGCTGTCACCTGGCTGGTGCACATCATCTATCTGACATTCTTGACTCGCGGCTTCGCCCGTGTCCGGGAGGAGATGGCGGAACTCAAGAAATCAGGCTCGAAGTTCGGCGACTGAGATCACGGCCGCGCTTCCGCTCGCTACTGATGTAGCTCCCGCGAGAACTGCGAAGGCCGGTGTGCTAGTTTGGTCACATGAAACCCGAGACAGTTGCCACGCTCAAGGTGATCGCCATGGGTTGCGTGATCATCTTCCTGGTGTTTCTCGGCCTTTCCGTACCCTTCTTCCTGCGCCAGCGCACGATCTTGAAAACGTGGCCCCGCGCGGAAGGCACGATCGAGGCGGCACAGGTAGTGACTGTGCCCGGCAAGACCTCCACCTACGCTGCCCGGTTCCTGATCCGCTATCACATCGGCAACTCGGTAGTTTCTACCACGGTCGATTCCGGGTACGGCGACCGGTTTCGCCGGCAGGCCGAGGCTTGGGTGGAACGATTTCCCGTCGGGACGACGGTCCCGATCGCATATGACCCTCTAAATCCGACCCTCGTCCGACTTGCGCCGGGGTACAACCGTTATTTTTTTGGTGCTCCGTTCTTTATCACGGAAGTTGGACTCGTTTTCGCCGGGGTCGCGCTCGTTCTCTATGCATTCGCCCGATGGTCCGAGCGGGCAACCCGCAACTCCACGGTGAGCACAAATCGCTAGTGTCGCATGGAGTGACTGTCATGAGACTCCAGACTGATACTCCCGTCGGAGCCGTCGTCTATCAATCGGACGACAGTCAACTGCAAGTCACGTCCCGTATTGGAACGAGACACGTCCCCTGGGACCGTATTGTCGGCGCAGGGCCGTTCGGCATTCACATTCCCATGATTCATGTCCCTTTGCCGGAGAATGCGCCTGGCATGCTGGGGTTTGCCGCCAAAGCCGAGCACATGCTCGAAGCCAACCAGGCATACTGGATAGCCTACAAGCCCCGGCGCAGCGTAAAGCTTATGACCATCAGCCTTCCGCGCGACAGCGATGCCGCCTCGCAACTTGTCTCCGAAATCAAGGCGCGTGCAGGTGCGAACTGGCGTCCTGAACCCGCTTTGCAGATGCAGGAGCTTCGTCGTGAATTCGGCGTTCGACGACACTGGTGGGCACTGCCATTGGCATTGTTGATTGTCGTTGTTGTCCTGGTGCTTGGACTGGTGGCGCTAGTGGCGGCATCTGCCGGACTGGCACTGCTGCACGACGTACGCGTAGCTCTCGTCGTACTTTTCCTGGCGGCGCTCTGGTTTGTAATAAAGCAGTTTCGCACCAAGCCGGAGCACTTCTGAGACTAACCTTGCGCTCGCAGCTTGCGGAATACGAATTGGTCGCTCACCAGGAAATTGAGCAATGCGCAGGTGCCAATCGCGACCATGTTTGCGAACAGATAGTTGACCCGAAGGTGGCCAACAAGCGCCCGCATCAGCAGAAGGTTACCCATGATGGAGATGAGGCCGGTGCTGAGGTTGAATCGCACCAGCCGTGAGATCGTTGCGCTTCGTCCGCCGGTCTTCCGGTCGAGCCACGTGAAACGCTCGTGCCAGAGGAAGTTGTGGATGACAGCCGTTTCCACCGCAAGGCCCGTCGCCACAAGATAGTGCATTCCCAGACCGCTCTTCAGGATTGTTAGAGCGATCAGTTGGACAAGGATTCCGACCGCGCCCACAAAGTTGAACTTCAGCCAGCGGATCACGGTCGATTCCCATTCTGCGAAAAGACGTGATCGCATCAAAGCCGCTCCTCGTGGTATAGCGTTCGTGTGTTCCTGACGAAGGATAACAGCACGATCAGCAACATGCCAGTAGCTCCGCCCAGCCCGCCGACATCGAACAACCGGCAGCGACCGCCCAGCACCACGGGATGGAATAGGACGGCGATGTTTCCGATCGCCAGGAGGATGCGCAGCTCGGTCGGGCTCCACTTGAAATGCGAAAGCCGGAATGCCCCAAGGACGTAGGTCGCCAGGTAGACCTCGATTGAAAGCAACAGGAACGCGATCAGGAGCGCAATGGCGACCCAGGGGGTCATGAGGCCGGAGAGGGCAAGTCCGCCGAACAGCATGGTCGTGCCCAGGGAATCGATAACGTGGTCTACGTAGAAGCCGTATCGAGGCCGCTGCCGGTTGCGAACGCGCGCCAGAGTCCCGTCCAGGCTGTCGCCGAACCAGTTGACGGCCAGGAAAAAAGTCGCAAGCAGGACGGCATAACGGTTGTAGCGGGTCATTGCGTAGGACACACCGGTCATCAGCATGCCGAAGGCGCCCAGGACCGTGAGGTGGTCGGAGTTGATCCGAGGCGGCATCCTCTCGGCCATCCAGACAAGTACCTTCTTCTCGCCGGCCGCGAGGAGACTCTCTTGCTTTCGCCTGGCGTCCCGAAATTGTGATTTCAGTTCTCTGTTGGCATCATTTGTCTCGGTTGCTATCCCGATTGCTTCGAGTGACTGCATCGCTGCCTCCGTCGTGTGGACATCGCACACGGCCAGAAGGTCGCATTAGCTCCCGACAACGGCAATGCAAAGAGGGTAAAACGGGACGCCATCCGAGATTGCTCGCTAAGTAGCTCTGAATCAGAATGTTAGCCGCACATATCATCCGCCTGAGAAGCGTCAACTCGGCATCGTGTCCGGGAACAGTTGCCCAGATCACACCAGCACAGCCGTTTCAGTGACTCCCGAACGCTTCAGATCCTGCGCCTCATGAGACGCTGCTGGATCAAATCCTGTTCCGAATTGTTGGCGCGAAAAGCCAGCGCCCACGACTGTGAGCTGGACCGGAAGAAGAACCCATAGTGATTCCGGTTTCGGTAGATCACACGGGCTGACGCACGAATGGGCTCCGGGTTACCGGGAAAACAGAGCTCTACCTCTACTTCTTCCCCGACGGAAAGGACGGCGGATACGCTCGCCTCGAATCCATGCTCAGTTCGGCGCGTGCATACCCCGGAAGCGTGCACCGCGCCAATGCCATTCTGGAGCCAGAGTTCAATGCTTGTGGGAAATCCCGTCAGTGATGGGCATTCAGCAATGATTGCGTTCTCAAGGTTCATGTCTCGGCCCCTGCTGGCAAAACCAGACCAGCCAACGGAAAGATCGGCACAGAATCGGAACGCTTGAGTTGGAAACTAGTCGGAAAAACGCTTGAGGCTTGCCTTTTCGCTTCGGATGGCCGGGGCTGGCCCTCGATGGTGGATTATCACCTCATCTTCCGCTATTTCGTCTTCTTCCGCGCTTCGAGAAGGTTGCTGTTTCCGCACAGTGCCCTGAGAAGCACTCTTCTTCTTGTCTGCGGCCGGGCGGGGGTTAACGTTCGTTCGTTTTCCTGCGTCTGCCACCGCGGCAGTAGCCGCATGGCTGGTCGCCGTGACCTCGTGGGCCGGGATCGTCGCTGCGGAGGCGGTTGGCTTCAGCGTTGCCGCACCGAACGGCAAAGCCTCCTCCAGACCAGTCTGTGTAGTTAGGCTCTTGGGCAGTGGCGAAACCGGTTCACGGGTAACGGCAGCCCACCCAAGCATTAGCAACCCAGCAAACAGGCAGCTGATAAGAACTGCGGCACGCCATTCCCGCGCTCGTCGCGACATGTGCCGCCCGCCTGGAATGAGAATGCGTATTGCTCTTCTGCGAGGAGTTCGTGATCGCTGGTGCGGACCTACGATAGCGGCGGAACTCATCGGCTCCGCAGCAACTCCGTCGGCCACAGCCGATGAATACTCCTCTTGCGGAGACTCCGCAGGCACAGCAAACTCCTGCGGCGCCGAAAGATGTTGTGACTCGTCACTCCCATTCGGCAGAGCTTCCCCGACCCAAGCAGCCGCTCCAGGTGCAGGCATCCCGGATTCCTCGGGCAGGGTGATCGGTTCCGAATGGGCGTTGTAATTCAGCCCTCGGCTATCAACTCCAACGTTATCAGACAGTTGCTCCGGCTCAAACGCCCATTCCCTCGCGGCAGGGGCAACGCCTTGCTGTCTCGTCTTTTGCCTCTCCGCAATGCGCGCCTGTCGTAACATGGCGCGTTGTTCGCGGAGTGCCTTGGCAAGGAGGTCGCGTTTGTTCTGAAGACCGGCGGCTACGCCGTTCATTGTGTCGGCTATAGTGGGCGGTCCCGCCGCGTATACGGATCCCGCCGTCGGAAGTGAAGGAGCGTTTTGAGGTGCATTTTGCGCCGGAAGGGGAGTCCCGCTCAATGCCCCGGCCGCGATGTACACGTCAGGATCGGCGACAGATTGGCGTGCCGCAAGCTCTTTTAGCATTTCGGCTGTTTTGCCTTCGCTGACACTCACCTCAAGATCTGCCCGGCCGTCGGTTTCCTGGCCAGGTTCAACCGTCTCGACGGTGTATCCAAATGCACGTAACCGATCTGCCAGCGCAGCGGTTCGACACGGCATCGATGTGATGATCCGGGCAATCGGCATGCAGACTTTCGCTCGTCTGCTTAGACGCAAATGTGGCCAGACAGGTGGCCAGAGTAGTGCCGATGATCCTCTTGACGCAAATTGTCAGTTGGGTTGCTTGCCTTCTGCGAAGCGAATACCGGTTATCGCAATCGTACGCCTGTCGAGTTCCTCGTAGGCCCACTGCAACTCCTGTCTGAGCGCGGCATGTTGGCATTCGGTGGCGGCGGAGAGTGCTACACGCTCGAGCACGCGACAGTACTCGTGTGCACGAACGAATTCCTTTATGACTGAATTCATAGATTGCACGCATTCTCGCGCGCGGCGCCCCGGCACAGAATCCTTGGTTCCACTTAGCTCAAAGCCGTGCGCTCCCTTAAACAGGGTTGCGTGCAACCTTAGTCTTTCTTTGTCAAATCTTGCGAGAAGCAGGAATACCGTTTCGCCTCGACAATGATCCGGCGACGGGCTCAGTGATAGCTCCGTTCAGTGATAGCTCCGTAATGTCTTCGTCACGCGTTCGATCGCGGCTGTCAGTTCTTTCAACTGGCTCTCCATACGGGGCAGGTCACCCTTGTCGATTGCTTCGTTGACGCCGGGAAGCACGACCGCCGCGTAGCCCGTGTACTCTCCGGGTGCGTAGATCACGTGCTTGTACCATGGCCGATTGGGCAAGCCTCCTGTAAGAAAACCCCGCTCTGCGTCTACAAGGAGCTGGTTGAGCCGGGCGGTATCTGCTCGAGAGTCGTTTTGGGCGCGAGCGATGCTGATGCCGGCTTCCGTGAGTTCCTGTGCGGCCTTTTCGGCTGCGTCGAACTTAGGTGCGCGCCCTCCGAACTTCAACTGAGCCTTTTTTCGTGCCGAGTCAAGGTAAAGCCCAATCTCCCTGCCATATTGCTCATAGTCGTACGGCAGAACATCGGCCGATGCCATCCGTATCATCTCGAGTCCGTAGACGCGAGCCATCTGCTGTTCATACGCGAAGGTCGGATCGGCAAACTTCTTGAACCAATCGAAGTTATCGAAGACAGAGTGATAGACGCCGTAAGGTCCGCTGCTGCCGACGTCCGATGAAGGCACGCCAAGGTGTTGCAGAAAGGCGGTATAGTCGGATCCGCTGCCCAGGTCCCCAACCGGCACGTCGCGTTTTGTCTGTGCCTGCGGCTGGCGAAGCTGTTGGGCCGACTGCTCAGGCGCCACGCCTCGCGTCGCCTCAGTCTTTCTCTGCGCTTCCTGCCAAGCCTCGTAAACCGTGCCGCCCTTCGGACTCGGGACTGCCTTGGTCACTTCCCGAATGAACTGCTTCAGAGACGGTACCGCCGATGCACCAAAGTTCGGCCCGCCAACGCCTACATCCATGTTGAAGTAAGCCGGAGCATTCCGAAGGTCGTTTTCGTGCTGCTCAGCCCACTCCGTCGACCCGATCAATCCGTACTCCTCTGCGTCCCAGCTGCAGAAAACCATCGTGCGCTTCGGCCGCCAGCCGCTTTTCAGCAGCTCGCCCACTCCATGTACTGCCTCAAGCTGTGCTGCCGTGCCGCTGCCCGGGTCTACCGCCCCGTACACCCAAGCATCCCGATGATTGCCCGCAACCACCCATTGGTTCGGCGATTCGGTTCCTTTCACCGTCCCGATAACGTCCCAGATCGTGTGATACCCATAGTTCTGCTTCAGGTGCATTTTCACCCGTACCGGTCCCGGCCCTACGTGGTAGGTGAATGGGAGTGCTCCCTGCCATTCGCGCGGAGAATCCGGGCCCGCGAGGTTCTGCAGCACGGGCCAGATATCCTGGTACGACAATGGCGTGGTCGGAATCTTCGGCAGCTGCGCGGAGTTGTCCGGTGCCGTGCGTTGATTTTCACTCAGCGTCGGCAGTGACGCGATGCCTGGCGTTGTAGGATCGCCGGCGAATTCAAACATGTAACCGATCGACCCGCGCTGCACCCCGGTATCCGGTCGCCAGGGTCCATTAGGATATTTGTCGCCCTTGAACCAGCCGTCATCTATCGGGTCCGAATAGATGATCACGCCCGCCGCGCCAGCCTCCTGCGCCACGAACGACTTCACTCCGCGGAAGTTCTGGCCATAGCGCACAACAAGGATTTTGCCCCGAACGTCCACGCCCATTTCTTTCAGCCTCTGGATGTCCTCAGGACGGCCGTAGTTCGCATACACCACGGGCGCCTCCACGTCTCCGGAAGGCGAATAGCCGTTGAAAGCCGGCAGCACGCGCGGATCGTTCTGGAACGAGTCGTTGCCCTCAACGTGCTCGCGTGCCGGACCGTGCATGCGCACGTTGGCCGGAGCCGTGACATCCACACTGATTTCAGCCGGATAGTTCAGCCAGATCTTGTATTCGACGATCTCGGTTTCGAGACCGGCTTCCCGGTATTTCTGCGCCACGTACTCGGCCGTCTGCTTGTCTTCCGGCGAACCCGCCACATGGGGCGCCGAAGTGAGAATCCGCAAGTGCTCTTGTGCCCGCTGAGCACTCGGTACAGCCATGAAGCGTTTCTCAACCTCCGTTTGCGTAGCCGCGCTGCGAAAGCCAAATATCGCCCCGGAATTCTGCGCGGAACAAAACGCGGTGATCAATAGAACAGAAACAGCTGCGTGGCGTAGGAGTTTCATTCGTCCCCTTCGTGTGGCGATATTGGAGCAACAATTATAGAAAATGGCTGGATTCAGCTGTTTCAGCGATGACCTCGAAGAGCAGATACAGGTGGCGCCCGGCGACTCACGCGGCGCTTGACTCTGCAGTATTCGGCACCGCCGCCACCTGCCGCGGCTTTCGAGAGGGAACGCTGACGGCGCCGCTGCCTACCCAGTTCGCCAGGAGAGGCAGAGCGCCCTGTGCCGCGCGCTCGCCACAGGCGATCAGTTCACGCGCGTGATCGAAAGCGTCATAACTGAATTCGCGAACGTCCGGCTCGAGCACCATGTCGGCCGAGGGCTGCCACATGGTACACATCCGCTGCTGCGCTATCGAGAAGCACTGCCCGACGATGTCGAAGACGTGTCGCGGTCCCTGGAGATTGACCCAGTGCGCGGCGAGGTAGACCGCGATGACCCTTTCGGCGCCGAGTTCGCGAACAGGTACGGCCGGCACAGGATGTGCCAGCATGCCGTCGATCAGCAGTCGTCCGTTCACTTGGACGGGGAGGAACATGGCCGGATAGGCACAGCTTGCTCGCACTGCGTCGATGAGTGGACCCGCCTTCAGGGTGACGGCATCTCCGGTGGCGAAGTCGGTGGCGCTCACCGCGAGCGGAATGCGCAGTTCCTCGAACGTCTTCACTTTCAGGAAACGCGCTAGAAAGTTCGCCATGCGATCATTGCTGGCGAACCCAAGACGCGAAAGCGTCCAGCGCGCAAAGTCTTTGAAGCGGACGAGATATGCGATCTCTTCCAACTCTTTGGGCGAGATACCGCTGCAGTACGCAGCACCAATGAGGGCGCCGACGCTCGTACCCGCGACATAATCGATCGGTATCTGGTTGCTCTCCAAGACTTTAAGCACGCCGATATGCGCCAGACCGCGGGCAAAACCACCTCCCAGCGCGATTCCAATGCGAGGGCGAGAGTCTGCTTTCGCGGTTCTGGTTGGAGGACGGCTGATTTCTCGGGCGAAAGCCCGTACCGAGCGGGCGAATTGCGAGAACTTGCTCACGATCTGGGGGCCTGGAATTCCACGTGCCTGTACTACTTAGATGCCGTGAAATGCTACAGCGTAACAACAACAGGATTGCCGCAAGTCGCCCCGGTCTGTTCCAATCATTGTCTTGAGTGGACAGGCGAAATGATCCGAGAGTTCTCAGCAGGTGGAGTGGTGCTGCGCTTCATGCAAGATCAATGGTGGATAGCTGCCATTGAGCCGCAAAGGTCGCAAGACGAGAAGTCCAAGACCTCTAAGCCTGTGCTGGCGCTGCCCAAGGGACTTATCGACAAGGACGAAAAGCCGGCCGAAACTCCGCTCCGAGAAGTGCGCGAAGAAACAGGCGTTGACGCCTCCCTCATAGCCAAACTCACTGACATTAAGTACGTTTACGTTCGGTCCTGGGGCGACAAACAACGGGTTTTCAAGGTTGTGAGCTTCTATCTGCTGGCCTACCGTTCCGGCAACCTGGGCGCCATCTCACCGGACATGCAGGTCGAAGTCGCACGTGCGGAATGGGTGCCGTTGGATGAAGCCCACAAGCGCTTGAGCTACTCCGGGGAACGGCAGGTGGTCCGCCTGGCACAGCGGTACGTCAACGCTAACCCCCTCACCACCGTGCAGCGGCACCCGCACGAACACGAATCCGAGAGGTGACGCATGCCGGCCACGGAACACATCGAACGGCACTTCACGGGCAGTCAAATCGTACGCGACATCGTCATCGGCATGTCTGATGGCCTGACGGTTCCGTTCGCGCTGGCTGCCGGCCTTTCTGGCGCAGCACAGGCCAACTTGATCCCCACTCGGGCGATTGTCATTGCCGGCTTGGCGGAGATCGCGGCCGGTTCTATCGCCATGGGACTAGGCGGCTATCTTGCCGCTAAGAGCGACTCCGAGCATTACGACAACGAACTCGCCCGCGAGAAACGCGAGGTGCGCGAGATCCCCGACGAGGAAGCCCGCGAAGTTTCCGAGGTATTCGAATCCTATGGTCTGACCAGAGATGAAGCTTTGCCCGTAGTCTCGGCGCTTCGCCGACGGCCAAAGGACTGGGTGGATTTCATGATGCGTTTCGAACTCGGCCTGGAGCGTCCAGATCCCAAGCGCGCCGTCCACAGCGCAGGAACAATCGCCGCCTCCTATGTCGCGGGGGGACTCATTCCACTGTCGCCTTACATCATCTTGTCCAACGCGCGGCTTGGGCTTTTGTTCTCCGTAGTAGTAACACTGCTCGCGCTGGGTATTTTCGGATACATCAAGGGCCGGTTTACTGGCACGCGGCCGGGGAGAAGTGCACTTCAGACGGTTCTTATAGGCGGACTCGCCGCCGGCGCAGCCTTTCTGTTGGCCCGCTTAATTTCCTGAAATGGGAAGACACGTACGAACGTGCCTAGTAAAGCGGTTTTCATAAAATAATTGATTGACGTGAGTACCTTCAGCCCGTAGACTCAATACAACTTAATAAGGCGCATGTCGTTGCCATCCTCACCCCACATCTAATACGACATGCGCCGTTAACTTTTTTGGGGTTCTTTTTTCACTCCATCCGCGTTTATCGTAGCGACGCCGGAACGGCTGTCAGCATCTCACAGCTTGGCCCCCTCGGATCCCGACTGACTCATTTCTGATTACCTCGATCGAATGCCATGAAACGTATTGATAAAGTGACAGTTCTGGGCGCCGGTACCATGGGTGCGCGCATTGCCGCTCACCTGGCGAATGCCGGCGTCCCGTCGTTCCTTCTTGACATCGTGCCGCCGGACGCTGACGGCGAGGCTCGCAACCGCATCGCCCAGGCCGGCCTTGACGCGGCCAGGAAATCGAAGCCGGCTGCCTTTTTTGATCCTGCGCTCGCCAAACTCGTCACGGTTGGTAATTTCGAGGACAATCTGGGCGCTATCGCCGATTCGGACTGGGTAATTGAGGCGGTGGTCGAAGACCTCGAGATCAAACGAAACCTGCTGACAAGAGTCGAGACAATTCGCAGGCCCGATACGGTCATCACCACCAACACGAGTGGCCTGCCCGTCGCAAAGATAGCGGAAGGATTTTCCGACGGGTTCCGCCGCCACTGGTTCGGAACTCACTTTTTCAATCCCCCCCGCTACATGCGCCTGCTGGAGATTATTCCGACCCCGGATTCGGACCGCGAAGCCGTGAAC
>JAEZPW010000323.1 GCA_023441255.1 Acidobacteriota bacterium
GTGCAGGACATGTTCGTAACGGAAACAGCGCTTGCCGCCGACGTTGTTCTGCCGGCTGCCGCACCTTACGAGAAGACGGGCACTTACACGAACACCTGCGGTGACCTCCAGATCCTAAAGAAAGCCAGTGACGTGGAGGGCACTAAGTCCGATTTTGAGATCATCGTCCGCATCGCCGAGAGGATGGGCTACGACATCAAGAAACTGGTTCCCTTCGGCCGCGCCGTTCGTGCGGACATGGGACAGTCTCGCGGAGCGCAATCCGGCGAGGCCGACCGCCATGCGATCTACCTGGTGGAGCATGGCCTCGAACCGAAGATGAGTCCCTTCGACCCGATGGCGCTGCTGGATGAAATTCAGCGGCTCGTGCCCGGATACGAAGTGTCACGACGAAACCTGATCGCGGGTTCGGACGAGCACACCACGGCGATCGAGAACGGCGTTGGGGCTTACGATTCCAGGCCCGAGTTGATCGTGCCGTCCAATGACACGCTCTTCACGTCGGGAAGTCTGGGACGCTATTCGAACACGCTGAACTCGGTCATTGAAAACGACCGCGCCGTGCCGGTGGAAACAGAGGCAACAGTTCAGGGATAACGTCGCCCGTGTAGCTTCGCAAGCGAGGCTTTCGTCAAACTGAACTGTCGCGAAGGTTTGTATCTGGTTTTAACTTCGCGCGTGCGATTCGCACGCGGTGGGAAACACGACTTTGCTTGACCTCACAACGTTCATCATAGTTTCGGTCATCAAGACAGCGGTCGCCCTCGGGGTGCTGTTGACCATCGTGGCCTATACCGTCTGGTTCGAGCGCAAGCTTGTGGGCCGCATTCAAAACCGCTGGGGGCCCTCGCGCGTCGGACCCTTCGGGTTGCTGCAGCCACTTGCCGACGGCGCCAAGTTCTTCTTCAAGGAAGACATCACGCCGCCGTACGTCAACAAGCCGTTGTATCTAGCGGCCCCGGTGTTGGCGCTGACCCTGGCGCTGACGTCGATCGCTGTGATTCCGATCGGCGGATGGGTGCCGGTACCCGGCGCCGGATTTCATACGCCGCTACAGATCACCGATGTAAACATCGGCCTGTTGATCATCTTGGGCATCACGTCGATCAGCGTGTACGGCATCGCGCTTGCGGGATGGTCGTCGAATAGCAAGTATTCCCTGCTCGGGTCGCTCCGCGCCAGCGCGCAGATGGTCAGCTACGAAGTCGCGCTTGGATTGTCGCTGATCGGCGTGCTGATCCTGTCGCAGAGCTTCAGCCTGCGTCAGATCGTCGAAACTCAGTCGGGCGCGTGGTGGGGCGTCATCCCCAAGTGGAACCTGTTCAAGGGACAGTTCGTCGCGTTCTTCATCTATCTTTGCGCGGCATACGCGGAAACCAACCGTGTTCCCTTCGATTTGCCCGAGGCCGAAACGGAACTGGTCGCGGGCTACCACACCGAGTACAGCTCGATGAAGTTCGCCATGTTCTTCATGGCCGAATACGCGAACATGGTGACCGTCGCGTGCCTGGCTTCCCTGCTCTTTCTGGGCGGGTGGAACGGTCCGCTGTTCGGGCCTCCGGTGCTGCAGTACATCCTGCCCGTGTTCTGGTTCGCTTTGCGCGTTTTCTTCTTCCTGTTCCTGTACGTGTGGGTGCGCGGCACGCTGCCACGCTTCCGCTACGACCAGTTGATGGGTTTCACCTGGAAGGTCCTGCTGCCGCTTTCGCTGGCGAACATTCTCGTCACCAGCCTGGTGGTGGCCTTGAGAAGCTAGTCCTTGTTTAGCGCCGGGCTCGGACCTGGCGAGTGGCGTTACGAAAACATGCTTCATTACTTATTGTTCTTCATCTTCGCGGCACTGGCGGTAGCCGGGGCGATCAACCTGCTTGCGCAACGCCACCCTATCGCGAGTGCACTGTCGCTGATCGTCGTAATGGGGTCGCTTGCCGGCGAGTACATGCTCCTCGGCGCTGAATTCGTGGCTGCCATACAGGTGATCGTCTATGCCGGCGCCATCATGGTGCTCTTTGTCTTCGTCATCATGCTGTTGAACGCGGGCGAAGAGGCGCGCAGCAAGGGTAGTCGCGTGGCGGTGATCCTCGGCATTCCCGGCATGATCGCCGGTTTTGTGCTGGCCGTCTGGACGCTTGTGAAGCACGATCCGGCCAACACGCCGGTGGGTGTGGGCGCAATGTACGGCCCGGCAAGCGCAATCGGCCACATGCTGTTCAAGCCCTTCCTGCTGCCGTTCGAAATCACCTCGGTGCTCATCCTGATCGCCATCATGGGAGCGGTTGTGCTGGCGCGGAAGGAGGAACAGTAATGGTTCCGCTTTCGTTTTACCTCGTGCTCAGCGCCATCCTCTTCGCCTGCGGCGTGGCCGGGTTTCTCATCAAGCGCAGCATCATCACGATCTTCATGTCGATCGAGCTGATGCTGAACGCCGTCAACCTGTCCTTCGTGGCCTTTGCCGCGCATTGGCAGGTGCTCAGCGGACAGGTATTCGTTTTCTTTGTCATGGTCGTCGCAGCGGCTGAAGCGGCGGTCGGACTGGCCATCATCATTGCTGTGTTCCGGACGCGCGAAACGCTGGATGTCGATCGCGTGAACCTGCTGAAGCTATAGCTATGAGTTTGAACCTCTGGTTGATTCCGATTCTGCCGCTCGCGGGCGCCGCGCTGAATGGCCTGCTGGGACGTCACCTCCCCAAGCGAGTAGTCAGCACCATTGCCCTGCTGTTCCCGGGCGCTGCGCTGGTATGGGCAATCAAGTGTGCGCTGCAGGCCACCGGTGGCGGCGAACTGCCTTACACCGAGTCGCACGGCACGTGGCTCGCCTCGGGTGCATTTTCAGTCCCGTTCGCCTTCTACTTGGACCAGCTTTCGATGGTAATGATGCTGGTCGTGACCGGCGTCGGATTCCTGATCCACATCTACTCCGTCGGCTACATGGCGCATGAAGGCGGCTACTACAGGTTCTTCAGTTACCTGAACCTGTTCATGTTCTTCATGCTGATGCTGGTGCTGTCGAACAACTACCTGCTCATGTTCGTCGGGTGGGAAGGCGTTGGCCTCGCTTCGTACCTGCTGATCGGCTTCTTCTTCCTGCGCGACTCGGCTGCGAGCGCCGGCAAGAAAGCGTTCATCGTCAATCGCGTTGGCGACTTTGGCTTCCTCATCGCGCTGTTCCTGATGATCAAGCATTTCGGGTCGCTCAACTTCGATAAGGTATTCGCGCACGTCACCGCCATGCCGGCAGAAACAGCTGGCGCGGGACTGCTCACTGCTATCGGGATTTTGCTGATGGTTGGCGCCGCCGGCAAATCGGCACAGCTTCCGCTCTACGTCTGGCTCCCGGACGCCATGGAAGGCCCGACGCCGGTCTCGGCCCTCATACATGCGGCCACCATGGTCACCGCCGGCGTCTACATGGTCGCGCGCTCGAACCCCATCTTCTTCCGTTCGCCCACGGCGCTGATGGTGGTCGCCATTGTCGGTACGCTCACCGCGATCTTCGCGGCGACAATCGGCGTTGTACAGACCGACATCAAGCGCGTACTGGCCTACTCGACAATTTCGCAGCTCGGCTACATGTTCATGGCTTGCGGCGTGGCTGCGTTCTCGGCTGGCATCTTTCACCTGATGACGCACGCCTTCTTCAAAGCGCTGCTGTTCCTCGCAGCCGGCTCGGTGATTCACGCTCTCGGCGGCGAGCAGGATATGCGCAACATGGGCGGGTTACGGAAGCATATCCCGTGGACCTTCTGGACCATGACCATGGCGACCTTCGCCATTGCCGGAATTCCGGGTTTCAGCGGGTTCTTCTCCAAGGACGAAATCCTCTGGAACACCTATGCCAGCCCCTACGGCGGCCACTGGATCTACTGGCTGGTTGGCTGCTTCACTGCCGGTCTGACCTCGTTCTACATGTTCCGGCTCTGGTTCCTGACATTCTTCGGCGAGTATCGCGGCACACTGAGCGTCGGCGCCGAGCACAAGGGCCACGGGCACACCGAGCACGCCGAGGCCGCACACGGGCACGTCCACGAAAGCCCGAAGGTAATGACGATTCCGCTGGCCATCCTGGCGGTGCTCTCGGTCATAGGCGGCTACATCGGCATCCCTCAAGTTCTCGGCGGTTCCAACGCGTTCGGCCGCTTCCTCGAAGAGATCTATCGGCAGCCTCCTGTTTCCGAGCAGATCGCTGAACACGGCGGGCACGCGCTGGAACTGCTGCTCATGGGCGGCACCACGATTGCGGGCCTGATCGGCCTGTTCCTCGCCTGGCTCATGTACTACAAGCGTCGCGACCTTCCCGGCAAAGTCGCTGCCGCCCTCGGCGGTTTCTATCGTGCCGTGCTCGGCAAGTACTACGTCGACGAGATCTACCAGGCCGCCATCGTGCAGCCGCTTCTTCTGGGCTCCAGCGAGGTCTTGTGGCACGGCGTTGACCAGACCGTCATCGACGGCACCATCAACAACGTTGCCGGCGCTGCTCGTGACGTCTCACGCGGTATCGATCACATGCAGTCCGGCAATATAAGGTCTTATGCGGGGTGGGTGGCTTTCGGAGCTGCTTGCGTCATCGCCTTCATGATTTGGATAGGAGTGAGATGAACTCCTCTGCCCTGAATACGTACATCCTGACGATCGTCACATTTATTCCGGCGGTCGGCGCGGTGCTGCTGATGTTCTTCCCGCGCCGCGACCGGGATATCCGCTGGTTCGCCCTCTTCGTCTCGCTGCTGACCTTCGTCCTGTCGCTGCATCTGCCGGCGCACTTCGTGAACGGGCAGCAGGGATTTCAGTTCGAGATCAAGACCCAGTGGATCACGACGCCCAACATCCACTACCACCTCGGCGTGGACGGCGTCTCCATGTGGCTGGTTCTGCTCACCACCTTCCTCACGCCGCTTTGCGTGCTGATCTCCTGGCGCTCGGTCCACGACCGCGTAAAGGAGTTCTTCATCCTGCTTCTGCTCTTGCAGACGGCGATGATCGGCGTCTTCGTAGCACTGGACCTCTTCCTGTTCTACTTCTTCTGGGAAGGCACCCTGATTCCGATGGCGCTGCTCATCGGCATGTACGGACACGAGCGCCGCGTTTACGCAGCGGTCAAATTCTTCCTCTATACGATGATCGCGTCGGTTTTCATGCTCGCCGCGATCATCTGGCTCTACGCGAACACGGGCACCTTTGATTTCGTCGACGTTCGGAGCGCAATCCAGGCCGGACAGGTTACCGGCTTCGCCTCGGCCGCCCCGTGGCTCTTCCTCGGGTTCTTCGTCGCATTCGCGGTCAAGGTTCCGCTGTTCCCTCTCCATACGTGGCTGCCTGACGCACACGTCGAGGCTCCGACTGCCGGATCCGTCCTGCTTGCCGGTGTGCTGCTGAAGATGGGCACGTACGGTCTGCTGCGCTTCAATCTCGGCCTGTTCCCGAACGAGTCGCACCGGAACGCGCCCTGGATTATCGCGCTCGCCATCATCGGCATCATCTACGGCGCACTGGTTGCACTCGTGCAGCCGAACCTGAAGAAACTCGTCGCGTACTCCTCCGTCAGCCACCTTGGTTTCTGCGTACTAGGGATCTTCAGCTTCACGCAGATGGGCGTGACCGGATCGGTATTTGTCATGCTGGCTCACGGCGTATCGACGGGCGCGCTGTTCATGTTGTGCGGAATTCTTTACGAACGCCGGCACACCTACGAGATCAGCGAGTTCGGCGGACTGGCCACTCCGATGCCCGTCTACGCGACGTTCTTCCTGTTCATCGTGCTGGCTTCGGTGGGGCTGCCACTGCTCAACGGCTTCATTGGCGAATTCCTGGTTCTGAGTGGCGCGTTCCAGGCAAAGGGCCTGTACGGAATACTGGCGGCGACCGGCGTCATCTGGAGCGCCGGATACCTACTCTGGATGTATCAGCGCGTCTTCTTCGGCAAAGTGAAGCACGACGTAAACCTCACCTTGCCTGACCTTAGCGGACGCGAACAGGCCGCACTGTGGCCCACAGCCGTTGCGGCGCTGGTCATGGGCGTGCTGCCCTTGCTCTGGATCAACGCCATCGACCCGGCGGTGCAGGCTGCCATTCAGCCCATAACGCAATTGACGACACAGGTGATGGGACGATAATGATTCCCCCAGCTTCAGACTACTTACGCATTCTTCCCGAGCTTGTGCTCACGGTTTTCGGCATCCTTGTGATGCTGGTGGAGCCGCTCATGCCGGCGCACCGCGACCGCAAACCGATTGGTGTGCTGGCTTTCATTGGAGCCCTGCTCGCCGTCGGCGCCACCTTCGTGCAAGCGCAGAACCCGGGTAACGCGTTCAGCGGCATGGTCCGCGTGGACGCCTTTTCCGTCTTCTTCCATTTCGTGGTCACGGTGATTACCGCGGTCGTGATCCTCGCCTCGATCTCCTATCTCAAAACGCAGCAGATACGGGCGGGCGAATACTACGGCCTGATGCTCTTCGGAACCGTCGGCATGGCCCTGTTGTCCTCCGCGGTCGAACTGGTCCTGGTGTTCATCGCGCTGGAAATCTCGTCCATCGCCACTTACATTCTCGCCGGCTTTCGTCGTCGCGCGGCAACCAGCATCGAGTCGTCGTTGAAGTACTTCCTCCTGGGCTCCTTCGCCACCGCATTTTTCCTGTATGGCGTAGCGATGATGTTCGGTGCGACCGGTTCGACCGACATCTACAAAATCGGCGAAGTGCTCCGGAACGGCAACATCCCCATACTGGCGTACGTCGGTGTCGCTTTGATGATCGTGGGCCTTGGGTTCAAAGTAGCCAGTGCGCCGTTCCACGTATGGACTCCCGACGTCTATGAAGGCGCACCGTCGCCCGTTGTCGCCCTCATGTCTACTGGTCCGAAGGCAGGTGCTTTCGCCGTCCTCCTGCGAATACTCTTTGCAGCTTCCGCCCCCGGATGGTTCTGGCTGATCTGGGTGCTTGCGGTGCTCTCGATGTTCATCGGCAACATCGGCGCCCTGGTACAGAACAACGTCAAGCGCCTGTTGGCTTACTCGTCCATCGCGCACGCAGGATACCTGCTTGTCGCCTTTGTATCGCTTCCCAAGACGGGCGAGTATAACTATGGCATTTCGGCCGCGATGTTCTATGCCGCCTCATACGCCGCGATGAACGTGGGCGCGTTCATCGTGATCAGCCACTTCGGTTCGCTCAATGAACGGTACACCACACTGGAAGACTACGCCGGGCTTGGACAACGGCAACCGATCCTCGCTGCGGTCCTGACCGTCTTCCTCCTGTCGCTCATCGGCATCCCGATCACCGGTGGCTTTTTCGCCAAGTTCTACGTGTTCAGCGCCGCCCTGAGGGCGAATCTCACCGGACTGGTCATCATCGGCGTGATCAACAGTGCCGTCGCCGCCTACTACTACCTGCGCGTGATCGTGTATATGTACATGCGCGGTCCGCGAGAGGGTGTGCCGACCACGCGTATTCCCGCGGGACTGGGCGTTTCGCTCGCAGTTGCGCTCATCGCCACCATCTATCTTGGCGTGGTCCCCGGCAGGGTCCTCAATTACGCCTTGAACGCAGCGCAGCAGATGCTGCGGTAACGGCAGCAAACAAAACTCAGGCCCGGCGCGATGCCGGGCCTGATGCCTTTTGCGGACAAACACCTCACTCGATCGCGACCGCAATATCTCGGTACGAGAACAGCCACGAACCGAACAGCCAGAGTGCAACTGAATCGACCATTGACCAGAACACGATGCTCCACACCGGAGACCATCCAGCCGCCGTGTTCACCGAAAACGTGATGATGCTGTTCATCAACTCATAGACGGGCAAGACTCGAGTCCAGGCGCCGCCCGAGAGGCGTGCTGCGATTGCCGGCGTTCCCAATGCGAACGCTGTTGCCGCCGTGGCAAAGAGCGGCGTCATGAAGGTGGAGAAAAACATTGCGACCGTGGAGGTCACTACAAGCGCGGTCATGAGTAGCACCATGACCTCCCACAATTGCGCAATCTGCAGGCCGGCTGCCCTGAACATGAAAGTTCCGGCGACTCCCATGGCGAGCACATAGATGGCGCCGGCCACCAGCACACCTCCCAGCAGACCCGCTATGTACTCCACGCGAGTTATCCCCTTCGACAGCACCGCCAGGATCCTTCGCGACTTTCGTTCGTTGTGAATGGCGGCGGAGGCAAGGAAAGCAATGAACGCCACGCCGTAAACGGCCTGCGTCTTCAGGAAGAACAGCACATCATCCACGAGCAGCTTTGCGCTGCCCAATCCGCTGGCAAGGCTGCTTCCAGCCACCCACAGAAGCAACACGGCTATGGGCCAGCGCTGCTCGCGCAGAAGGTTCAGTCCTATGAGGCAGATCGGTTTCATAGCGCCGTAGCTTTGGGCTCCTCCCGCGTGTTTTCGCCGTTCCCGTTCCTGGCGTCCGGGTCGAAAGGTTCTGACGTCAGCTCAACGAATACCTCTTCCAGCGAGCGCCGCACCGGGTTCACGCGCGATATCTCACCACCGATCGCCCATATACGTTCGATCATCTGGCGCTGGCTGGCATTGCGCACGCGGAAACGCACGCCGCCCTCCACTGGTTCCGCGCCGGGAATGATGTCAACGTTGTAGCCGGTGGCGATGATCTCCGACTGGTTCTGCGACTCGAGCAGATCAGATGTTTTGCCGACACGAACCAGTCTGCCCTTGTTCAGAATGGCGATACGGTCACATGTAGCCTCAATCTCGGAAAGGAGATGGGAACTCAGGAAGATGGTCTTGCCGGCCTCACGCGCGGCATTCAGAACTTCTCGCACTTCAAGCCGGCCAAGCGGATCGAGGGCCGACGTGGGTTCATCAAGTATCAAAACTTCAGGATCGTTGACCAGGGCCTGCGCCAGGCCAATGCGTTGCTGCATGCCGCGGGAGAACTTGCCCACGTTGCGGTTGCCCTCTGGCCCCATCGCCACAGTTTCCAGAACTTCAAGTACGCGGCGAGCGAGTAGCGGGTCGCGCATCGCATTCAGCTCGCCATAGAAGCGGATCAGCTTCGCCGCCGGCCGATGATAGAGAGCGATGTTCTCAGCCAGAAAACCCACCCTGCGCCGCGTCCGGGCGTGGCCGAACGGCTTGCCCAGCATCGCCCCTCGGCCCGTGCTGGCACGCATGAACCCCATCGCGATATGGATCGCGGTCGTCTTCCCTGCGCCGTTCGGGCCGAGGAACCCAAATATCTCACCGGCAGAGACGTCGAGAGAAAAGTCCTCGAGCGCGCAGACAGCAGTTCCCTTCCACACAGAACGATACGTCTTGCCGATGCCGTCGAATTCAATGACTGTACTCAAGCGGCAAATAGTTTCCCGTTTCCGCGAGCCACATGCAAGTTGCTGCCGCTGTTTCCTCGGATCAGGCGAGACGCGCGCCGCGGTCTCTCAACAAAACGTGCGAAAACGAAAGCCTCCGTTCGAAAACGGAGGCCTTAGCCGATTACAAACGACCGTCTACTTCACTTTCGCGAAAATGATGACCAGCGTGTAGAGCGCCAGCGACTCGATCAGGGCCAGGCCGAGAATGAGCGCCAGCTGTATCCCCGGACGAGCAGCCGGGTTGCGGGCTAGGCCTTCGCAGGCCGACGCGGCGGCCTTGGCCTGAGCCAATCCGCACACGGCCGAAGCGATTGCCATGGCGAAACCGGAAGTGATCGCCACCCAGTTCGGGCCGGCGGCTGCGGCTGCAGCGGTTTCGGGGGTCTGGGCAAACATCGGCACGGCCAGGAACATGAACGCCAGTGCCATGAAAACCAGGCTCAGTTTACGCATTGTTCTTTCTCCTCTATGAATTGCCGCCAGTTGGTGGTTGACGCCATCCTCGTGCAGGCGCCCTCACGCTGAAGGCGAAAAGCGAGTTTCCAGTTTCTCGTTTCTGGTTCTAGACCGCTATCCGATTCACCAAAGCGGCTCATTACTACGGACGGCTCCAACGAAGACCGCCAACTTGCACCGAACACCGCACAACCAGAAACAAGAAACCAGAAACTAGAACTCTCTTCTAGTGCTCGGTCGCGACCGCTCCCTGCAGGTAAACGGTCGTGAGCAGGACGAAGATATAGGCCTGAAGAATCGATACGCCGATGTGCAGTCCCAAAAAGATGATCGGCACTCCGATCGGAATAAGCGAGAAGAATACGAGCGTCACCATGTCGCCGGCGAACATGTTCGCAAACAAACGTATGGTGAGCGACAGGACGCGCGCCAGGTGACTGATGATTTCGATCGGAATCATCAGCGGAGCAAGCAAAGGCATGGGACCGGCAAAATGCTTCGTGTAGCTCCAGGCGCCCTGTTGCTTCAATCCCTGAATGTGGTAGTAGAAGAACGCGACGATTGCACAACCTAGCGGGACCGGCGGAACGGCGGTCGGAGATTCAAACCCCGGGACCAGACCAAGAAGGTTGCAGACGAGAATGAATATGAAGAGGCTGGTCAGGAACGCCGTAAAGCGCTCGCTGTGATGCCCTATGATCTCGCGGCTCTGATTTTCGATGAAGCCGTGCAGGCCTTCGAACGTGTGCTGCAGGGCGCCCGGGTTCTCGACCGAAAGGCGCACGCGCACAAGCAAGAAGAGCGCGATCAAAATCAAGACCACGAGTACCTGCATGGCCACGAAGTTAGTGATTGGGGCCTGGGGGTACTGCGGATTGAGATGCAGCGCCCGCAGCAGCCCGTCCACTGGGCCAGCAAAGAGCTTATTCAGAAATGCGGTAAACGGAAGTTGTTCGGGCATCGCGATGAATAATATTCAACTCTGCTCGTCAGAAACTCAGGTTGGCGATCGCGCCTCACCGGTGAGCCGCAGCCGAAGCTAAAGGTCTTTCCGGAGCGCTACAAAAACCTCATAAGCGGCTTCGCACGTTATGGCCGCGACCGGCAAAAATAAGCCCACCAGAAGGCCGAAAAGCGCCGCAACAGAAACTCAGAATATAACATAGCAGCCTGCGGCTACTAAAGCGTAGCGCAGGAGGAACCGGAGTACTATCCCAGTGCTGGAGTGAGGCCTACCCGATGCCGTAACGCGGTCAGCCAGGGCATTAACGCCGCGCTCGAGCCAGCGGAAGTTGAGATAGGCTATCGCGCATCCCAGCAGGAACCCGCCGGCAAAAACCAGTCCAAGGCGGACCGCCATTGCAACCGTGGCAATGGCCGCGAGGAACGGCATAGTCCGGGTGATCCGCCGAACCGCTCCGGAATAGAACCGCGCCGCTGCCGGGTTCTCATCCTGCACCAGTGCGGCGCTCTCTCCGTGTTGGCTACTGGCTTCCGTCATCGTGGCTCAAGCATTCGAGAGCAGGTCGGCGCGTGCCCTACTCCTCCTTCTCCGATTTCATCACCGTCCGGATCAGTTCAACAAATCCGGCGGCAATGCCCAAAAGCAGCCCAACGAGATAGAGATTTTGCGTATGCAGCCAGCGGTCAAGCAGCGCGCCTACTATCCATCCAACGAATGTTGCCGCGGGTAGTGCGAAAGCCAACTGGCTGTACCGCGCGACCTGCACCCAGAACGACCGGTCTTCTCCGGAGTTGTCGTCACTCGCCACAATCAAAAGAATACCTCAGTGAAGGCATGAAACGCAGGTCGGAGGCGAAACCTTCTCACTGGTCAGTTCTCAGTTGTCAGCCCGGATGCGACAGGTTCGAATTCGCTTTCACCGTTGCGGCAAAGAATGGGGTGAAACTCCTGAAAGATAAACACCGAGAACTGACAACATACGACTGGCACGCGGTCACCAATCTGAGAATTGACCACTGACAACTGACAACTGAGTGTCGTCCGCAGTCAAACGAGTCCGCGCAGCGGACGCCAGTAGCTAGCCGGGGGCGTAGCCCCCGGTCCGAAGGTTCAATTGCCCCGAGTCCCGTAGGGACGGCACAAACGTTGTAACGGCCCGTGCTGAAGTAAACGCGTGAAACGCAGGTCCAAGGCGAAACGTTCTCACTGATCAGTTCTCAGTTATCAGCGCGGGTTCGATGTAACACCTGACCGACAAAACTGAGAACTGACAACTGAGAACACGTTTGATCAACGCGACTCACTTCATAAGCGTGGTCACAACGCCGCTAAACGCCGGCAACGAGAGTGACTTCGTGGCAGCCTCGATAAAGAAATTCGGGAAGATGCCAATGATGATTGTGCCTGCCGCCGTGATCGCCAGAGTGGCAACCATGCCCGGGCTCAGAGCCACAGGTTCCTTGTCGGCCGGCCGCTTGATAATCATCGCATTGGCAATGCGCATGTAGTAATACAAGCCGATCACCGAGTACAGAATGCCCAGCGCCGCAAGTCCATATTTGCCGCACTCAATCAGACTGAGGAATACAAAGTACTTGCCCCAGAAGCCTGCGAGCGGCGGAATTCCTGCCAGCGACAGCAGGAAGCAAAGCATCAGAATCGTCGCGACTGGAGCCTTTTGCATCAGGCCGGCAATGTCGTCCAGTTCGTCACCGATGATCTCTCGGCGCCGCAGCGACGTGACTACCGCGAAGGCTCCGAGGTTGGTGAACGTGTAGACGAGCAGGTAGATCATGATGCCCTTGATCCCTGTTTCGTTCACTGCGGCGGGATTACCCGGCGCGAACGACACCAGGCCGAGCAGCATGAAGCCAACGTGTGAAATCGAGGAGTAGGCCAGCAGACGCTTCAGGTTGTTCTGCGTCATCGCCGCCAGGTTGCCGCCGGTGAGCGTCAGAATCGCGACAACGGTCAGCAGCGGAACGTAGACGGGACGCAGTGCCGGAAGACCCCAAACAAAGATGCGGAGCAGCATGGCCCAGCCCGCTGCCTTGACCGCCACGGACATAAATCCGGTGATGCTGGTCGGCGCACCTTCGTACGCATCCGGCGCCCACTGATGGAACGGCACGGCCGCTATTTTGAAAAGCAGGCCGACCGCGGTGGTCAGCAGCGCGAAGATGACGACCGGATCTCCCGGATGATCGGCAACATGCTGGTGAAGCTGCGTTGCAATGACGCCCAGGTTCGTGCTGCCTGTCAACCCGTAGAAAAGCGACAGGCCGTAGGCGAACATGCCCGACGAGAACGCACCGAGAATGAGGTACTTCAGTGCGGCTTCGTTGGAGCGCCGATCGCGACGCAGAAATCCGACAAGCACGTACGTCGAGATTGCCATCAGTTCCAGGCCGATGAAGAGCAGGACGATGTCAAAGCCGCTGGCCATGCACATCATGCCGATCACCGAGAACAGGATGAGCGCGTAGAACTCGCCGTGGTCTTCCTGCTCGATCTCGAGATACTTCACCGACATCAGCACGGCAATCGCCGCGCCGGCCAGAAACAGATAGAAGAAGTAGATGGCGAAACCATCCACTCTCATCGAGCCGAGATACGCGGACGATCCGACGATCGGGGTGCCGTCAGAGAAATGCGCCAACTGAATCTTTAGGGTGGCTCCGGCAGCAAAAGCCAGGCCGACGAGCGCCGTCCAGGCGTTCGCGCGCTTCCACTCCTTCGGCAGTCCGAGGTCGATCAGGAGGATTCCCAGCCCGAAAAGCGCCAGCATGATCATGGGCAGCGACAGGCGGTAATCCAAACCGGTAAAGAAATTGACGATCTGCGTGGGCACGATTGCTATCCCCTTCTAAGGGTCCCAGTTCCTATCTTGAGTTCCTGTCTTGTGTAGCGCCGGGTCTTCGACCCGGCGTGTGGGGACGGGGCTGTGCCCCGTCCCATGTTTCCCTCGCGCTTACTGCGCCGGAACCGCCGCGGCAACCTGTGTCTTCTCAGCTTTCTTCTCTACCGGCGCCTTCTTCTGTTGTTCTTTGGCCGGTTCCGCCGCAGCCGGCTTCACTTCCGGAGCAGCCGATTCGACCTTCGCAGGATCAGCAGGCTGTTCACCCTTCGGCAGCGCGACTTCCTGAACACTGTTCGGCATGGTCACCGGATATCCAGGACGCGCCGTAGCAACAAGCTGCGCAACCGGCTTGTCCAGTATCTGGAACAGCGGCTTCGGATACAGACCGATGAAAAGCGCCATGGCGACGAGCGGAACGAACGTGGCGATCTCGCGTCCGGTCAGGTCGTTCAGCTTTTCGTTCTTCGGATTGGTGACCGGTCCGAAGTAAACCCGCTGGTAGAGCCAGAGCAGATATGCCGCAGCCAAAATTACGCCCGGAACTGCCCAGATCGCCCACGCCTTGCTCTCCATAAACGTGCCCTGCAGGATCGTGAACTCGCCCACGAATCCATTAAGCAGCGGCAGGCCCATCGACGACAGGAACATCACGAGGGTGATGGTGGCGTAAACCGGCATAACGGTTCCGATACCGCCGTACTCCGAGATCTCGCGCGTGTGTCGGCGTTCGTACAAAATTCCGACGATCAAGAAGAGCGCGCCAGTGGAGATGCCGTGATTGATCTGCTGTATGACCGAACCGCTCAGTCCGGCCGGGTTCAGCGCGAAGATGCCGAGGGTGCAGAAGCCGAGGTGGCTAACGGACGAGTAAGCCACAAGCTTCTTCATGTCCTTCTGCATCAGCGAAACCAGCGCGCCGTAGATGATGCCGATGATCGAGAGCGCAATGATCCAGCCGCGCACCTTTGGACTCATCGCAACGCCCGGGAAGAACGGGATCGAGAAGCGGATGAATCCGTACGTTCCCATCTTCAGCAGAACGCCCGCCAGGATGACCGAACCGGCCGTCGGAGCCTCCACGTGCGCATCCGGCAACCACGTGTGGAACGGGAACATCGGCACCTTGATCGCAAACCCGAGGAAGAACGCCAGGAACAGCATCGTCGCGGCGTAGCCGGTGATGTGCGGCGCCGTCGCGTAAAGGGCGTCAAGGTTGAACGTGTACAGGCCCGTCTCGGTGTGGTTATGGAAGTACAGGAACAGAATGCCGAGCAGCATCAGCACCGAGCCGAACAGGGTGTACAGGAAGAACTTGATGGCCGCGTACAGCTTCCGCGGTCCTCCCCATATGCCGATCAGCAGGTACATCGGCACCAGCATGGCTTCCCAGAACACGAAGAACAGGAACAGGTCCTGAGCCATGAAGACGCCGAGCATGCCCGTCTGCAGCACCAGGAACCATGCGTAGTATTCCTTCACGCGGTCCTGGATCGCCGTCCACGACGACAGAATCGAAATCAATCCCAGCAGCGTCGTGAGCATGATCAGGAGGAACGAAATGCCGTCGATGCCCAGCACGTAGCCGGCGCCGATCGAGGGGATCCAGTTGTTCGGCGTCCCTTCAACGAACTTCCAGCCGCTGATCGGGGCAATCTTCTGGATCCACTGCCCGCCTTCGTAGGCAAACTTGACTCCCGGCTCGAAGCGCGTTGCCCAGAACCAGGGCACCAGCGGCAGCGAGACGACGAAACCGAGGGCAGCGAAGATATTCGCAACCCACCGGATGGCGTTCTTGCTCTCCTTCGGTATGAACAGAAGGAGCAGCGCGCCCACGAGCGGCGTGAACAGAATGATGGAGAGTATGTGGTTATACATTTAGCTCGTCCGTTGCACAGTATTTGCTGTGCGCCAACTTTGTTTGTGTAGGGACGGGTCTGCGACCGGCGGGGGCGGGTCAAAGACCCGCCCCCACACCTGCCTAATGACCCAGGTGTTTCACGAAATAAATCCCAAACCCAACCAGTCCGCCAACCATGACCAGCGCATACCACTGGACCAGACCCCACTGCGCCAGTCGCACCGGGTACGACAATCCGCGCGCGATAATGGCCGGGCCATTAACAAGCACGCCGTCGATGATCCACTTGTCCCACCAACTGCTGATCTTGCCGAACATCCGCGTCATCCAACCGGCGCCGTTTACGGTGCCGTCGATCACCTTGGCGTCAAAGGTCCAGAGTGCGTTGCCGGCGCCCATCGCTCCGAGCCGCACAGGCCCGAGTTTGCGGCGTCCGGTGAAGAGATAGTCGTAGAGTTCGTCCACGTGCCACTTGTTCAGCAGCGTGCGGTAGAGCGGCGGAGCAATTGCGTTGATCGGTTCCGTGTACCCTTTGTCTGCCCTCTTGTACGCGCGGCCGGCCATGTAGAGACCGAGCGCCGCCGCGCCCACCGAGGCGATCATCAGGTAATACTCCGTCGGGTCGGTATGCTTGGCATGTTCTGCCGGAGCAGCTTGCGCGACCTGCTCGCCCTCGGCCTTCGCGTGAGTATCCGGAGCGTGCGCTTCGGCCACGAACACCGATTCAAGGAATCGCTCGAAGCGATTCGAACCGCCCAGCGCATGCGGAACGCCGAGGAATCCGGCGAATATAGAGCAAATGGCAAGGATCGCCAACGGCACTGTCATCGACTTCGGCGACTCGTGCACGTGGTGCTCCACCTCGTGGCTCATCCGTTTCGGGCTCCAGAACGTCAGGTACATGAGCCGGAACATGTAGAACGACGTCATCAACGCCGTCACGAACCCTATCGCCCACAGGACGCGGAACGTGCCGCCCTGCGTGGACCACGCCTGCCAGAGGATCTCGTCCTTGGAGAAGAAACCGGCAAGCGGCGGGAATCCTGCGATGGCGATCGTGCCTATAAACATGGTCTTTGCTGTTGTGGGAATCTTCCTCCACAACCCGCCCATGTTGCGCATGTCCTGCTCGCCGCTCATCGCGTGAATCACCGAACCGGAGCCAAGGAACAGCAGCGCTTTGAAGAACGCATGCGTGAAGACGTGGAACACGCCGGCCGCGAATGCGCCGATCCCAAGCGCCAGGAACATGTAGCCCAGCTGCGAAACCGTTGAGTAGGCCAACACGCGCTTAATGTCGTTTTGTACCAGACCGATAGATGCCGCGAAGATCGCCGTCAGGCACCCGACAATGGCAACCACCGTCATCGACGTCGGAGCCAGCGAGAACAGCGCGTTCGACCGGGCCACCATGTAAACACCGGCAGTAACCATCGTCGCCGCGTGGATCAGTGCGGATACCGGCGTCGGGCCTTCCATCGCGTCCGGCAGCCACACATACAAAGGCAACTGAGCCGACTTACCGCAAGCGCCAACGAACAGCATCAGCGTGGCAAACGTGATCCACAAGTCGCCGGTGTGAAACATGCCACTTCTAGCCATCTCGGTAACGGCCGTGAACTTCACAGTGCCGAACAACCAGAAGATTGTGAACGTGCCGAGCAGGACGCCGGCGTCGCCGATGCGGTTGGTGATGAAAGCCTTGTTCGCCGCCGTCGAGGCCGAATGGCGCTTGAAGTAAAAGCCGATCAGCAGGTACGAACACAGCCCCACGCCTTCCCACCCGACGAACATCACAACGTAGTTGTTGCCGAGGATGAGTGTGAGCATGGAAAACATGAAGAGATTCAGGTACCCGAAGAACCGGTAGTACCCGCCCTCATGCGCCATGTAGCCCGTTGAATAGATATGGATCAGCATGCCCACGCCGGTCACGAACAGCAGCCAGATACTTGACAGCGGATCCAGCAGGAATCCGGCATCGGCGTTGAACGCTGCGGGCTTTCCATCGTGCGTGGTGTACGTGATCGGGTGCTGCGCGTCGCCGGAGCCAAGCCAGGTGTAGACCACCTTCTCGAAAGGCTGTCCGGGATGCTGCGACGTCCACGTGTGCGTGTACTGCCAGACGGCGCCGACCGACATCAGAAACGCGAGCACGACCATGCCGACGCAGATCGCGTTCACCCATCCGTGTTTCTCGTGCACGTGCGGGGCGTCATGCGCGTCCGAAGGACCGTGTGCCGCGTGCTCGTCGTGGTGCGTGACGGCCGGGCTCGGTCCGTGCGGATCTGGTTCATGTGAACCGACGTGGCGCGGCCGAGGCGCAATGCCGCTCAGCTTGCGGCCAAAGAAGAACATCATGGCCGCCCCGAACGCCGGGAACAGTGGAATGATCCAAATGTGTTCTAAGAAGAACATCGCTTAATGGCTCTTGGCTGTGGGCTGTTGGCTCTCGGCTGGTGCCCCACGTTCCGCGAAGCTAACGTAGGATGTACCCCGCTTCGAAAACAGCTTTCAGCATCGGCTTAACTTCATCAATTCCCTGGATTGGTCTTGATCCGTGACTAATCCGTGTAAATCCGTGGTTAGCTTTTACCACTTCAGCAGGTCGATCTCGTCCACGTTCACCGTCTCCTTATTACGGAAGAAGGCGATCAGGATGCCGAGACCGACTGCCGCCTCTGCCGCCGCGTCGGTTATGACGAAGATCGCGAAGACCTGCCCATGCAATCCGTAGAGCCGCGAAAACGCGACCAGGTTCAGGTTCACCGCGTTCAGGATCAGCTCGATCGACATCAGGATGATCACAATGTTCCTGCGGGTGATCACACCGATGGTGCCGATGATGAACAGCATCGCGGCAACTACCAAATAATGAAGTGTCGTTATCGGCATACTTGCCCTGACCTCACGAGCTAAAGCCCCCGTTTCAACTCTCGTCTACTTGGCTTCAACTCTCGTCTACTTGGCACGGCTGAAGCCGCGCCCTTCCCAATACTCGGTCGTACCAACTATCTAAAAGTGTCGCGGGTGCCGCACCCTTCCCCTTTAGGGGAGGGTGCGAAATGGCCCGATGGCCCGACTCCTCAAATCCTCTTCTTCGCCATCACAACCGCGCCCACGATCGCAACCAGAAGCAGCAGCGACGCGATCTCGAACGGCAGCATGTAATTCTGGTAAAGGCCGATCGCAATCTGCTGCGTGTTCAGCGACTCGGGCAGCTGAACAACATGTTCCGGGAAGACGCTCTGGCCCTTTACGTAGACATAGCCGACCAGCGCCCCCAGCGACAGTGTCACAAGAAGCCCGATGAGCCACTGGCGATTGAACTGCTCTTCGCGGCGGTTGCGCTCCAGATTCACCAGCATGATGACAAACAGGAACAGCACCATGATGCCGCCCGCATAAAGAATTATCTGGACGGCCGCAACGAACGGCGCGTAGAGCATCAGGTAAAGACCGGCGAGCGAGAGCAGTGTGAAGATCAGCGATATCGCCGAATGTACCGGGTTTTTGCGCGTGATCACCAAAATGCCGCTCACCACGGCGATGCCCGATAGCATGTAGAAAAAGAAGCGCGGCGCAACCGGAGCCATGTCCGTAGACACGTTCGTCTGAAACATCGCCAGCGCCGGAAGTGCGTTCGTCAGCATTGTCGCGATAGGTGTCATTTCTCGTACACCGTAGTTTCGTAACCTTTTTCCAGCCGTTTCCTGTCGATTATGAAATCGCGTTCGAAGGTCGCGAACTCGTAATCCTGGCTCAGCTCAAGGCAGTCAGTCGGACAGTTGTCCTCGCAAATGCCGCAGAACATGCAGCGGCTCGCGTCGTAGGTCCAGCTGGTCATGACCTTCTTCTTGGTCACCGGATCGCGCTCGCTCTTGACCACGATCAGGTGCTCGGGGCACGCCAGCGCGCACAGGTCGCAGGCGATGCACAGCGTCTGGTTGTTATCGGCGTTGTTGTTGAGGCGCGGCAACCCGCGGTAGCGCTCAGCAATCTGCGGGCGCTCCATCGGATACTGCTCTGTATAGATCTCTTTCGGCTTCTGGTAACGGAATGTCACACCCAGACCCTGGAACAGGTCTACCAGCAAGATCTTCTTGAGAATTGGAGCCAGGCTCACAGCAACACCCCCCGAACAGCCGTCAGGGCAAGCACGCCCAATGCGATCGGCAGCAGCACCTTCCAGCCGACCTTCATCAGCTGGTCGAAACGATAACGAGGCCAGGTAGCGCGGTACCAGATGTAGAGGTACATGAACACCGCCACCTTGATCATGAACCAGTAAATGTCGGTCACACGCACGCGCACGAAAGGCACCAGCAGAACCAGACCAATCAATCCGAGAATGGCGCCGAAGGCCGCCAATCCCATGGTCTGAATCTTGAACGACGGGTGTTTCGGCATCCGTGCCGTGTTGTAGAACGTGAACCCGGCAAGAATGAAGGCCGTCAGCGCCGGGAAGAATGAAAAGATCGTGTCCCACGTGGAACCGGCCAGCCAATGCGGGAACGGACGCAGCCATCCGCCCAGCCAGAGCGTTGTCGCAACGGATGAGACGGCAATCATTGCCGCATATTCGCTCAGCATGAAGAGCGACCAGCGGAATCCGCTGTACTCGGTATGGAAGCCGGCAACCAGCTCAGATTCGGCCTCCGGCAGGTCAAACGGCGCGCGGTTTGTCTCGGCAATCATCGCGATGGCGAACACCGCGAACGCGATCAGTCCCAGCGGGAAGAAACGGAAGATGAACCAGTAGCCTTGCTGGTACTGAGCCTCAACAATGCCGATCATGCTCAGAGTGCCGGTTCCGGTCGCGTTCAGGCTGGTCATCATGATGGCCGAAACCACCGTCAGGCCCATCGCCACTTCGTATGACACCATCTGCGCGCTCGATCGCAGCGCACCCATTAACGGGTAGTGCGAGTTCGATGCCCACCCGGCAAGCACGATGCCGAACACTTCCAGCGACGCCACACCCAGCAGGAACAGGATGCCAATGTTCATGTCGGTAACGGCGTGCGTACGGCTGAACGGAATCACCGTGTACGTCGTAAACGCCGCGACCAGAACCACGAAAGGCGCCATCCAGTAGGTGAACTTGTCCGCCTCCGCCGGTATGATGTCTTCCTTCGTGAGCAGCTTGATAGCGTCAGCGAAAGGCTGCAGCAGGCCGTGCGGTCCCACACGCATGGGTCCAAGGCGGATCTGAAAATGCGCCAACGCCTTGCGTTCGCCCCAGTTCATGATGATCACGCAGAACGAGATCAGGGCGAAAATGACCAGCACGTAAATGGAGGCCCAGAGATAATTGCCGGCTTCGCCGGGCGTCACGTTGGAATTGAGGTATCCGGTTATGTAGTCCAGCATTAGCGGTCAACCTCGCCCAGAACGATGTCCAGTGTGCCGATCACGGCGACCACGTCAGCCACCAGCGCGCCGCGACACATCTTGTCGAGCGCCTGCAGGTTGACGAATGACGGCGGACGGACGCGCACACGGTAAGGCTGCGTGCTGCCGTCACTCACGATGAAGTAGCCGAGTTCGCCCTTGGGCGCTTCAATGGAAACGTAAACTTCGCCGGCCGGCGGCTTCAGCACCTTCGGCACCTTCGCCATGATCGGCCCCTCGGGAATGCCCTCAATGGCCTGCCGCAGAATGCGAACCGACTGCCGCATCTCGGCGATGCGAACCAGGTATCGATCGTACGTGTCGCCGTTTGTGCCGACCGGAATGTCGAAATCGAACTTCTCGTATCCGGAATACGGCTGTGCCTTGCGCACGTCCCACTTCACGCCGGCTGCGCGCAGCACCGGGCCGGTCACCCCAAGCTCGATGCAGTCCTTCCCTTTCAGCACGCCAACATTCTTAGTGCGCTCGATCCAGATGCGATTACCCGTGAGCAGCGTCTCGTACTCGTCAATCTTCGGCCCTACGAAATCGCAGAATTCCTTAACGTCTTTCTCGAAACCTTCATAGGCCTCGTACTGCAGTCCGCCGATACGGAACGCATGCGTCGTCAGCCGCGCCCCGCAGTACTTCTCAAAAATCTTGAGGATCTCTTCGCGGTCGCGGAAAGCATAGAAGACCGGCGTCATGGCGCCGATATCGAGACAGTGCGTGCCCAGCCATACGTCGTGGCTTGCGATCCGCTGCAACTCCGTCATGATCACGCGGATATATTCCGCGCGGGGCGGCGCCTGCACGCCAATTAGTTTCTCCACCGCCAGGCAGTAGCCCAGTCCGTTCGAGACCGCCGCCACATAATCCATGCGATCTACGTAGGGCGCGAACTGCGCGTACGTGCGGTGCTCAGCGATCTTCTCAACGCCCCGGTGCAGGTAGCCGATCACGCAATCGAGCCCGAGCACCTTCTCGCCGTCAAGTTTCAGGACCACGCGCAGCACGCCGTGCGTCGAAGGGTGCTGCGGTCCCATGTTCAGAACCAGCTCGTTCGCATCAAGGAACGTGCCGTCTTTCGTCTGTACTTCCTGCTCGTAAAAGCTCATTGGCCGCTCTCAATGCCGAGGTTCGACTGAACCCAGTCGGTGTCCTGCTTCAGGATGTCGTATTCCTTGCGCAGCGGATGACCGGTCCAGCCGTCGGGCAGCAGAATGCGCCGCATGTCCGGATGGCCCTCGAACGTAATGCCAAACATGTCGAAAACTTCGCGCTCCAGCCAGTTCGCCGTGGGCCAGATCGGGACCGCGCTGGCCGGCTTCGTACCGTCGGCAACCATCGTTTTCACGCGAATGCGCTCGTTACGCGCGAACGAATAGAGCACATAAACGAGGTCGAACTGCTTTTCGCGCTTCGGATAGTGCACCGCAGTGATGTCGACGCAGTAATCGAACTGCTCTTCGTTTCGCAGGAGCTGAAGAACTTCATAGACCACCGACTCGTCAGCCTCGAAGTAGTTCTGCCCCATGTAAGTCAGCGGTTCGATCCCCGAGCCGTAGCGCGCCTTGAACTTGCGCGCCATCTCGCCTTCCCAGGGCTCCGGCTTCGGACCGGCAGGCTTGGCCGGCGCCGCAGGCTTTGCGGCTGGCGCTGCCGTTCCCGCTGGGGCGGCTGGCTTTGCAGTGGCCGGCGCTGCCGGTTTCGTAGCGCCGGTGCCCTCACTGGCGGCCCCCGCAGGCTTCGCCACAGGCGCTGCCGCCTTTGTCACGCCGGTGCCCTCACTGGCGGCCCCCGTCGGCGTCACCACAGGGGTTTTCGGCTTCGGCGCTTCCCCGGCCGCGTCGGGCCGGGCTGTTCCCTTGTTGTCTTCGGGCATATTTCTGCTACTCGCAGTTGCCGGACGACTGCCGGCGTTCTTTATTGGTACGGAAAGACTTATGTTTTCTGCAGTTCACGTCTGCTTAACGGACCCTTATCACCGAACTTCTGTGACAACAGTCACTTCGGCACCCCGCGCGAACCTAAATCCACTCCAGCGCGCCCTTCTTCCAGATCCAGACGTAGCCGACCACTAGGATTCCGAGGAACACAGCCATTTCTACCAGGCCGAAAATGTGCAAGGCCTTGAACTGCACTGCCCACGGGAATAGAAAGATGGTCTCAACGTCGAAGACCACGAAAAGAATGGCGACGATGTAGAAGCGAATCGTGTACCGTCCGCGCGCGCTGTCAAACGGATCAACGCCGCACTCGTACGGCATCAGCTTGGTCTTGCTCGGGTTCGACGGACGGATCAGCTTCGCAAACAGCAGCGTCACCGCGATCAACCCGAACACGACAGCCATGAAGATAAAGGCAGGAACGTAGTTCCGGGGCATAGCTCCTCACCGGTTTGTACTTTTCGGATTACTGCGAAGTTTACTCCTGAACCGGAGCTGGATTCAACAATCGAAAGGTAGTTAGGGAAGTCAGTCACTGATCTTCGTGACGGACGTCACTCGCGGACAGCGCCAGCGGCATCGCGCTCTATGAACTTGAGAATCTTGAGTTCTGATCCGTTCCAATCCGTGCGAATCCGTGTTGAACATCCTTGCCGATACGCGCCGCTGTCCTCTGCCCCCCTTGTTTATAATTCTCGTTTACTCCAGCATACGAAAGAGCAAGCCATTGGCCCTCGACGAGAACATCTACCAGATACGCCGCGAAAAACTCGCGAAGATCGAAGCCCTCGGGCAGCGCGCCTATCCCCACGAATACCGCTTCACCCACATCATCCCGCAGATCCTGGCCGAACACTCGTCGAAGTCCGGCGAAGAACTTGAAGCCAATCACATCGAGGTCCGCATCGCCGGGCGCATCATGGCCATTCGCCTGATGGGCAAGGCCGGATTCGCGCACCTTCAGCAGGGCGGCCAGCGTCTCCAGATCTACGTCAAAAAAGACGAACTCGGCGACCAAGGCTTCGAACTCTGGAAGCTGCTCGATATCGGCGACCACATCGGCGTTGCCGGGTATCTCTTCCGCACGCGAACAGGCGAACTAAGCGTCCACGCCAAGGAGCTCACGTTTCTTTCCAAGGACCTGCTTCCCTTGCCCGAAAAGTGGCACGGACTGCAGGACGTCGAGACCCGCTACCGCCAGCGTTACGTCGACCTCTTCATGAACCCCGAGGTCCGCGAAACTTTCGTAAAACGCAGCACGGTGGTCAGCGCCATGCGGCGGTTCTTCGAGGCCAAGGGCTTCATCGAAGTCGAGACGCCGATGATGCACCCGATCGCCGGCGGCGCGGCGGCACGGCCATTCGTGACGCACCACAATACGCTCGACGTCGACCTCTTCCTGCGGATCGCGCCCGAGCTTTACCTCAAGCGCCTCATCGTCGGCGGACTCGACCGCGTCTTCGAGATCAACCGCAACTTCCGCAACGAGGGCATCGACCGGATGCACAATCCGGAATTCACCATGCTCGAGTTCTACCAGGCCTACGCGAACTACAAAGACCTGATGGACCTCACGGAAGAAATGTTCCGCAGCGTCGCCCAGGAAGTGAACGGCTCCACCGTCGCGCCTTTCGGCGACGACCAGATCGATTTCGGCAATTTCCAGCGGCTCACCATGCGTGAGGCCGTCATCAAGTACTGGCCGCAAATTGCCGCTCCCGCGCCAACCATGGACGAGCTGCGCGACAAGAACGCACTCAAAGCTCTTGTCGAACGTTTCAACGCGGCGGTAAAAAGCAACGGCGGCAAGGTCGCAGTGCCCCAAGCTGCGCGCCTCGACGGCGTTGGTGTCGAGGAGATCGAGACCGTCAAGTACGACGACGATATTGGACGCACCATCGTGGCGCTGTTTGAGTCCGTCGCCGAGCGCAAGCTGATTCAGCCGACGCTTATCTACGACTTTCCCAAATCCGTTTCGCCGCTCTCCAAGAGCAAGCCAGACGATCCCGACTGGACCGAGCGCTTCGAAGTCTTCATCGCCGGCATGGAACTGGGAAATGCCTTCAGCGAACTCAACGATCCCGAAGACCAGCTTGCCCGCTTTGAAGCCCAGGTCGCAGCCCGCCAGGCGGGCGACGAAGAAGCCATGGCCGAAGTCGATCACGACTACGTCCGCGCCCTCTCCTACGGCATGCCACCCACGGCCGGCATGGGCGTCGGCATCGACCGATTCGTCATGATCCTGACCAACTCTCGCACGATCCGCGACGTCCTGCTCTTCCCGCAGATGCGCCCGGAGAAAAAAGAAGAAGCCGAGGAACAGGCGCAAGGCCAGCAGGCTTAACGTTCCACCAGAGTGTGTGGGGACGGGGCTGTGCCCCGTCCCGCATTGGACCACGGTAGTGTACTTCTCTTGAGATGAGCCACCAGCCTACTGTGGAACAGTGACGCATCGCGCTGCACCGACGTCGCACACCGATCCTGGATTGCAATCGTTTGTCGTAGCGCAACTCATCAGGCAGGTACCGACGACCGAGTCGCACGCATACGGAGCACACTGGCGCGTCCCCTGGGCGCTGCTGCTGGTCTGAAGATCAGCGCTGCAATGCGGCACATTGGCCTTTGCCGTCTGCGAGTCTTTCACCAGCATGTCGATCTGCCGCTTTAGTTCCTGTATCTGCGCGCGCATTACGCGCACCTGCGCCTGAAGGCTCGCCACCGGATCGATCGCCACCTGTGCCTTCTGAACCTGCGCCGCCGGACCACCCATCTTCACGACCGGCCTGGCTGGCGCGTGCGCGCAGACGAACGTAGACACACCAAGGAACACGACGAGTAACAACTTGTTCATTCAATCCCCCACAGGAAATCCAGAGTTGCTGCCATGGGAACATGTATCCGTCGCAGGGGCAAGTATTTTTGGTCTGCAGATCTATCCTGAGAAGGCTGCGACTTATTTGAAACCGGATCTATCGTGAGAGGCGGTGAGCTACTTGCGGTTTCATCCCGAAGAGGCTGTGACCCATTTGCGGATTCATCCTGAGAAACCGTGGCTTTTTCGACGTTGTCATTCCGAGGAGCGAAGCGACGAGGAACCTTAACCCAGCAACGCTGTCGATGGCCCTGTGGGGGTACCTCCCTGCGCTCGGAATGACAAAAGCTCGGAATAGGTGGAGTCTGAGCGAAATGAAGCAACGCAGCGGACGCCAGTAGCTAGCCGGGTGCCGCACCCTTCCCCTCAGGGGAGGGTGCGTGTCGAGGACCTGAGGAGATCCGCTTCGGGCGAGCTTTCTTGCGCAGAGTCGGCGCGCAGTGGGAGCCACACCGTAAAGACAGTTCCGGTTGCTCCTGATGATCGAGACCGGAATGCGATTTTGCCCCCATTTTTGTGGACAAGCTCCTTCGCAATCCAAAGGCCTAGTCCCGTGCCTCTCTCGCCCTTGCTGGTGTAGAACGGCTGGAACAATTTATCCCGGGCTTCCCGCCCGACGCCGGGGCCGTTATCCGCGATCACTACTCTGTATCCGTCCCGCTCAGCAGCCCAGTTTCGTGCGCGATGCAGACGAACAGCCAACTTCCGATTCGTCTGCCCCGCCATTGCATCTGTCGCATTCTGAATCAGGTTGGTGAAAACGTGGCGCAGATCTTCTGCTGCCGTGAGGATCGGCTCACCTGCAACGACCCTCTTTTTCAGTTCAACTCCCGCCTTCAAAAGGCGCGCTTGCTGAACACGGAGGATATCCTCGATCAACTCCGCAAGCTTGGTTTCGACTGGATGCGACGGACGGAAGTAGTTTAGCGTTCCTCGGGTCAACTGTGCGGCTCGATGCATCTCCTGCTCGACAATCCCCAGCCGCTGTTGCGCCTCTGCCGGCATGTCGTTCCGCATTCGCGTCAGATACACAACATCGAGTGCTGTGCCGATCGCGTTCTTGAGTTCGTGTGCAACGCTCGCGACCATCTCCCCCGCCACCGACGGTTGTTGATTCTTTACCGATTGCGGGCTGGTCTGCCGGCCATTGCCGGCGTGGAGGGGTTCGTCCGTTCCATTTTGCCGCGATACTGATGCGGAGCGGTTTGAGTCGCCGAACCGCTCTCCCAACTGCTCCAGTCTGCTTCTTAGCTCCGCCAGCTTTTCGTTCAGTTCGTTCGCGCCCTTATCGTCGAGCCATCTTCGCAGAACAACGACGCGGTCATATGCCGTTCGTGCATTCGCCTGATTGCGACGTCGTCTTTCCGTATTCTCCTCGGCCCGGGACGCGATCTGAGTACGCGTTAGAGCTACCTTCAGTTCGGTCTTGAGCAACCGTACACCAGCCGCCTTGAACGGGTACGGACAGGGCGGTTCCGAGTTTTGGAACGTGCCGTTCGCAGCGCTCATATTGAAATGTATGGATGCGGAATCGCAAGCTACGGCTTGTGTGACTCCAACCACCTGGTGCGCCAAATCGCATGTGACCCATATCTGCCTGACTTTGGCAGATGTAGGTGACCTCGCCCCACCAACCACCCCCCACTCTCTTGTTCTGATTTCGTAAATTTTCGGCCAGTCATGTTGGCCGGCGGAAAATCCCTGCTACATTCTTCCCGCAGGACAGACACCATCACGCTCTTTGAAAACCGGGCAGAACATCTCACGGGTGAGGGCGCCTGTTGACCATCAACTTATTAACTGATATTGACGTTTGCTTAAACAAAACCTAACCCGATTGTATTCAAGAATTTGCAGAGCTAACGTCACGAAACCCGCGTAAACACAGGACTCCCGAGAATAGGGGCAGGGTTGGACCACGACGTACCGACCGTTTACTGCTACTTCGCCGTGAGTTTCTCTATGCTGACGTTGGAGAACTCCGCCGTTTCGAGAACATTCGCGTCGTGCGAGCAGGTGCCGATTCCGACGTAAACCGGATCCTGCAACGCGACTGTGACCGGTTCCGCGGCAACCAGTTTTTCGCCCGGCTTACCTGCAAACATGGTGAACTGGTTCCCACGTCGCTCGATGCGTATACGGACAGGCGCCCTCTCGGTAGAGCGCACTTCCTGCGTGTCGCCGCCCGCCGCAGCACGATACTGCAGTGAGGTCAGGCCGTCACCGTGCAGTGCGACATCGGCGTATGCAGACGACGCGTCGAGCGACTGACGGATCATCAGGACGGCTTTACGATGCGCCACGACGCCTTCACCTTCGAAGCGCACATCGGCCGTGAGCGCCACGTCGCCGGAAGCCTGCTTCCACGCATAATGGAACGCATCGACCGTACTCCAGATGTTTGCGCCGCCACCCGTGACGCGATACTCGTCCTTGGCCGCCTCGTACTGCAGCGCGCCCGATTTCGGTGATTCGCCGACATCTGAGTGGTTTTCAAAAATTCCCGCGGCCGAGTTTTGCTGAGCTGTTGCAACCAACAGCACGGAGACGAGAAAAGCTGCCACAACGAGCGAACGTTTCGATGTCATCGTGAGTACCTGCAGAAGAGAATATACAACGCTCATCTGCAGAACTCGACCCAGGTAAATGCTGCATCGAAAACAAGCCGTCGCGCCTGGACAGCCACCCACTTCCCTGCTGCGGGTTGAGCCGCGCTGCATCGCTCACTCTGTACAATGAAAAGTAAACACCGGCAACATCGCCCGAGGATCGGATAGACAAAGAGGATGTTTGAATTCGACTCAGAGTCCCGCTGCAGGCTCGGCTATCAGCTGATAGACCGCATCAATGAGTACTTCGCTTTACTGCCCGATCGTGCTGTGCAATTGCCCGCCGACCGACGCACGTTCGAGTCGCTGCACGATGCGATGCCGGAAACCGGTGTCGAAAGCGCGGAAGCAGCTGCGGCAGTTCTGGACGATGTCTGCCGCGAGATGATCGACAAGGGCTTTCACGTCCCGAGCGCGAACTACTTCGGGCTGATGAACCCTACACCTACTTACATGGCCGTGCTTGCCGAAGCGCTGGTCGCGGCGCTGAATCCGCAGCTCGCCACGCTGGCACGCTCGCAGTTGGCCTCAAAGGTGGAACACGAGACGGTTCGGTGGATCGGTCAGCGCGTCTTCGACACAGATGCCGAGTCTCCATTCGCCGGCACATTCACTTCCGGCGGAAACGAAGCCAACTTCAGCGCCATTGCGATGGCGCTGGCTCAGCACTTCCCAAAGTGCATAGACAACGGGATTGCCTCGATCGGAGCGCAACCGGTGCTCTATTCCTCGGAAGAGGCCCATCACTCGCTGGACAAATCGGCCGGATTGCTGGGATTGGGTCGCCGTGCGTTAAGGCGGATCGCCATCAATGATCGCCTGCAAGTGGATCCACACAAACTGGCCGCGCGGATCGCCGAAGACTACGCAACCGGGCTGAAGCCCTTCTGTGTCATCGGTACAGCAGGAACCACGAACTCAGGCGCGGTTGACGACCTCGAAGCACTGGCCGATATCTGCCGGCGATACGGATTGTGGTTCCACGTCGATGGCGCGTACGGCGCAGCAGCGACCTTCTCCGACAAGCATCGAGACCTCGTGCGCGGTATAGAGCAGGCCGACTCCGTCACAATCGACCCGCACAAGTGGCTGGCCATGCCGTTCGCCGCAGGTGTGATACTGACGCGGCATTCGGACACGCTGCGCAAGGCGTTTGAGGTTACGACGCCTTACATGCCACGTGTGGCGAATCCTGACCTGATCGACAATTTCAAGGTAAGCACGCAGTGGTCGCGCCGCATGAATTCCCTGAAGCTCTGGCTGACGTTGCGGGTTCATGGCAGAAGGTCCTACGAGGAATTGATCGACAGGCAGTTGCGCCTCGCACGAAGCTTCCATGATTGGCTGGGTACATCCGAATCATTTGAGATCGCGGCGCCGATGTACCTGCCGATCGTCAATTTTCGCGTGCGCGCCAATGGGCGCAGCGAAGAGGAGATCAAAGCTGCGAACCTGGCCGTTGTAGACGAAGTGACTCGCGACGGACAAAGATGGATCTCCTCGACCGTGGTGAACGGGCGTAGCGTGATCCGCATGATGGTGATCAGCTACCTGAGCGATGAACATAACCTGGAAGGCCTGAAGCAGGCTCTGCTCGCTGCCGCGAGCGGGTTTGCTGTACACGCAGTACGGTGAGAAATGCGCGGATCTCTCGGTCTGCGCTCACGAGATCATTAATCGTGGGCTGAGCCCAGTTAGCTGAGATAGAATGGCGGCCTGATGGAAATTCCCTTTCAGCTCCACATAACGGCGCGAACTTTGCAGACGTTGTTCCTGGTCGGCGCTGCCGGATGCATGCTCTCGATCCCCATCATCGCGGTGAAATTTGCGTCGGTCCTCTTCGAAAAGGACAATGACCAAACCGAGGAGTCCGACAGGGTCCCCGAGGATGCTGAGGCGAACTATGGCGCGGTGAGTGAGCGCCCGCCCAAAAGATAGCTGGCCCGCTTGCACAGCTCGGATCTTAAGAGCTGTGCAAGCACGGCTGCGCTCGACGACAAATTTCTCACAGCACCTTCAAGCCAAGGCCCGGGCCGTCAGGCAGCACGATCTTTCCCTTCTCCACCTTCATGCCGGAGTATGGGTCGTTGGCGATGAGCAGCGGTCCGTCTATGTCCGCGTAGTCAACCAGGGGTGTAAGGTGCGCCGCAGCGGTGCAACTGCATGAGGATGAGATCATGCAGCCGATCATCACCTTCATATCGAGCGCACGGGCGATCTGGATCCATCGATACGCTTCGAGAATGCCGCCGGATTTGTCAAGCTTGACGTTGATGCCGTCGTAGGCTTCCTTCAGTTTCGGTATGAGCGCAGCGCTGGTGCAGGCCTCGTCGGCTATAAGGGGCAGGTGAACCTTGCTCCGAACGTACTTGATCTCGTCAAACATGTGGGCCGGCATGGGTTGTTCGACAAACTGCACGCCCTGTGTTTCGAGCCAGTTGATCTTGCGGACAGCTTCTTCCTTATCCGTCCAGCCTTCGTTGGCATCCACGCGCAGAGGCTTATCCGTCACGCTGCGAACCGAGGCGATCATCTCCTCGTCCGATTTCAACCCGACTTTTATTTTAAGCACGGGAAAGTCGGCGGCTTCCCGTACTTTCTCTTTCACGATTTCCGGTTTGTCGATGCCGATGGAGAAAGTCGTTACGGGAGCATCCTTCGCGTCGAGGCCGAAGTATCTGTAAAGGGGAACATTCAACTTCTTGCCCCACCAATCGAGGACTGCGATATCAACCGCGGCCATAGCGGCGTGCTGATTCTCGCCGAGCTTCTGGCGTACCTGCGAAAGGAACTTATCAAACTCGCGGGGATCCCCGCTGGTAATGGAATCATGGGCGGCGTCGATGGCCTGTTTCGCCTGCTCGGGGCTGATGCCGTAACGCTGGATGGGAGCGCCTTCGCCGTAGCCGGTGATGCCCTCACGTGTGTAGCGCAGGTGAACCGTGTCGCGATATGTACTGGACGACATGGTCGTCGTCCACGTGTGCCTAAGGTTCAGGCGCTTGAGTTCAGAGGTAACTTCAACCGCACCACGTGAGGAAGGCTTCGCGGTCGCCTGCCGTTCGGAGGAAAGCACCTCCACCGGCAAAGCAGCTGCAAGACCGGCAGCACCTGCGGTTTTCAACCAATGGCGACGATTCATTTGGATCTTGCCTCCTGTTGCGGATTACTATCCTGTGCGGGTTGCTGCTTCACGCGTCTCGCGGCCACCAGCAAGGTGGTCCAAGGGGCGGCGTCGAGCTTGCTGATCTGCACCATGGGGTGAGTATTGGTGGTGTCGTGTATGAACTCGCCGCTCCCGATGTACATACCGGTGTGCGTGATCTTGTCCGGGCCGGAACCGAAATAGAGCAGGTCGCCGGGTTGGAGGTCCTTGCGTTGTACGGGGGCAACGCCGCTCCAGGCTGCCTGCTCGTCGGCATCGCGTGGCATGATGATGCCCCGCTGTCTCACGAGCATTTGCACGAACCCTGAACAATCGTAGCCGAAACTGGATGTGCCGCCCCAGGTGTAAGTGATTCCGAGAAAATTGCGCGCAAGCGCGATGGTCTGGTCAATGGTGAGTGGCGTGAAATCGGAGCTGACGTCACCCTTCTGGACATAACCCTGCCGTCCGTCTGGAAGACGAACTTTCAGCCATCGTTCACCGCTGTTCACCTTTTCGTTGATCACCTCGAGGCGTGTTTCCCAGGGAAGGTTAAGAAGGGGCGCATGGGCCGTTACATCAGGCTCGCGATAGACGTTCGCGCTTCGCTGCGAAACGCGTACGACTTGGCCACCCGCAGCGTAGGGACTATCCCGCAACGGCTTCAGCTCATTCACCTGCATCCACCCGGTGTATGCGTCAGGGGTGCGTACGTGAACCCAGTTGGGATCAGTCGAGGGCGGCCCATCGCTCACAATGAAGACATTCGTGGAGTAGATCGCCTGTGAAACGACATCGGAATCCAAGGTCGCGGCGCGATACATATTGGCCACAGGCGAAATGACGACGTGCGTAGGAGCTCCCGCGATCTCTTCGCCCGCAGCGAAAGCAGAAACAAACAAAAATACCGCGAGCGTAAAGAGGACAAGGCGGCTTTTCTGCGACATACGACCTCTCATACGTTGGATACAGCGTTCTGGATTATACAAAGTCCAGCAGCCCCGACTGTAGTAGTCACTGCTATGGAAGCCGACACGGTTCTTTTTGGGAAAGTATGGCTGATGGTTGCCAGTGTCTGAGAACGAGGTTGTGCTCCCGGGCAGTTCACGCTAAAGGTACAATGAACAATTCCGGAGAAAGAGAATGGGGGCTTTTCGCAAGGCGATTTGGCAGGCACTGCTGGTGGCCGCCGGTGTAGCGATCGCTTCCCGCACGTCGGAGTGGGCGTTCGAGAGCTTCTGGCCCGGGTATCCACCGATGCTGAAGGACTTGACGGGCATGTGCATCGCCGGCATCACGGCGGGCCTTCTGTTCTTTCTCTGGCGAGTACAGCTTCGAAAAAGTATTCTCCTGGCGCATGAACGAGAGCGGGCTATCCGGCACATCCATCATCACCTGCGCAACTCCCTTCAAGTGATTCTTTACCGGTCGGAAGACCCTGTCGTACGAGCACAGATTGAACGGATCCTGCGCGAGGTGGAAGTGGCGCTTCCCAGCAGGAGCGTTGGAGTGAAGACCCACAGCCCTACCGAGCCGGTCGCCCCAACCAATACTCCTTCTGGTTCAGAAGGTTGAACGTGCTCGCATCCAACCAAGGGGAAAAACATCTACTACGTCGTGCAGCTTTTCCTTAATGCGGTGTGGGTTCTGCTTGCAGCAGCAGGCATTTGCGCCTGTTGCCGCTATGAACTCGGGCTGAACAGGTCGCCTCGCGAGTTCTCGCGAGCGTTGCTCGCGGCGGTCACGATCGCCGTCTTTGCCTTTCCTGCGATCTCGGCGACCGACGACCTTCGCGCCGCGCAAGCGGTTGTAGAGGAACCCGGGGCGCAGAAACGGCTCTGCTCAGTTTCCCAAGTGATGGCTGGTCACGCGGCCGACATGATCTATGCCACCGCCGCAGCGCTTCCCAGCCAGGCACGGCCGCATCTGGTTGCGCGCCTCGCTTTCGACAGTACGGCAACTCCCAGCCAGAACTTCGTCACTCACCCTCTCGACGGGCGCTCGCCTCCGACATCCGTTCTCTAAGCCTCGTCACTCCGATCCTTTCCGCTCCTCTAGCGGGCCCTTAACGCCGTGCGGAGTGCAGCGGAAAGAGGCTAAAGTCTTCGTAACCATCTGGAGAAGGAATCATGTTTGAAGGCATTTTTCAGCCCATGCACCTGCTCGTCATACTCTTTGTCGCGCTCCTTGTATTTGGTCCCAAAAAGCTGCCCGAACTAGGCAAAGGACTGGGCGAAGGCATTCGGGGGTTCAAACAAGGCATCAGTGGCAGTAACCCCGAGGCAAAATCCGAGGAGGAGAACAAAACGCTTCCCTCCTAACTGCCGGAATCAATGACGCGACGGCCGTGTTCCGGCTTTGTGTGCTTCAGGGGACAGCCTGAGGCCTCCCCCTGTTCATGGAGTTCAGCACTGGAGTACAGTATCGGACGCATGTCGTGGTAGGGTGGACTGCTTATTGAGCGGGCAGTTAACCCATCCTATGCTGTTAACGAACGGGGAGATATGGCTCGCAACGGCACAAGACGGGGGAAGATAGCTGTCGCAGTGTTCTGTGGCTTGCTGGTGGGAATGATCGCAGCAGGTATACATCTCGCCACGCTGCCGATGGAGCGCGGTATCGTGCTGCATTCTTTGGTGGGAGACTTCATCGCGGCACTGACTGCGGTGATCGTGTGCCTCGCAATCCAGTTAAAGCAGGAAGAGATCCACTACCAGACGTCGATCGAGCGGGCCGCGATCGTAGCCGAACTGAATCACCACATACGAAACGCGGTGTTCCCGCTTTGCTTGGCAATCCAGAAAGCAGGCGACGCCGACTCGATGAAGACCGCGCAGGAAGCGGTCGACCGCATAAATATAGCGCTCAAGGATGCGACCGTTGATGCCCTCTCCGGACGCACTGTCTACAGCGTGGAGCGTTCTGGAAACAGTGATGGAGCATAACGCCCGAATGTTCAAAGCTCTTTTGATAGACGACGAAGAATCGATCGTAAGGCTTTTCTCGGCCATCCTCGAACGTGACGGATTCCGCGTAACTCCCGCCACTTCGGCAGCGCAGGGATGTGCTCTCCTGCGTCTGGAGTCCTACAACGTTGTAGTGACTGACCTTAAAATGGAAACCCCAATGGCAGGGTTCGAGGTGGTCAGGGCCGCAAGGAGCCTGCACCCGCGCCCGTTGATCGTGCTATTGACGGCGTTTCCGGTCCCGCCAGCCCAGTGGCGCGGGGCGGGTGCGGACGCGTTGTTCATCAAAGGGGAGAACATCAGGAGCCTACCCGCGCAGATAAAGGCTTTGCTTCGCCACCAGCCCGAACGGGCGAAACTTGAGCCGGCAGCAGCCGGCGTCGGAACATAGCGATCAGCCCTGCTCCTTGGCCGGCAGATTACCGTCCAACAGACCCGAAAGTGCAATCGCGGGAACCCTGATGCCGATATAGAAGATGCCGAAGTTGGAATAAACGGCGCTTACTTCGTCGTAGCGCATTTCCGCAATCAGTTTTTTATAGACCAGCGGCTCATTGGCGAACAGGTCGACACCCCATTCCCAATCGTCGAAGCCGATGGACCCGGTGATGATCTGTCGAACCGTGTCGGCATACCGGCGGCCGACTGTTCCGTGTTCGTTCAGCTGGCGTCCCCGATCTTCGATAGGCAGGCTGTACCAGTTCTTCTCTTCGCCGCGGCGACGATCCATCGGGTAAAAGCAGATGTAACGCGTGTCGGGAATCTTGGGAAACAAGCGCGGAGACATCGCCTGTTTCTGCCGTGCAAGCGTGTCGGCCACTTCCCTGTTCCACTCTTCAGAATGCGGCTCAACTCCGCGCTCGGCCAGCGAGCGGTACAGCTTGATCGTCGATTCGTAGAGGCCCAGTTCGATGACCGAGACATAGGACGACGTGGGTTCGAGATAATCGTTCAGGCGCAGGCTGTTGAGTCGAAGTTCCGCCTGGTTCAGCTCGTCGAAGCTGTTGCGGAAGTGGACGAACATGAGATCCGCCTTGTGCCCAAGCATGGAAAAAACGGCGGACAGGCCGGTGGACTCCATCTCGGATAGCGCCGCGGAAGCTTCTTGCGCGATGACGCTACGCTCAGATTGCGCCAACTTGCGCCAGTCGCTCCAGCGGAAGCGCATCATCTGGTGCAGCACACTATAGCCCTCAATGGTGAGTGGCACGGCCTGGAGTTCCGTCGCGGGTTGCGCTTGAACGTTCGTCGACATCAAGTCTCTCCGAAAGGTGAATGGAAGGTGAGAACGTAGCCGCCGCACCGGCGGCTACGCTACAAGTCCGTTACGGGCAAATGACACAACCGAATATTCTATCCGACACAGCCGGATTAGTGCTTGCCGCTAAGGCGATGGCCTGCCGCAGTTTCGTGCGTGCGCCCCGTTTCGTACATCTCACTGGTAAGGCGCTGCGTCAGCACGCTTGCCCGAGAGAGCCATGAACGAAGAGAAGCCACACCGCAGGCAGTACGTGAATTTCGGTTTCTTCAAGACCGCACCGGAATGGCGGCGGCTGCCCCTCGATGAGCGTGAGGAGCAGCGTCGCGAGTTCGGAGAAGTGATACGCAAGTGGCAGGTTGCCGACACGATGAAGGTCCTGACGTATTCGGCAGTCGGGCTGCGCGCTGACGCCGACTTCATGCTGTGGCGCATCTGCTACTCGCTTGATTGCCTGCAGGAGATGTCCTCGGACGTGCTGCGTACACGTATGGCAGGATATGTCACTTTGACGCGCTCTTACCTTGGCATGACCCGGCACTCGCAATATGCGATCGACAACGATTCAGCCGTCTCCCACCATCTGCGAGGGCATGTTCGGGTAGGAGGTTACAAATACCTGCTGGTTTATCCTTTGGTGAGGACCCGGGCATGGTACGTGCTGCCGTTTGAAGAACGACGCCGTATGGTCAACGAACTCATAAAGCTCAGCAGCGATTTCCCCAACACACGCCTGAATGTCGTGTATTCGTTTGGACTGGACGAGCAGGACTTCGTGATCGCCGTGGAGACCGATTCTCCGGACGAGTATGAAGAACGCATGATGGACGCGCGCGAGATCGAAATCAGCCCGTACACGGAAAGGGACCAGCCCAAGACGATCTGCATTCGAGCGTCGCTGGAGGACATGCTGGAACGGATCGGGTGAATTGCAGATTGCAGATTTCAGATTGCAGATTGAACGGACGATTCTATTCACTGCTTGCTGAAATCTGCAATCTGAAATCTCGAATCTGCAATCCTTATTTTGTTCGTTTTTTGGAAAATGCGGAGTGCGTTTTGAGCGGCGCTGGCGACGCGTGCGAAAATGCTCGCCATGGTACGAGGAACGATACCGCGTCAGCCTGCCCGGACTGGGCGCCAGGAAGGCGTACATAAGCCGGCTACGAAGACCAAGAACATTGCTGTGAGCAAGACCGGAAAAAAGGCACCTGTGTTGCCCGGACAGAAGAAGTCCGCCCGCAAGGGCGCGAAAGCCGCTTCCAAGGCGCATACGAAGACGGCGATGTCACCCGCCTATAACCCGACGTCGCCGGAACGCATTCACCAGATACTCAAGAGGCTTGATGCGGCCTATCCGAATGCTACCTGTGCATTGCGCCACAAGAGCGCATGGGAGTTGCTGGTGGCCACCATCCTCTCGGCCCAGTGCACCGATGCGCGAGTCAATATGGTCACCCCGGAACTGTTCCGGAAATATCCGACAGTGCGGGATTTCGCTGCACTCACCCCGGAAGAACTCGAGCCCGACATCAAGAGCACGGGCTTCTTCCGGAACAAGGCGAAGTCGATCGTCGGAGCGGCACGCCAGATCTTGGACGTTTTCGGTGGCAAGGTTCCGGATACGATGGAGGAGTTGCTCGTACTGCCCGGGGTGGCGCGCAAGACGGCCAACGTCGTCCTTGGCACATGGTTCGGCAAGGCAGACGGCGTGGTCGTGGACACTCACGTCCATCGCATCTCGCGGCGACTGGAACTCACGACGAATGATGATCCGCAGAAGATCGAGCAGGACCTGATGAACGTTATCCCACGCGACAAGTGGATCATCTTCGCGCACCAGGTGATTCTGCATGGACGGGCTTTATGCGTGGCACGTCAGCCAAAATGTGCTGAATGTCCGCTGGAGAACATCTGCCACGCCGCCGACAAGGCGTGGAGCACGGTGGAGGTGCACGAAACGGCCCAGCCGTAATCACTTCAGTGCGCGCCGCGGCACTCGGGTCAACCTGGAGACCCTCACTTCGCTCCGAATGACAATCTCAATCGGTGAACGCCGCGACGATCGCCTTGGCCAGTCCCGGGATCGTGTACTCCTTCGCTTTGATGTTGGCTTTCAACCCAAGCTCTTTCAGGGTTGAGGTCGTCACGGGGCCAATGGACGCCAGCTTCACACCGTCGAGCAGACCAGAGTAAGCCGCTTCTGCGCCGATGAGTTCGACGAAGTTCCTTGCCGTAGAAGAACTGGTAAAGGTGACAACGTCCGGTCGCTTCTTGGAATCCTGCAGCGCCGCAATGAGCGCTTTGCGCGAAGGCTTCGGCAGCACGGTTTCGTACGCTTCCACCACGTCGACCGCAGCACCCGCCTTGCGGAGTTCGTTCGGGATGACGTCGCGCGCCACCTTCGCCCGGACGAGGAGAACGTTGCGGCCTTCAACCTTCTTTCTCAGGGCGGCGACAACCGATTCGGCGACGTACTCTTTGGGCACCACACTGACGTTGAGGCCGTGCGTCTCGATCGCGGCCTTCGTTGCCGGACCGATCGCGGCAATGCGCAGGTGCGCCAGCCAACCCGGTTCCATGCGCAACTTGGTCATGCGGCGGAACAGTGCTTCTACGCCGTTGACACTTGTCAGAATCAGCCAGTCGTATTCACGTATGGCTTTAATTGCCTGGTCCAGCTGCTTGAAAGACTTGGGTTTATGTATCTCGATGAACGGTATGGCAGTGACATTGGCTCCCTGCTCGCGCAGGAGCTTCGCGAGGGAGCCGGCCTGAGCCTTGGCACGTCCGATGATGACACGCTTACCACCGAGCGGCTTGCTGCCGGTACTGGACTTGGCTGACGTCTGCTTTCGTGCGACCTTGGCCGCCGGCGATGCACTCACACGCGCACCTCACGGGCAGAAGCCCGGTACGGATCTCAATCTACAATCTGCAATCTGAAATCTGCAATCAAGGCTGTTGCGGAGCCACGACGCTTTCGCCGTAGACCTCTTCGAGAATGCGCTGGCCTCCGGCCGCAAGCAGTTTCTTCCCGACTGTCTGGCCCAGGATTTCGGGGTCCTTTCCGGTCATGCTTTCGCGCAGAATCAGGATTCCGTCCGGTCGGGCTACGATCCCTCTCAGCTGAATCTGCCCGTTGGCGACAACGGCGTGAGCTCCGATCGGCACCTGGCACCCGCCGCCAAGTTCGTTGAGCAGCGCGCGCTCGGCCACGGTGGTTGCACGGGCATTTGAATCATCGAGAAAACCGAGCAGATCGCGCATCCGAGTATCGCCCTCACGGATTTCTATGCCCAGAGCTCCCTGACCGGCGGCCGGACACATCACGTCGGGTGAGATCACCTGCTTCACCAGTTCGGTCTTGCCAAGACGGTTCAGTCCCGCAGCAGCCAGAACAATACCATCGTACTGCCCTTCCTCGAGCTTTCGGATGCGCGTGTCCACGTTGCCGCGCAAGGGATGAATTTCAAGGTCGCGCCGCATGAATTTGAGTTGGGCCTGCCGGCGCAGGCTGCTGGTCCCTACTCTTGCTCCCTGCGGCAGTTCGTCAATGCTGCTGTAACGCACTGATAAAAAGACGTCGTTGGGATGCTCGCGGGTCGTGATGGCCGCGATTTCGAAACCTGGAGGCAGTTCGGTAGGCAGGTCCTTAAGGCTGTGCACGGCCAGATCGACGCGGCCTTCTGCGAGAGCCTCCTCAATCTCCTTGGTAAACATGCCTTTGGTTCCGACCATTGCCAGTGCGACGTCGGTGATCTTGTCGCCGGTCGTCTTGATGATCTCGATTTCGATTTCGTGGCCGCGTTCGCGCAACAGAGCGGAAATATGATTGGCCTGCCACAGAGCTAATTGAGAACCGCGAGAACCGATGCGGAGCTTTGCCATTTACGAGTTTGCTCCCTCGTCGCCTTTCGATGTGCCTGCGGCCGCGGCCACGCGCTCCTCGCGCGCATTTCCGGACGTGTTGTCGCGCAGGCTTGCGGCATTGTTGTCACGCAGATTGAAAATGCGCCGGATCATGTCCACCACGGTGGTCGCTTCCTGCTGGCGCGCCGCCGTCTTGAGCGTCGTGATGGGCGTGTGCAAGATTTTGTTGATAATACCGCGCGAGAGCGCTTCGACTGCCATCTCCTGTTCCGGAGTGAGCTTCCCAAGGCGTCCACGCACGCGATCGATTTCGGCCTGCCGAATCGTTTCCAGTTGTTCCTGCAACGAGACGATGGTCGGAACCACGTTGATGGTCTGGAGCCTGGCGGTGAAGCGGGCGACTTCCTCCTCAATGAGGGCCTCGGCTCGCTGGGCTTCCTGGCTTCGGTCGGCGAGATTCGAGCTAACGACTTGCTGCAGGTCGTCAATATCGTAGACGAAAATGCCGTCCAGGTCGTTCATGGCGGGATCGACGTCGCGGGGGACGGCGATATCGATGAAGAACATAGGACGGTTGCGGCGCTGCTTCAGGAAACGCTCGCCATGTTCACGTTTGAATATGGCGACGGGCGCGCCGGTTGAAGTGATGACAATGTCGGCCTTGTCGACGGTGTCGTAAAGCTGGTCGAAACGGATGGCCTGCCCGTTGAACTTGGCCGCCAGGGCCTGCGCGCGTTCATGCGTGCGGTTGGCGACGAAGATGCTCCCGGCGCCGTGCGCAAGCAGATGGCGAGCCGCCAGTTCGATCATCTTGCCGGCGCCGACCATGTAGACGTGCTTCCCTGCCAGCGATCCGAAAATCTTCTTTGCCAGGTCGACGGCGACAGAGGCGACCGACACGGCTGACGTGCCTACTGAAGTCTCGTTGCGAACTTTCTTGGCCACCGCGAAGGACCGCGTGAAGAGCGCGTCGAGATGTGAGTTGACGGCGCCAACCCCGCGAGCGACAGCATAAGCTTCCTTTACCTGGCCAAGTATCTGGGGCTCGCCGACGACCATGGAGTCCAGGCTGGAAGCGACGCGGAAGACGTGCCGGATCGCTTCCTGCTCGCGATAGTCGTAAAGGTATCTTTCGAAATCCTGGCGTGACATCTGGAAGAAGTCCGCCAGAAAACCGTGCAGGTCGGCTTCGCAGTTGGTGGCACGGGCGACGAATTCAACGCGGTTGCAGGTGGAGACGATGAGGCCTTCTTCGATTCCGGGGTACGAGGCGAACCGCTGGACGGCGTCGGCCAGGCGCTTCTCGGGTATGGCGAAGCGTTCGCGCACGTCTACTGGAGCGGTCTTATGGTTCAGCCCTGTGAGAAGAAAGCTCATGGCGCTACGAACCTGTGCACCCCACTGAAGTAGTTGGCGGCCCATGCGCCTATCGCCGCCAGGAAGGCGAACGTCGCCATGTAAGCCGCGCGACGCCCGCGCCAGCCGGAGTTCCACCGTGTCCAGATGAGCAGAACGTAAACCACCCACATGAGCAGCGAGAGCATGACTTTCGGGTCGGCGAAGTATCGGGCGCCGAACTTCTGCTGCGCCAGCACAGCGCCCATCATGAGGCCGAACGTCATGAACGGGAAGCCTAGCATCAGCGACTTGTAGCCGATCTCGTCAATCACCTCCAGAGCGGGCAGGCGTGAGAACATCCCGCCTGAGGTCGGGTTCTTCAACTTCGTTTTAAGGTTCTTGGACTGCACGAGGTAAAGCAGGCTGGCCGCGAAACTCAGAAACAAGGCCGCATACCCGGTGAAAATCAGGGCAATATGGGCGAAGACCCAGCCGCTTCGGAATAGAGGATTCGTGAGCTGCGGCGGACGTTGCGCGATTGCCGATGCAAACGTCAGCAGGAAGACTAGCGGAAAGATGAATATGCCGGGCGAGGTGGTCTTGTATTTGACGCGGACCACCATGAATCCAAACATGATGAGGAAGGCCAGCAGCGATTCGGAATGGTGCACCGAGGCGAGCGTCACATGCTCGAGGACTGCCGCCTCCACCAGCGACACGAAATGGAAGACCATACCCAGTCCGACGCTGGGCAAAATGAATTCGCGAGATAAGTAATCGCTCTTGCGGTTGAGTTGGGCCAGTGCGTAAAGCAGTCCGACCCCATAGAACGCAACCGCGACACGCAGCCAAAGCAGGGGCATAAACGATTTCCGCCGCCCAAGTCGAGCGCCATCGGGCACGATAGCAACGCCACCTCGGCGCGCCGTGCCCACCGGATCAAACGGCCACATCGAGGTGCAAGGCGGGTAAGCTGATTATACAGTTTACAGGGACAGCCTACGCGGTGTCAGTCACAAGGAACTGTGACCCATGTCACACACCCATGCCGCCGGCCAATTGAGCCGTTGTCGTTCCTAGCGGAGGGAGCAATGTCTACCTCGGCTGATTTGCGGGGTAGGGGTTCCTCGTCCGTTCGCTCCTCGCAATGACAACCTCTATTGCCGGCTCTTACTGCCGGTTGTGCGAACGTACTGCCCGTGCTGCGAATGTACTGCCGCTGCTGCGAATGCGAATGTCTCGCCTGAAACAAATCGCACGTGGCTTCACCCGAGATCCAGCGTTTCCATAACTTCGGCGATATTCTCAGGTCCGATATTGAACTGGCGCGATGAGTTCTTGAGGTCATCGACCTGGTCGAAGGCACTGAACAGTCGCATCTTGGCGGCGGCGTACTGTTCGGCTTCAGTCAGTTCGCGGCCGTTCTCTGCCGCCCAGGCTCGAAGGCCTTCCTCCTCCACAAAAATACTGATGGCGAAGTAAGTTGAACGATCGGCACTTACGTCGAAGACATACTCGTTGGCCGCGCTCACGCCGGCTCCCGGCAGCGCGGGGCGCTTCCCCACGAAGTAATACTGATAAACGTACCCGGTCTGAGCGGTATAAGCCTTGAGTCGGCGAACGGTCATGGCATCGGTTCTCCGGCGGAGTCACGGCAGCGTTTCGAATTTGACGGGACCCAGCGTCTCCCGGATCTGCTGCAACAGCGAATCGGCCATTTCCTGCACCTGAGTAAGTTCGTCGGGCGGATTTTCCAGTAAGGCAATATTGGCCTCGAAAGTGAGCTTAGCCTGTTTCACATCGGAGAAGAAGGTCGACGCGGAACGGATGAGGTTCGCTCTGTGCTCAGGCCCGGCCGTGTCGCAGGCCTTCGATTTTTCGTTCGAACATATTCGCTTGTAAGCGGCGAATTCGGCCAAAGCGTCCTGGCCCTGCTGGTGGGCAATCTCGGTGTCCGCTTCGACCAGGTATTCGGCTTGCGCGTAGAGACCGCTTGTTTGAGGCCGACGGTTCACTGCGTTGGCGGAGGCATGGGCGGCAGCGGTCACAAGGGCCTGCGCCTGATCGCCCGGAAGAGGCACCGTAAACAGCTGAACTTCCGTCATCTCGTTGTAGTGGCCGACCGCCCGGACCGCAGCTTCGGGAACGACGCTGTGGGTAAAGTAGGCGATGCGGTCACGGACGTCGGCGATACCTATGGGGCGCTGGTTGAAGTCAACCAGACGTTGCAGGTCGTCAGCCGTCGCCCCACGACTATGGGCTGCAATAGCTTCCGCCAGGGTCATGGGAGCAAGCGGAACAACTTTGAAGGAGGTAACGAGAGCGCCTTCAGTGAATACCTGCATCAGTTCGTTGCCGAACTGGGCGCGGTACTCACCGCGACCGACGGCCTGAAACTCGGGTGGCATGAAGTCGTCTCGCTGCCCGACTTCGACTCCGTGATACGCGGCGGCGCTGACGGACACAACAGCTGTGCAGATGATGACGGCGGTGCGGAATACCACTGCCAGCGGCCTCATAACCGTTTAGATGATACGCCCTCGCTCGAAACAGATTAGAACGCCTATGCCCCGTCGCTCGTCGGCTGGTCAGCCGATTTTGGTGGCAACGGCAATGCCGTCCCGCAGCGGCAATATGGTGGTGTTCAAGCCGGGCGCCGCGAAAAGCATCTGGTTGAACTCGCGGATCGCCTTGGTCTGGTTGTCATTATGGCTGGCATCGGCCACGTCGCCGTGCCACAGCACGTTGTCGGAGACGAACAGGCCACCCTTGCGCAGACGGGGAACGGCCACCCGAAAAACTCGCGGATAATCTTCCTTGTCCACGTCATTGAAGATGATGTCGAATTCAGACTTCCGTTCGGACAAGATCTCCAGGGCATCCCCGACCCTCACTTCGACCTGATGCTGCACGCCTGCCCGCTCGAAGAACCTGCGCGCCTGATCGGCATTAGCACGGTCTCCGTCGGTATAAATGACCCGGCCCTCGGGGCCCACGCCGCGAGCCCACCAGATTGTGGAATAGCCGATGGCCGAACCCATTTCAAAGATGGTTTTGGCACCGCTCAGTTGCGCGAGTTGGTAGAACAGGCGCCCGACCAGCGGGCCGACGATGGGAACGTGGCGTTCGGCCGCCAGTTTCTCCATTTCGGCGAGGACCGGATCGCGCGCGGGCGTCAGGCTATAGAGGTATTCTTCGACGGCGGGATTGGTGATCCCGCCCATTTTCCAAGACGGACGCGTACTTTCTGCCATGTACTTGCTCTAGATACTCGTATTATCGGTGCCCTGCCAACGCCGTTTCGGTCGAGCCAACAGTCTCGCCCGGTTTCAATTCGAGCACTTCCACCCCGACGGTTTCGAGCCGCTCCCGCAGGTCATTGGGCGTGCCCGTGAGCAGCGGGAACGTGGCGAAATGCATGGGGATCACGACCTTCGGCTTCAACATGCCGCAGGCGTAAGCGGCGTCTCGCGGAGACATGGTGAAATGATCGCCGATTGGAAGCATGGCGATCTCGGGATGATAGAGGTCGTGAATGATCTCCATGTCCTTGAAGGCCGCGGTGTCGCCGGCGTGATAGATCCTCAGGCCGTTCGAGAACTCGACGACATAGCCGCAGGCTTCGCCGCCATAGATAATCTGGTCGCCATCCTGGATACCGCAGGAGTGCACGGCGTGGGTCATGCTGATTTTGAGGTCGCCGACTTTCTGGGTGCCGCCCTTGTTCATCGGAGAGACCTGCTTTACTCCCTTTTTCTGGAGCCACATACAAAGCTCGAAGATGCCGACCACCATGGGGTCGTGCTTACGAGCTATTTCGACGGCGTCACCTATGTGGTCGAAGTGACCATGTGTTGCGAGAATCAAATCCACTTTGTTGATGCTCTTCTCGCTCTCGGGGCAGGCGGGATTGTTCATGACCCAGGGATCGATCAGAACGGTCTTTCCCTCGGGGGTCTCGATCCGGAATGTTGAGTGCCCGAGCCAGGTCAGCTTGATGCCGTTGAAATCCACGGTACACCTCCTTGCGCGACCGTCATTCTATTCGGTGGCGGTCGTGTGCTTCAACGTTGCGGAAATTCAGCATGGTTCTTCAGCCCTCAATCGTTTAAGCTAAAAACTCTCGCAGAACAAACACAACTATGTCCGAACTCAAGGTGCTCTTCTCTCGCGAGCAGATCGCGAAACGTGTCGGCGAAATGGCGGCAGAGATCTCACGCGATTTTGCCGGTGAATCCGTCATCCTGGTCGGCGTGCTCAAGGGCGCAACCATCTTCCTGTCAGACCTGGCACGCAACGTGACTCTGGATGCGACGTTCGACTTCATCGGAGTATCCAGCTACGGCAATGGCAAGCAGTCCAGCGGCGAGGTAAAGCTGACCAAGGATGTGGAGCAGCCACTTACGGGCAAGAACGTCATCTTGGTAGAAGACATCCTGGATACGGGCCTGACGATGATGTACCTGCGCAAGATGTTTCTGGCGCACCAGCCGAAGTCGCTGAAAATAGCCACGCTCCTGGACAAGGCATGCCGCAGGCAGCAACCTGTCCAGGCCGACTATGTGGGGTTCACGATACCGGACGAATTTGTGATCGGCTACGGCATGGACTACGCCGAGCGCTATCGCAACCTGGGCGACATTTGCATTCTGACGCCCGATGCCGGCACGGCAACAGACAACAAGAACTCGCAGGAGCCTGCATTGACTCCCACGAAGTAACCCGGGCTGAGAACAAGAATGTCAACTGCACCGAAGATTGATTGGAATACTGTCGCTCGCGCGATCGACCACACCGTTTTGAAGCCGGAAGCGACGCCCGAACAGGTTATCAAGTTGTGTGCCGAGGCGAAGCAGTACGGCTTCGCCGCCGTCTGCGTACAGCCATGCTACGTCGAACTGGCTGCGGCGGAGTTGAAAGGAACACCCGTCAAAGTCGCCAGCGTGGTGGGCTTCCCACAGGGAGCCACGCTCACCAGCGTGAAGGCATTTGAGGCTTCCGAAGCCGCAAGACTGGGCGCCGCCGAGATTGATATGGTCATCAACATCGGAGCGCTGAAGGCCGGCAACAGGAAGTACGTGGAAGACGATATCTGCGCCGTCGCAGAGGCTTCGCACAAAGGCGGCGCGATTCTGAAGGTGATCATCGAAACCGCGCTGCTTTCCCGGGATGAGAAGATTACGGCCTGCGAGTTGTCGGTTGCGGCGGGGGCCGACTTCGTCAAGACGTCTACGGGATTCTCCACAGCGGGAGCAACGGTCGAAGATGTTGCCCTGATGCGGTCCGTGGTGGGCGAGAAGCTAGGTGTGAAAGCGGCAGGGGGCATCCGCACCGCTGCCGATGCGCTCCGAATGTTGCAGGCGGGAGCGAACCGAATCGGGGCGAGCGCTTCCGTGGCGATCGTGCGAGAGCTTGGCGCGGAATAGCTTCAGAAGCGTGCGGCAGTGGGTGGCGCAGGTCGCCACCCTTTTCGTTTCGTGCGGTAAGCGCGCTGAGTGAACGCTGTTCTCTTGCTATGATGTCCTGTGCCGAAGACCATCAGCATGGAAGCCTCGGAAACGACTGCCACGCCAAAAATCGAGCCCTTTCTGCTTGAAGTGGCGGACATCGTAAACACCACGCTCGACCTCGATAGGCTGCTGCATCGGGTCGCCGAGATCGTCCGGCGGGTGATCAATTACGAAATCTTCGCCATACTTCTGCTGAACGAACGCACCCAGGAACTCCATATCCGGTTCGCCGTCGGGCACCCGCAGGAAGTGATCGATCGCACGAGAATCAAGCTGGGAGAAGGCGTCACAGGTCTGGCGGCGCAACGGCGCGAAGCTGTCCTGGTCAACGACATAGCCACCGAGCAGCACTATATTGAGGGCGTGCCGGGAGTGCGCTCGGAGTTAGCGGTACCGCTGATCGTGCGCAACCGGGTCATCGGTGTCATCGATCTTGAGGCTCCGGAAAAGGGTTACTTTACCGAGACACACAAGCAGCTGCTTTGGCTGATTGCGTCGCGTATCGCAGCCGGTGTAGAAAACGCGCGGTTGTATACCCGCGTATCCCGCCAGGCAAAGAGTCTGACGCTGCTGAATGAGATCAGCCGCGACCTGACGTCGTACCTGAACCTGGACCAGCTTTTCCAGCGCATCGGCGAACAGCTCAAGCGACTGATGGATTATCAGATGTTCAGCCTGCTGCTGCTGGATGCGACTGGCACGAAGCTGGAACACCGGTTCTCGTTGCGGTTCGACGAGAAGATTCACCTGAAGCACGACATCCCGCTGGATAAGGGACTGGTCGGCTATTCCGCCCTGCACAATCAGCCTGTGCTCGTTTCCGACGTGAGCCGTGATCCCCGCTATATCGCGTTGAATCCCGAAACGCGCTCGGAACTCTGTGTCCCACTGGTTTACAAGGACAAGGTGATTGGCGTGCTCGACATCGAGCATACGCGGATCGGATATTTCACCGAGAATCACCTGAGGACAGTGACTACGCTCGCGGCACAAGTGGCGATCGCCATAGAGAACGCACAACTCTACGAGAAGGTGACGCGCCATGAGCAGCAGATGCACCGCGACCTGGCCTTGGCACGCGAGTTGCAGCGGCGCATCATGCCGCCTCGCTTCCCGGCTCTGAAGAATGCTGAAATCTACGCGAGGTTCGCGCCGGCACATTTCATCGGCGGAGACCTTTACGATTTTGTTTCGTATTCTTCGCGCCCACGGCAGACTTCCCGTACCGGAATTGCCGTCGGAGATGTGAGTGGGAAAGGCGCTCCGGCCGCGATCTATGCCGCCCTGGTGAGCGGCTTCCTGCGTTCGCATGCTGCAGGCGAACCGGGTGCAGCGGAAATGCTTTCGAAGATTAACGTGTCGCTCAACGAACGACCCATTGACGCGCAGTACGTGTCCTTGATCTATGCGCTGTGGGACGACGAACGGCGTCAGCTGCGTATTTCCAACTCCGGACTCCCCCGCCCCATTCTTTGCCGCAACGGCAAGGTCGAGATTATCCAGGCGGCCGGCTTGCCGATCGGGCTGTTCCCAAATGCCGACTATGACGAGGTCACCTACCACGCGCAGGATGGCGACACCTTCGTGTTCGTCAGCGACGGCATCATCGATGCCAGTGATGCCCATGGGCGGATGTTCGGGCGGGGGGCACTGGAACGAGTTGTCGCGGCAAACTGCGAAGGGTCGGCCGAGCAGGTGGTGAACGCGCTTTTTGATGCTGTACGCAAGCACACGGCAGGCACAGATCCCTTCGACGACGAAACGGTCGTCGCGCTCAAGGTGCGCAGCGCCGCACAATCCCGGACAAAGTGATGGCGTTCCGCCAGCCCACTATTTAGGATTCCGTTGACATGAGCGCAAAGTCACGAACCAACAATGTGCGTCCGCCTGCGTTTACCTACCGAAGCGGGCTTTTGAACCGAAGGAAGTCACTCCACTGCGATTCATTGGCTATCGAGCAGCTGGCAAAGAAGTTTGGCACTCCGCTTTACATGTATTCGGCATCGACGATTCGGGAGCGGTTCCGGGCTTTTGACGGTGCGTTCAGCGAGTTTCCCCACACCATCTGCTATTCCGTGAAGGCCAACTCGAACCTGAGCCTGTTGCGGATGCTGGCCGGCATGGGCGCGGGATTCGACATCGTTTCGGGCGGAGAGCTTGAGCGCGTACTGCGGGCGAATAAGAAAGCCGCCGCGCGCGTAGTGTTCTCCGGCGTGGGCAAGACCGAGGCCGAAATCCGGTCTGCACTGAAGGCGGGCATTCTGCTGTTCAACGCGGAAAGCGAAGGCGAATTGGAACTGCTTGCCAGCTGCGCCTCCAAGTTGAAGCGCCGTGCCAGAGTTGCGTTTCGGGTAAACCCCGACGTGCCGGCTGATACGCATCCCTACATCTCGACAGGATTGCACCAGCACAAGTTCGGTGTGCCTATCGAGGTAGCCTCCGGTCTTTACCGGCGCGCCGCACGGAATAAGGACCTGGAAGTCGCCGGAATCAGTTGCCATATCGGGTCGCAGATCACCGACGTCGCTCCATTCTCAGCGGCAGTCAATCGTCTTGTCGATTTAGTCCGCGAGTTGAGGCGGGATGACATCAGCATCCGCTACGTGGATGCGGGCGGCGGACTGGGCATTTCCTATCATGGCCTGGCCGATGAACAGTTCCATGCTACATTGCGCAGCTACGCGCAGGCGCTCACGGAGGCTTTATCTGGCATGAACCTCCACCTCCTGCTGGAACCGGGGCGCGCCATCGTCGGGCCGACCGGCGCCTTGATCACGCGCGTGCTTTACCGCAAGAGCAATAACGGCAAAAACTTCATCATCGTGGATGCTGCCATGAACGATCTCATCCGGCCATCTCTTTACCGCGCGCACCATGAGATCGTTCCCGTGGTTGCCGCGAGCGGCCGCAAGTTGCTGGCACAAGACGTGGTGGGACCCATATGCGAGAGCGGCGACTTCTTCGCTCACGGTCGCGAGTTGCCGAACATCGCCGAAGGCGAGTTGCTGGCCATTCTCGATGCTGGCGCTTACGGAATGTCGCTGTCGTCGAACTACAACTCTCGCCCGCGCGCAGCGGAGGTGTTCGTGGACGGGCGCTCGGCCAAACTGGTACGCCGGCGCGAAACCATGGCTGATCTTTTACGCTGCGAATTGTGAGGGGGAACGGGCTACCCTGGCTCGACACTCGCCCTCGTGAAAGGGAGCGCAACGGCAGACTTCAGCGGCGCATCAGTCCTTGTAGTCACTTCGAGGGAACAAGATGCTGAGATTCCTGCTTGGATTGTCTGTTGGCACCGCAATCGGCCTTGTCATAGCTCCACATAGCGGCGAAGAAACCCGGCAACGGCTTCGGGAGAGAGCGGAAGAGATCAAGGATCGCGGAGTCGAAGCCGGGCGCAGACAAGCGCGCGAGGTCGGAAGCCAGGTCGGCGAGAGACTCTTCGACAAGGCGGTTGGGGAGCGCTAAGGCATCCTCGTTAACCGGCAAAACGCGACATGACCCGAAGACCCCGCCCAATCACGGCTTGGACGGGGCACCCAGATCTATTGCGGGCAGGCACCTCAACGGCGCTGGTAAACGACTTTGCCACCTGTGATCGTCTGCTCTACCTTTACGTCCTTAATCGCTTTCGGGTCGATGGCGAAGATGTCGTCGCTGAGGACAACAACGTCCGCTAGTTTGCCGGGAGCGAGTGAGCCCTTGT